>NZ_AYMF01000024.1:0-321800 GCF_000633435.1 Achromobacter sp. DH1f | reverse complement strand
CCCCGTCGTCATCGTCGTCCGCCTTCGGCTCCCTTCCGATTCCCTCGGGCGCATCTACACGCCCCGCGCTCCCCCTTCCCCGCCACGACGGGCTCGCGTTGTGCCTGGTTGGAAGAGGGTGTGCGGGGGTGTTTCTTTACGGAGTTGCTTCCCCCGGAGGGGGGCTTGGCGGTGCCCAAGTGGGCCGCTGCGCGGCCTGCTTGGGCGTGGGGGAGCTACGTGGGTATGGCGGCGGTGCCGGTGTTGCGGTCTTGGGTGTACGCGCCCTGGTGGCTGGCGAGTTTGGCGTAGGCGCCTTGTTTGCGCAGCAGTTGGTCGTGGGTGCCGGATTCGGCGAGGGTGCCGTTTTCCAGGACCAGGATCAGGTCGGCGTCGCGGATGGTGGAGAGGCGGTGGGCGATGACCAGGGTGGTGCGGTGGCGCATCAGGATGTCCAGGGCGCCGCGCACCTGCAGTTCGGACAGGGTGTCCAGGTGCGAGGTGGCTTCGTCCAGGATCAGGACGGGGGCGTTTTTCAGGAAGGCGCGGGCGATGGAGATGCGTTGGCGTTGGCCGCCGGAGAGTTGCATGCCGCGTTCGCCGACGCGGGTGGCCAGGCCGTCGGGCAGGGTCTGGACGAAGGACGTGAGGGCGGCCTGGTCCAGGGCGCGGGCCAGGTCTTCGCGGCTGGCGTCGGGGCGGGCCAGGCGGATGTTGCCTTCGAGGGTGTCGTTGAAGAGGTAGGTGTCTTGCGTGACGAGGGCGACGCGTTCGCGCAGGCCGTCGAGGTTGAGCTGGCGGACGTCGACGCCGTCGAGTTTGACGGCGCCCTGGCGCGGGTCCCAGAAGCGCAGGAGCAGGCTGGCGACGGTGCTCTTGCCGGCGCCGGAGGCGCCGACGATGGCGACGGTGGCGCCAGCGGGGGCGGTGAAGGTCAGGTCGCGCAGGGTGTCCTGTTGCTTGCCGGGGTAGGCGAAGTGGACGTGGTCGAAGGCCAGGGACAGGCCGTGCGCGGCGACGGGTGGGGGCAGGGGGCCGTCGGTGACGGGTTCGGGTTCGTTGTTGACGACGTGCAGGCGGCGGGTGGCGGCGATGGTGTCGGCCAATTGGCGGCTGACCTGCGAGATTTCGGAGACGGGCAGGAAGGTGGCCAGGGCGATGAGCACGAGCAGGGGCAGCATGCTGGCGGACAGGGCGCCGGCGGACACTTGCAGGGCGCCGACGACGGCCACGGCCAGGCCGCCCAGGCCCATGGCGACTTCGAACCAGGCGGTCTGGCGCGAGAGGTCGCGCAGGATGTCCAGGCGGCGGCCGCGGTATTGGTGGGCGACCTTGAGGAATTCGTCGCGGCGGCGGCCGGTGGCCTGGAAGGCGGTGAGGTCGGCCAGGCCCTGGATGGTGTCGGTGGTGTGGGCGCTCATTTCGCCCAGGGCGTGGCGGGCGCGATCGCCCAGGGCGTCGACCTTGCGGCGGCCGCTGATGGGTGAGACCAGGGCATAGGCCAGGAAGGGCAGCAGGGCCAGGGCGACGGGCCAGCTGTAGACGGCCAGGAAGCCCAGCACCGACAGGGGCACCAGCACCGAGACGATGGCGGGCGCGATGGTGTGGGCGTAGAAGTATTCGACCATTTCGACGTCTTGCGTGGCCAGGGCGACCAGGTCGCCGGAGCGCCGTTGCAGCAGGTAGGCGGGGGCCAGCCGTTCAAGCTTGTCGTAGAGCTTGACGCGCATGTCGGCCAGCAACTGGTAGGCCATGGCGTGGGCCAGCCAGGATTCCAGCCAGTGGAACAGGGCGGCGAGCGGCGCGGCGATGAGCAGGCCGGTGATGAGAGCGCCGGTGTCGCGGCCGTCGCGGATGGCGGCGACGACCAGGGCGCTCAGTACGCCCACGCCGATGAAGGCGGCGACGCGCGCTACGCCCAGCAGGATGGTGGCGACGAGGGTGCCGCGCCACGGGCGCACGACGGACAGCAGGGTGCCGAGCGTGGCGCGCCAGCCGACTTGTTCGGCGTCGGCGTCCAGCGGGCGCAGGGCGGGGCCCTGGCCGCCGCCGCTGTCGCTGCCGCTGTCGCTGCCGGTGTTGTTGCTGCGGCTGTCGCCGGCATCGGCGGGCGATTGGGCGGTGTCGGTGGCCGTGCGCACGGCGTCGCTGGCGGCGGCCGGCGGGGCGGCCAGGGCCACGGCCTGTTCGTGCATCAGGCGGTAGTACAGGCCGTGCTGCTGCATCAGTTCGGTATGGGGGCCTTGTTCGACGACCCGGCCCTGGTCGAGCACCAGGCAGCGGTCGGCGCCGATGACGCTGGCCAGGCGGTGGGCCAGGATGAGGGTGGTGCGGCCGGCCATCAGGCGGTCCAGCGCCTGCTGGATCAGGGCTTCGTTTTCGGTGTCGACGGACGACAGCGCTTCGTCCAGGATCAGGATGGGTGCGTCGCGCAGGAGGGCGCGGGCGATGGCCACGCGCTGGCGCTGGCCGCCCGACAGTTGCAGGCCGCGTTCGCCGATGCGGGTGGCGTAGCCTTGCGGCAGCGCCATGATGAAGTCGTCGATGTTGGCGGCGCGGGCAGCGGCGCGCACCTGTTCGTGGGTGGCGTCGGGCCGGCCCAGGCGCAGGTTGTCGTCGATGGTGCCGTGAAACAGCGTGATGTCCTGGCTGACCAGGGCCATGTGGCTGAGCAGCGTCTGGGTATCGATCTGGTTGACGTCGTGGCCGCCGATGCGGATGGCGCCGGCCTGGGGCACGCATTCGCGCAGCAACAGGCGCACGATGGTGGACTTGCCGGCGCCGCTGGGGCCGACGATGCCGACGCGTTCTCCGGCCGCAATGCGGAAGGACAGGCCCTGGTGGGCGTGGCGTTCCGGGGTGTACGAGAAGGCGACGTTGTCGAATTCGATGGTGGGGTCCAGCCGCGCGGGGGCGGTGGCCGCGTGAACCTCGGGCGCGGCGGTCTGGGGGCGGGCGTCCATCAATGCATGGATGCTGAGCGCGGCGGACTGGCCGAGCATGCCGCGGTGCAGGACCGAACGCAGGTCGCGCAGCGGGCGGAAGATCTCGGTGCCGGCCATCAGCACGATCAGCAGGGCTTCGACGCTCATGTCGCCGGCGGCCACGCGCCAGGCGCCGACGGTCAGCGCCAGCGCGGCGCCCAGGGCCACGCCCAGGTCGCTGATGCCGCGGGTGAGCAGGCTGACGGACAGCACCCAGAAGGTGTTGTCCGACAGTTTGCGGGCGCGGGCGGCCAGGCGTTCGCCCCAGGCCTTGCCCTGGCCGTAGGATTTCAGCGTGGGCAGGCCTTGCACGGCGTCCAGGAATTCTTCGCCGAATTCATTGAGCGAACGGGTGCGCGCCAGGCTGGCGCGGCGGTCCAGCATGTGCACGGCCATCGGGCCGAACAGCGCGAACAGCGCGGCCACCAGGAACACCAGCGCGGTGGGCACGTCCCAGAAGGCGATGACGGCGAAGATGGCGAACGGCGCGGCCGCGGCGATGGCGACCTGCGGCAGGTATTGGCCGAAGAAGGTCTGCAACTGCTCGACGCCGTCCACGACGGTGAGCATGACGCCGCCGGTGCGCTGGTTGGCGAACCAGGCCGGGCCCAGCGCCACGATGCGGTCGTACAGCCGCGCGCGCAGCGCCTGCTGCACGTCGGCCGAGCAGCGATTGGCCTGCACGGTGCGCAGGTGGTCGAAGAGGGCGCGCAGCAGCACCATGGCGCCGGCGCAGATTGCGGGCGTGAGCCACTGCTGCCATGGGGCGCCGTCGAATACACGCGCCAGCAACTGGCCCAGGAAGACGTAGCGGGCGATGCCTGCGGCCAGCGCCAAGAGGCCCAGGAAAATGCCGCCTGCCATGGCGGCGCGCAAACCCTCGGTCAAGCGCCAAAGCCTGGAATCGAAATACATATCAATGCTCCCTCTGAAGCCTGAATGGTCACGCATCCGGCAGCGGCGCGAAAGCGATAGTTATTCAATCATGGGTTGAGATAAACTCAACCCTATGTCCGATCTGCCCACCCATACGCCGCCCTTGGCGGCCCTGCGCGCCTTTGAAGCCGTTGCCCGCCTGGGCAGCCTGAGCCGCGCCGCGGTTGAACTGCACGTGACCAAAAGCGCCGTCAGCCACCAGCTGCGGGCGCTGGAAGCCGACCTGGGCGTGAGCCTGCTGCGGCGCGGGGGCACGGTGCGGCGCGCGGAAACCACCGAGGCGGGCGCCGCGCTGCTGGCGTCGGTACAACAGGCCTTGACCCTGCTGGAGACCGCCTGCCGCAACGCGCGGGCCAGCGCCCGGGGCAAGCGCCGCTATAACCTGAACGTGTCGGCCAACCCGTCGCTGGCGGCGCTGTGGCTGGCCCCGCGCATCGGCCGGTTCATCGAATTGCACCCGGACATCGACATCCAGGTGTTCCTGCACGCCAGCCAGGACCCGGCCTGGAAAGCGCAGGACATCGACCTGGCGTTCCTGCACGTGCGCGCCCTGGGGCCGCACCTGGCCGCGCCGGGCGACATTCCGCTGATGACCGAGACCGTGGTGCCGGTATGCAGCCCGGCGCTGGTGGCGCCGCAGGATCGCGACGACCCCAACGTCTTCGCGCGCCATCGCTGGCTGGAAGAAAAGCACATCGACAGCCCGGAAACCGACTGGCGCACCTGGCGCCCGCGCCTGGGCCTGGCGGAAAGCGCCGGCCAGGACCCGCTGGTGCTGTCGGGCCTGAGCACGGTGGTGGCCGCCGCCGCGGCCGGTGTGGGCATCGCGCTGGGCCGCGCGCCGCTGATCGATGAAGAACTGGCCAGCGGCCGGCTGGTGGCGCTGACGCCTGGCCTGCGCATGCCGGGCTCGTGGGGCTACGTGATGCGCATCCATGCCAACCGGCCGATGGACGCGTCGTTGCCGGCGCTGGTGGAATTCCTGGCCGAAGAGGGCCGCGCCGCCGCGGCATGGCAGAATCCGGTTGCGGCGCGCAGGTAGCGCGCCGGCCCGCGTCGCCATCTGGCGAACGGGCAAGTGTCCGCGGTCCCTTCCTGTCGAGGCGTCCTTGAATACCTTGGTTCAATTGCTGTTGCGCCCGCTGCGCGCCTGGCTGTTGCTGCCGGTCTTGCTGTTGCCGCTGTCCGCCCAGGCGCAGGCCGCGCCCACGCCGGGTTGCGACGATTTTCTGGCGGCCCTGACGAACAAGCCCGATTTCATCGAATACCAGGGTTGCCGCCTGGAAATGCGCACGCACGGCAAGCCGCTGGTGGCGCGCTACCGGGTGGATGGCGCAGCCGCTGCGCTGGCCGAAAGCTATCTGCGGCGTCAATTTGGTATCGCGCCGCTGCAATACCAGTGCTGCGGTTGGCAGACGCCGCCGCAGTTCTGGCGCGATCCCCGCGCGGGGGAGGGCTACACGATCGGCTTCGGTTCCGAAGAAACCCTGCTGTCGTCCCGTTCGCAGTGGGACAAGATTCCCAGCTTTCACCTCCGCATCGAGCGGTACACCGAAGAGCCCTGACGGGCGGGCGCGGCCCGGGCCACGCCTGCTGGCGTGGCCGTCCTAGCCGTCGGCCAGCTCCATGCTGCGCGTCACTTCTTCCTGCACCCGTTCCCAGATGGCGCGCTTCAGTTCGACGAAGCGCGGCGACAGCTGCACGTCCGCGCTGCGCGGGTGGGGCAGGTCGTTCTGGATGTCCTGCACGATGCGACCGGGCTTGGACCCCATGACCGCCATGCGGGTGGACAGCGTCAGCGCCTCGTCGATGGAATGGGTGATGAAGACAATGGTCTTGCCGCTCTGCTCGTAGATCGACAGCAGCTGTTCCTGCAGCACCTGCCGCGTCATGGCGTCCAGCGCGGCAAACGGCTCGTCGAACAGCATCACGTCCGGGTCGTTGGCCAGCACCCGCGCGATCGACACGCGCTGCTTCATGCCGCCGGACAGCGCGTGCGGGTACTTGTCGGCCGCCTGCTTCAGGCCCACCATCTCGATGTATTTGCGGGCGATGGGCGCGCGTTCCGCGCGCGACAGGCCGCGCATCTTCAGGCCGAATTCCACGTTTTCCTGCACCGTGCGCCAGGGAAACAGCGCGTATTGCTGGAACACCATGCCGCAGGCGGCGGTGACGTCGGTGACCGGCTTGCCGTTCACCGTCACCGTGCCCGTGTTGGGGGTGATGAAGCCGGCCATCAGGTTCAGCAAGGTGGACTTGCCGCAGCCCGAGGCGCCCAGCAGCACCAGGAATTCGCCGCGCTTGACCGACAGGTCCACCTTGTCCAGCACGGTGATGTCGCCATACGCCTTGGACACGTCCTGCAGGCGGATCATCGTGTCGTTGCTTATCGTTGCCATGCCAGTACCCATCGTTCAAGTAGACGCAGACAGAGGTCGGTGACCAGCACGGTGAAGCTGATCAGCACCATGCCCAGCACCACGGTGTCGGTCTGGAAGAATTCCTTGCCGTTCATGATCATGAAGCCCAGGCCTTCCTTGGACGCGACCAGTTCGGCCGAGATGACGCAGGTCCAGGACAGGCCCAGGATGATCTTCATGCCCGACAGGATTTGCGGCAGGCAGCCGGGAAACAGCACTTCGCGCATCACCTGCCAGCGGTTGGCGCCCAGGTTGCGCGCGGCCCGCACCAGCACGGGGTCGATGCTGCGCGAGGCCTCCATCACGTAGAGCAGGGCGGGCACGAACGAGCCCATGAAGACGATGCTGTACTTCTGCGTCTCGGTGATGCCGAACCACAGCAGCGACAGCGGAATCCAGCTCATGGACGGCAGCGGGCGCAGGAATGAGATGATGGGGTCGAACACGGCGCGCGCCACTTTGGACGTGCCCAGCAGGATGCCCAGCGGAATGGCCACCGCCACGGCCGCCAGAAAGCCCACCATCACGCGCCGGGTCGAGGCCAGCACGTTGTAGAGCAAGGTGCCCTGGTCGGACATCGACAGGGCGCGGGCCAGCACCTGCGACGGCGCGGGCAGGAAGATCGGGTCGACCGCGCCGGCGCGGCACAGGCCTTCCCACAACAGCAGGAAACACAGCAGGGACACCACGCTGACCCAGATCAGCGTGGTATCGCGGGGAGCGGTACGCGTGGACATGAGGCGACGGCTCCGGGCTTACAGGTACGAGGCCTGGACCCAGTCCTTGACCGTCGGGGCGCGGTCGATCTGCTTCAGGGACACCAGCATCTCGGCCAGCTTCTGCATGCCGCTGACGAAATTGCCCGGGTCGACCATCAGCGCCTTCTGGTCGGCTGCGCTGTACCACTGGGTCTGCTTGATGACGCCCAGCTGGTCGTCGCGCGACAGGCCGGTCAGTTCCAGCAGCACGCCGGCCGCTTCCTGCGGCTGCTCGGTCAGCATCGTGTTGGCCTGGAACACGGCCGCCAGGAACTTGCGCACGGCCTCGGGGTTGTCCTGGCCCAGCTTGGCGCGGGTCAGCAGCACGTCCGGGCCGGGCGTGATGGCGTATTGCTTGTAGAGCGAGAAGGCGGTGTCGTCCAGCAGCACACGGGTGCCGGGCACGGCCTTGATGCGGTCGAAGGCCGGCGTCCAGGCCACGGCGGCATCGATCTGCTTGCCCTGGTAGGCCGACAGGATGTTGGTGGCGGGCAGGTTGATGATGGACACGTCGCGGTCCGGGTCCAGCCCGGCCTGGCGCAAGACGTCCAGCAGCAGCACGTGGGCGCTGGACGCGTAGGTCACGCCGATCTTCTTGCCCTTCAGGTCGGCGACCGACTTGACGTCGTCGCGCACCAGCACGCCTTCGGCGCGGCCGAAGTTGTTGGGCGTGGCGATCACCTGGAACTGGCGGGCGCCCGCCGCCATCAGGGCCAGCGAAGAGACCACGCCGGTGCCGGCCAGGTCGATGTTGCCGGCCATCACGGCGCTCATCCGGTCGGACGAGGTGGCAAAGCTCTGCCACTTGATATCCAGGCCCTGCTTGGCGAACAGGCCCGTCTTCAGGGCGATGTAGGCCGAGTAATGGCCCAGCCAGGCCGAGCCGCCGTAGGTGTAGGACGCCCCGGCGGCGCGGCCGATCATCGGAAAGCCCAAGGCGCTGGCCCCGGCCAGCGCGGCGGTGCGGACCAGCATGGCGCGGCGATTCATGTTCATGCGATTTCCCCTGCTTGAATGGTGATGGACTGAACGACTGATGTCGCCGGCACTCTGCGGTGCGGCTGCCCAGACTTTCGCCCGCCGCCGGGGCGCCGGCCTGTATATAAGCAATGCCGATGCTCTACATCCAACACGCTTATATTTCGATGGCCCGGGAAACGCGGGTTCACACTCCGGCCACTTGTTCTTGGAGCCAAGTCGTGAAAAGTTATGACGTGATCGTGATCGGGGCGGGCGTGATCGGCAGTTCGGTGGCCTTCCACCTGGCCGCGTTGGGGGCGAAGAATGTGCTGGTGCTGGATCGCGCGACGATCGGCGCGGGCACCACCTCGCAATCGTCCGGTATTCTGCGCACCCACTATTCGGTGCGCGAGAACGTGGAACTGGCCCAGCGCTCATGGGGCGTGTTCAACGATTTCGCCAACTACCTGGGCGACGACGAAGCCTCGTGCGGCCTGGTCAAGTGCGGCTACCTGATCAGCGCGGCCGACAACGACAAGCTGGAACCGCTGCGCAGCGCGCTGGCGCAGCAGCAGGCCCAGGGCATCGCGCTGGAATTGCTCAATGCCGCACAGGCCCGTGAACTGCTGCCGATCGCCACCTTCGATGACGCCGCATTGATCGGCTTCGAACCTGACGCCGGCTTTGCCGATGCCTACCTGGTGGCCACCAGTTTTGCGCGCGGCGCCCGCCGCCGCGGCGTCACCATCCGCGAAAACGTCGACGTGCAGCGCCTGCGGGTCGAGAACGGTCGGGTCATCGGCGTGTCCACGTCCGAAGGCGATTTCGCCAGCCCGCTCGTCATCAGCACGCAGAACATCTGGACGTCGGAACTGGCCGCGTGGACGGGCGTGGCCATGCCCGTCCTGCCCGAACGCCACGCGGTGCTGGCGTTGGAATGCGAGGCCGCGCCCTATACCTATTCGATGCCGGTCTACAAGGACCTGGCCTCGCCCGGCATGCTGTATTGCCGCAGCTACGGCGGCAACCAGATGCTGGTGAGCGAGGGCGTGGTGGGCGAAACCCTGCAGCACAGCGATGCCGAGCAAGGCGATATTCCGCTGGATTACGTGGCCGAGGTCGGCGCGCAGGTGGCCGAACGCTTTCCGGCCTATGAAACCGCCGGCCTGGCGTCGTCGTGGACGGGCGTGTACGACGTGACGCCGGACTGGAACCCGGTGCTGGGCCGGGTGCCTGGCGTCCAGGGGTTGGTGGTGGGGTTCGGCTTTTCGGGCCATGGCTTCAAGCTGTCGCCCACCGTGGGCCGGGTGCTGGCGCAGGAAGCGCTGGGCCTGGCGACCGATGTGTCGCTGGCGCCGTACGCGCTGAGCCGCTTTCAGCGCGGCGCGTTGCTGACCGGGAAGTACGGCCTTGGCGCAGTCTCCTGAAACCGGCGGCGCGCGGCGCGGCTTTTGGCAAGTGCTGCCGCCCGAGCCGTGGAAGAACGGCGGTGGCGTGACGCGCACGCTGGCCGCGGACAAGGATGCGGCCGAGAGCGCGGCGGCGCGGTGGCGCGTCAGCGTCGCGGACATCACGCGGGACGGTCCATATTCCCGTTTCGCGGGCGATGACCGCGTGTCGGTGGTGCTGTCCGGTGCGGGGGTGGTCTTGCGTGATACCCGTGCGGGGTTGCGCAATGAATGTCTCCCGCGGGGCAATGCAGGAGTGCCACTGCGAGACGCAGGAGCGCAGGTTTGGCTGGCGCCCGGCCAGCCCGTCGCCTTCGTGGGCGACGCGGCCTGGCACGGCACGCTGGTCGACGGCCCGGTGCAGGTGCTGAACCTGTTCGTGCGGCGCGGGTCGGCGCGGGCGCGGGTGCGCGGCGTGAACCTGGCGTCGCCAGCCGGGCCGGCAGATGCGCCGGCTGGCGTGTCAGCCGGCGCGCTGGCCTTGGCAGACGGCGCCGCACGGCATCTGCAGCTGTGCGTGGCGCTCGTCGCGGGCCGCTGGCAGACGCCGGATGGCGCGACGGAGCTGGCCGCGGGCGAATTCCTGCTGCGGCGGGCGGCCTGTCCCGGCAGCCCGGCGAATCCCGGCGATCCCGGCGCGGCCGCAGGCCAGGCCGTAGACGCCTTCACGCCCAGCCCCGGCGTGTCACGGAAAGCCCCCAGCCTGGCCGCCGTATTGCTGGACATTTTCTACTGACCCAGGAGTCTTTTCATGAAGGTAATTGCCGCGGTCAAGCGCGTGGTGGACTACAACGTCAACGTACGCGTCAAGGCCGACCAGACGGGTGTCGACATCGGCAACGTCAAGATGTCGATGAACCCGTTCGACGAGATCGCCGTCGAGGCCGCCGTGCGCCTGAAAGAGCAGGGCGTCGCGACCGAGGTGGTGGCCGTGACCTGCGGCGTCGCGGCCGCGCAGGAAACGCTGCGCACCGCGCTGGCCATCGGTGCGGACCGGGGCGTGCTGGTGCAGACCGACGTCGCCTTGCAGCCCCTGGCGGTGGCCAGGCTGCTGCGCGCCGTGGTGGCGGCCGAGCAGCCGGCGCTGGTGATCCTGGGCAAGCAGGCCATCGACGACGATGCCTGCCAGACGGGCCAGATGCTGGCCGCGCTGCTGGGCTGGCCGCAGGCCACGCAGGCCAGCGCCATCCAGATCGAAGACGGCCGCGCCCGCATCACCCGCGAGGTCGACGGAGGCCTGGAAGTGGTGGACCTGGCGCTGCCGGCCGTCTTCACAGCCGACCTGCGCCTGAACGAACCGCGCTACGTCACGCTGCCCAACATCATGAAGGCCAAGAAAAAGCCGGTGGACGTGACCTCGCCCGATGCCCTGGGGGTGGACCCGGCTTCGCGCCTGGAAACCCTGCGGGTGGAATCGCCCGCCGCGCGCGCACCCGGCATCAAGGTGGCCGACGTGGCCGCGCTGGTCGACAAACTCAAGCATGAAGCAAAGGTGATCTGATGACCGTCCTGGTAATTGCCGAACACGATGGGCGCACGCTGCACGGCGCCACCCTCAATGCCATCGCCGCCGCCGCCCGGCTGGCGCGGCCCATCCACGTGCTGGTGGCCGGCGACGGCGTGCAGGCGGTAGCCGACGCCGCCGCGCACGTGGCGGGCGTGGATCAGGTGCTGCTGGCGCAGGCCCCACACTTGGCCGATGGCCTGCCCGAGAACCTGGCCGCGCAGGCGGTGGCGCTGGCCGGCGGATACACGCACGTCTTGCTGGCCGCCACCGCGCAGGGCAAGAGCGTGGCGCCGCGCATCGCCGCGCTGCTGGACGTGGCGCAAGTCTCGGATGTGATTGACGTGCTGGCCGCCGACACCTTCAAGCGCCCCATCTACGCGGGCAACGCCATCGCCACGGTGCGCAGCGCCTATCCGGTGGTGGTGGCCACCATCCGCCCCACGGCGTTCGATGCCGCCGCGGGCGGCGGCAATGCCTCTGTGCAAGACGTGGCCGCCGTGGCCGATACGGGGCTGGCCCGCGTCGTCAGCCGCGAAATCGTCACGTCCGAACGCCCCGAACTGGGCGGCGCACGCACCGTCGTGTCGGGCGGACGGGGCCTGGGCAGCGCGCAGCACTTCAAGCTGCTCGATCCGTTGGCGGAAAAGCTGGGGGCGGCGCTGGGCGCTTCCCGTGCGGCAGTGGACGCGGGCTATGCGCCCAATGACTGGCAGGTGGGGCAGACGGGCAAGATCGTCGCGCCTGAACTGTACGTGGCGGTGGGCATCTCGGGCGCTATCCAGCACTTGGCCGGCATGAAGGATTCCAAGACCATCGTCGCCATCAACAAGGACGGCGATGCGCCGATCTTCGGCGTGGCCGATTACGGCCTGGTGGCGGATCTGTTCGAGGCCGTGCCGGCACTGACCGCGGCGCTGTGAGGGGCGCGCGCCCGTCGCCGAGGGTGGGGCCGGTTCGTCAGCGGCTCAGGCCAGCGGATCGGCGCGCCGCCGGGCCGGCTGGTGCGCAGAGGGGCCGGCCTGCACAGGGCCTGGCGGGATCAACGCCGCAGGCTGCGCCACAGCGTGGCCGGCGGCAGGCCGAGCGCGGGGGCGATGTCTTTGTGCACCAGCCGTTCCATCGCCACCAGGATGACGTCGCGCGCCTCGGTCGGCAGCTTGCCGACCTCTTGCGGGCGGGCCGCCAGGTAGAAGCTGCGTGACAGGCTGGCGTCGTCGCTGCGCGCCATGCCCAGAAAGGGCGCCAGCGGCAGCACGCGCAACTGGTCGACGAAATGGCGCGACTGCCAGACGCACAGCGGCGTGCTGATGCCGAACCCCAGTCCGGCCGTGACCAGGCTGAGCAGGGGATCGGTGTTGTCGAATTCAAAGGTGCGCTCGATCATCACGTCGTGCGCCTCGACCAGGCGGTCGATCTCGGCGCCGATGAACGAGCGGGCGCTGTAGCGGATGAACTGGGCGCGCTTGCCCAGTTCTTTCAGTGTGGTGATGCGGTCCATGTCCATGGTGCGCGGCACCACCAGCACGTAGGGCTCGCTGAACAGGCTGGTCTTGCGGATGCCGGGCTTGCCGGTGGCGGCGCTGGTGGTCACCACCAGGTCCAGTTGCCGATCTTCCAGTTGCTTGTCCAGCACGGGCGTGATGCCCGACCACAGGCGGATCTGGCGTGACGCGCCCGACAGCCCGTGGATCAGCGTCGGCCCCAAGGTGCCGGCAAACGAGTCCACGCAGCCAAAGCGCACGATGTTGCGCTTGGCGCGGCTGAGATTGCGCACGCTTTCCGCCATGTCGCCCGCCTGCGCCAGCAGCCGGGCGGCGTGCTCGAACAGCAGTTCACCCGCCGGCGTGGGGCGCGCCGGCCGCGTGCTGCGGTCCAGCAGTTCGGTGGACATGGCCGCTTCCAGCTGCTTGATGCGCTGCGATACGGCCGCCTGCGATAGCCCCAGCAAGCGCGCCGCGCCCGAGACGGACGCCGCTTCCACCACCGCCACCCAGGTCAGCAGCAGGCTCCACTCGGGGTAGTGCTCGGTGGCGCTGACCGAAAAGCGGTTCATGGGCGGCGGGATTCCGGGGCGCGGGGCCGGCTCAGCGCTTGCGGGCCAGCGTCTGCGCCAGCGCGGCGCGCACCAGGCCTTCCACCACGGGAATGACCTTGTTCGCGGCCTGCGCCTGGTAGCCGTAGGGGTAGGCCTCGTCCATGTAGGTGGACTGGCACATCTCGAGCTGCACGGCGTGGATGTCTTCGGCCGGCGAGCCATAGTGGCGCGTGATGTAGCCGCCCTTGAAGCGGCCGTTCAGGGCCGAGCTGTAGCCGCAGCCGGGCAGCCGTTCGCCGATGGCGGCCAGGATGTCGGGGGCGCAGCTGGCGCCGTCGGCGGTGCCCAGGTTCAGGTCGGGCAGCTTGCCCTCGAACAGGCGCGGCAGCACGCTGGCGATGGAATGGGCTTCCCACAGCAGCACCGTGCCGTGCTCGGCGCGGATGCGGTCGAGTTCTTCGCGCAGCTTGGCGTGGTAGGGCTGCCAGTAGTTCTGCACGCGGTGCGCGCGTTCGTCGTCGGTCAGGGCGGCGTCGCTCAGGTACAGCGGTTCGCCGCGGAAGGTATGGGTCGGGCACAGGCCGGTCTTGGTCTGGCCGGGGTACAGGCTTTCGTCGTCGGGCGAGCGGTTCAGGTCCACCACGTAGCGCGAATAGCGTGCGCCCAGCACCGAGGCGCCCAGTGCGTCGGCGAACTGGTACAGCGTGTCCAGGTGCCAGTCGGTGTCCCCGGACTGCTGGCCGACAGGCGTCATCCGGGCGCGCTGCGCGTCGGGAATCTGGCTGCCGAGATGGGGAATGGAGATCAGCAGCGGCGCGGAGCCGCGGCTGAAGTGATAGATGTCGCTCAAGGGAAAACTCCGGGTGGCAAAGGCAATGCACCGCGGACGGGCGCGGTGCGCCTGTATGCTAGGCAGCGCCGCCCGCCGCGGTTATTGCATCAGTTTAGTGGATATTGATGATCGACATCGCTGATGCAAAAGCGCATTGCGTTACCACTGCCAGCGCATTCCCACCTTGCCGTTCCAGGCGCTGGCCTTGGCGCCCGAGAAGGTTTCCTGGTAGCCGCCGCTGGCGTACAGCACCATGTTGTCGCTGACCGAGCCGCTGACGCCCAGCAGGATTTCGGTCCAGCTGCCGCTGACGTCGCTGCGGAACGGGATGTAGCCCGTCTCGGACGAGAACTCGGTCTTGGGGTTGCCCATCGCTTCGTGCAGCACGCTCAGGCGGCCCCACGCGGTGATGGTGCGCGGCTTGCTGCTGTTGTCCAGCGCCCAGGTGCGCGCCAGCCGCACGCCCAGCCGGCCGACCAGCGATTCCACGTTCTTGAAGCGCACGTTGGCCGCGCCGTCGTGGGCCGAGTCGATGTTGACCCATTGGTAGGTCAACTGCGCCTGCGGTTCCAGCACCCATTCCGGATTCAGGCGGAAGGGGTAGCCACCTTCGACGTTGGCGGCCAGGCCCAGGCCGTCGGTCTTCAGTTCGGGCAGGTCGCGGTAGCCGTTGGCGCGGATACGGTACCAGGTGGCCATCACGCCGGTGTCCACATACCAGTCGGTGGGACCGTAGTGGGTCCAGTAGGCGCCCAGCGAATAGCCGTTCAGGCGGCCTTCGCCGGCCTTGTTGCCGTCGTAGTTGTCGACCTTGGTCTTGGCGTAGCCGATGGCCCCGGTCAGGCCGGCCATGTCGCGATGGCCGTCATCGCGCTGGCGCCGCCAGAGGTCGGCGCCCATCTGCACGCCGTTGAACTCGTAGTCGTAGCGCGGCCCTTGGTTGCCGTAGATGCCGTCGGCCGAGCCTTCGCGCTTGCCGCTCATGCCGATGTAGCGGCCCCACACGCGGTTGTTGCTCAGCGCCAGGGGGTCGCCGTTGGCGTTGCTGCGGCGTTCCTGCTCGCCCACGCGTTCGTGCAGGCTGTCGATCAGCGTGTGCCCGTATTGCAGCGCGGTCGGCGCCAGCGAGCCGTAGATCGACACCTCGGGGCGATAGTCCGGCACGCCGGTGGGCGGCTCGGTGGTGCCGGGGGGCACCTGGCATAGCGAGGCCGGCACGCCCGGCTTGGCGCAATCCACCGTGGACCGCAGGAACCAGCTGTTGGGATCGCTGCCATCGCGGCTGCCGCGATACAGCGAATACTCATACGGACCGGCTACGGCCGGCGCGCCCAGCGAGAAATTGCCGGCCGAGGTGGTGCCGCCCGCGCCGGCCTGCACCACCTGGATGCCGTTGCCCGGCGTCACCGAGCCCAGCCCGCCCACATTGGTGATGCGCAGGCCCGTGGCGCCGCTGGTCGCGCCGTTCTGGATGATCAGCTTGTCGGACGGCGCGCCATCGCCGGCCAGGCGGGTGTTCAGCGCCATGGTGGCGTTGTTGCCCTGGTAGTTGCCCGACACCGTCAGCGTGTTGCCGATGCCCGCGCCGGCCACTTGCAGCAGCGCATTGTTAGTGACGTTGCCGGTCAGCGTGAAGTTGCCCTTGGCGCCGTCGGCCAGCCCCGGCGTGGCGTCCGCCACGGCAAGGGTGCCGTTGTTGGTGACGTTGCCGGTCACGCTGCCGTAGCCGCCCAGCGTCGCACCCGATGCCACGGTGACCGCGCCGCCGCCGGATAGGGCGCCCGCGCTGGCGGCGCTGCTGCCCAC
The DNA here is from genome assembly GCF_000633435.1 of Achromobacter sp. DH1f. Taxonomy (NCBI): domain Bacteria; kingdom Pseudomonadati; phylum Pseudomonadota; class Betaproteobacteria; order Burkholderiales; family Alcaligenaceae; genus Achromobacter; species Achromobacter sp. DH1f. The sequence goes on along the minus strand of NZ_AYMF01000024.1, from coordinate 306,135 downwards.
CACCAGTGTGCCGGCGTTGACGTTGGTGCCGCCGCTGTAGGTGTTGTTGCCGTTGAAGGTCAGGATGCCCGCGCCGGCCTTGGTCATGCTGCCGGTGCCGGTGATGCCTTGCGACACCGTGCTGTTGAAGCCGTTGGTGTCGATGGTGCCGCCGCCCGCGTCCGCGACGATGGCGCGGCTGGCCGCCAGGTCGAAGGCCGAGCCCAGCTGCAGCGTGCCGCCATTGAAGGTCAGGCTGCCGCTGGTGGCGCCGAAGTTGCTGTCCTGGCTGGCCGACAGCGTGCCGCCGTACAGCGTCCATGGCGTGACGGCCGTGGTGGCGTTGGTCAGTGTCCAGGTGCTGGTGCCCGTCTTGTGAAAGGCGATGAAGCCCTGGTACTGCTGGCCGGGGCCCACGTCCGACACGCTGAAGCTGCCCGACGCGGTGCCGCCCAGGATCAGCGTGTTGTTGCCGGTATTGGCATCGACGATGCCCGAGATGCTGGAACCCGCATGGATCTCCAGCGAATTGGTGCCGGCCGTGAACTGGATGGCGCGCGCCTGGGTGCCGGTGCCGGACAGGCCGCCCGTGATGACGCCTTCGTTGACGATGGCGATGTTCTGGCCCTGGATGCCGACGCCGCCCGCGCCTGCCGCACCCGCGGCGCCGCCGGCGCCCGCCGTGCCGCCTTCGCCGCCGACCCCGCCGGTGATGGTGCCGCGGTTGAGCACGCTGCCGCCATTGTTGGTGACCAGCACGCCGTTGCCGCCTGCGCCGCCGGCAGCGCCGCCGCCACCACCGCCGCGGTTGCCGTTGCCGCCCAGGATATCGCCGGTGTTGACCATGGAGCCGCCGTTGGCGATTTCAACGCCCGCGCCGCCGGCCCCGCCGGTGCCGCCCAGGGCGCCCGCACCGGTGCCGGTGCCGCCGCCGCCCGTGCCGCCGTTGCCGCCCGTGATCTTGCCGCCGGCCACGTTGGTGACCCGGCCCGCACCCACGATCTGCACGCCCGCGCCGCCGCTGTTGCCCGCGCCGCCCGAGCCGTTGACCCCGTTGGCGCCGTTGCCGCCGCCACCGCCCGTGATCTGGCCGCTGTTGGTGACCGTGCCGCTGCCGGAGATCGATACGCCATCGCCGCCGATGCCGCCGCTGCCGCCGCCGCCCGCGCTGTCGTCGCCGCCTTCGCCGCCGATGATGACGCCGCCGGCCAGGTTGGTCACCCCGGCGTCGCCGATCACCGACACGCCATGGCCGCCGCGCGCGGCTTCGCCGCCGACGCCGACGCCGGTGACCTGGCCCGCGCCGCCGCCGCGGTTGCCGTTGCCGCCGCGGATGGTACCCAGGTTCAGGACCGAGCCGCCCAGGTTCAAGAGGACGCCGTTGCCGCCCGTGCCGCCGTCGGCCCCGGCGCCACCGTTGATGGTGCCGCCCGCGCTCTGGGCGTTGCCACCGCCGCCGGTGCCGCCATTGCCGCCCGCGATGGTGGCGTTGGCGTTGTTGATGACGGTGCCGCTGCCATTGACCAGCACGCCGTTGCCGCCATTGCCGCCCACGCCGCCGCTGCCGGCGGTGACGGTGGTGCCGGGCAGGGCGCCCAGAAAGTTGGCTTGCGCGCCGTTTTCCCCATTGCCGCCGGTACCGCCCAGGATGGTGCCGGCGTTGAGCACCGTGCTGCCGCCTGTCAGGAAGACGCCGCTGCCGCCCGCCGCGGCCGCGCCGCCGTTGCCGGCCACGGCCGTCACGGCAGTGGTGGTGGTGCTGGAACTGCCCGAGCCGCCGCCGTTGCCGCCATTGCCGCCGGTGATGGTGCCGACGGTGGCGTTGACGATGGTGCCGCCCGAGGTGGCCAGGATGCCGTCGCCGCCCGTGCCGCCGCCACCGCCAGAGCCGGCGACCGCGGCGGTGCCGTTGCCGATGCCGTTGTTGACTGCGCCGCCGCCGCCGCCAAAGCCGCCCGCGCCACCGGTGATCGAGCCCGAGTTGTTGATGGTGCCGGGTGCGGTCAGCAGAATGCCGCCTGCGCCCGCGCCGCCGCCGCCGCCGTTGCCGCCGCCGCCATTGCCGCCGGCGCCGTTGCCCGCGCCGCCCGCACCGCCACCGGCGCCGCCTGCGCCGCCGACCAGCGTGCCTGAATTGTTGTAGTCGCCCGACAGCAGCGCACCCACGCCGCCGCCGCCGCCACCGCCGCCGCCCGCGCCGTTGATGGCCGTGCTGCCGCCATTGCCGGCGCCGCCGATGCCACCGGCCCCGCCCGCGATGCCGCCGGCCCCGGCCTGGCCCGTGCCGCCGGGGGCGCCACCGCCACCGGTGCCGCCGGCTCCGCCCGCGCCGCCGCTGCCACCCACGCCCGTGGTCAGGCTGACGTCGCCGCCGCCGCCACCCGTGCCGCCGATGCTGTTGGCTTCATCGGCGAGGGTGCCGTCCGAGCCGTTGGGGTTGGTCGCTGTGCCTCCCGTGCCGCCGACGCAGGTGCCGGTCGCCACCGAGCAGGCGCCATTGCCGCCTGCGGCGCGCGCGGGGCCTGCGGGCCAGGCAAACAGCACCGATGCGCCCAGGGCCATGGCCAGGGCGGTGCGCAGGAAGGGGGGAGAGGAAATGATCGCGGCGCTGCCGCGGTCAGGGGCGTCTGCCGGTTGCCGGGCCGGGGCCGACAAAGAAGAAAAGGGGGCGTGCGCGCTGCGGTTTTTATTCATTCTGCTACTTCTCCAGGATGGACTTGATCGCTATCTTTCGCTTGCGGGAAAAATCCTACCCGCAGGTAGGGCGTCTGTCCAACAGCTGGATGTCAGCTAGGGGGCGATTGTGGTTATGTGGTCAATCGCCCCAGGGCGCGCCGTCCCGCCATGCCGCCGCGATGTCGTCGATCAGGCGCCGTACCTTCGGCGCCAGGTGCCGCCGATGCGGATACACGGCGCAGACCGGGGCGCCCGGCGGGGCCCAGGTTTCCAGCAGCGGTGCGAGGCGGCCCAGGCGCAGGTCATCGCCGATCAGGAAGGCGCCCAGTTGGACGATGCCTGCGCCCGCCAGCGCGGCATCGCGCAAGGCTTCGGTGTTGCCCAGCCGCACGCGGCCGGCGATCTGCACGAGGCGGTCCTGGCCGGCTTGGGCAAAGCGCCACGGCACCTGCACGCCCATGTGGGTGTAGGCCAGCGTCTGGTGGCGCGGCAGGTCGTCGGGGTGGGCCGGCGCACCGTGGCGGTCCAGGTAGGCGGGCGCGGCGCAGGTGATCAGGCGATGCGGCGCCAGCACGCGGCGCACCAGGCGGCTGTCGACTTCGCCGCCGATGCGGATGGCCACGTCGATGCCATCGCGTACCAGGTCGGTGTAGTCGTCAGAGAAGCTCACGTCGGCGTCAACGTCTGGCCATTGCCGCAGGAAGTCATGCAGCAGCGGCATCAGGTGCAGGCGGCCCAGGGCCACCGGCAGGTCGATGCGCAGGCGGCCGCGCGGCGCCTCCTGGCGGCTGGCCATGGCGTCGGCGGCGTTGTCGACTTCGGCCAGGATGCGCTGGGCATGTTCGTAGAACACCCGGCCTTCGTCGCTGAGGCTGACGCTGCGGGTACTGCGATGCAGCAGCCGTGCGCCCAGGTCCTGCTCGAGCCGTGCGATGCACTTGCCGATGGCCGAGCGCGACAGGCCCAGTTTTTCCGCTGCCAGCGTGAAGCTCTGCGCATCGGCCACGCGCACGAAGGCGAGCACGTCGCCGAAATGGTCGATGCCGAAGGGCGTGATGGCAGTCATGGTGGTGAAACCCCTGGTCGATTGATTGGCTACATATTGTCCCTTGTGTGGGTCAATTCTGCCTATTTATCTGGAAATTGGAATCAGTAGACTGCGGGGGATTGTTCAACGAGACCTTCCGCGCATGACCCGCTGCCTGCCTGTGAATCCTGCATCGCCCACCCGTTCGTCTGCACAGGGCGATGACGCTGCCCTGCATTCAGAACGTCACGGCCCACCGGCCGCCTGGACCGGCGTGGCCGCGGCCGGCCTCGCGACGTTCTGCGTCGTCACGACAGAGATGCTGCCCGTGGGCCTCTTGCTGCCCATCGCCGACACCCTGGGCGTGTCCGTCGGCAGCGGCGGCTTGCTGATGTTCGTGCCCGGCATCCTGGCCGCCCTGTGTGCGCCGCTGGTGGTGGTGGGTGCGCGCGGCATCGACCGCCGCCGCATCCTGTGCGGCCTGTTGCTGCTGCTGGCGGGCGCCAATCTGGCCAGCGCACTGGCGCCGTCGATGCCCTGGTTGCTGGCCGCGCGGGTGCTGGTGGGCGGGTGCATCGGCGGCGTCTGGGCGGTGGCCGGCGGCCTGGCCGGCCGGCTGGTGCCGCCCGCCTCGGTGGGCCTGGCGACGGCGGTGATCTTCGGCGGCGTGGCCGTGGCGTCCGTGCTGGGGGTGCCGCTGGGCGCGCTGATCGGTGAACTGGCCGGATGGCGCAGCGCGTTCGGCGCAATGGCGGCGTTGAGCGCAGCGGTGCTGCTGTTTGCCGCGTGGGCGCTGCCGCCGTTGCCGGTGGCCCAATCGGTCTCTTCCCGTCAATTGCTGGGCCAACTGCGCAATCCGGCGCTGCGGCGCGGGCTGTTCATCACGCTGTTTCTGGTGGCAGGGCACTTCATGGCCTACACCTTCGTTCGGCCCGTGCTGCAATCCCTGGCGGGGTTTGACCAGGCATGGATCGGGCCGCTGCTGTTTGCCTACGGCGTGGCCGGTATCGCAGGCAATTTCCTCGCTGGCGGCGCGGCGGCACGGCGTTTGCGGGCGACCTTGATGGCGATCGTGCTGGGGTTGCTGGCCACGCTGTCGCTGCTGCCGTGGCTGGGGGTGTTGCGGCCTGGCGCCGCGGGGCTGTTGCTGTTGTGGGGGCTGTCTTATGGCGGCGTGTCGGTGGCCTTGCAGACATGGGTGATGCAGGCCGCGCGCGATGCGGTCGAAGCGGCCACGTCGCTGTTCGTCGGCGTGTTCAACCTGGCGATCGCGCTGGGCGCGCTGGCAGGCGGCGCCAGCGTGGACGCCTGGGGGTTGCCCGCCGCCTTGCTGATCGCCGCGGCGTGCATGCTGGCGCCGCTGGCGGCAGTCGGACTGCGCGGCGACCGGCCTTAGCCGCGCGCCGTCACGTCGTGAGGGCGTGGCGTGCGAGGCGCGTGTCGCCCTGCATCAAGCCCGATGGCCCGCCCGAAAGCCATGCGTGCGCGCCTGCCACGCGGCCAGCAGCGCCAGGGCGGCCACCGCGGCGACTGTCCAGGCGAATGAGCCCGCGCCCGCCGTATCCAGCAATATCCCGCCCAGCACGCCGCCGCAGGCAATCGCCAGGTTGAAGATGGTGACCAGCATCGATTGGGCCACATCCGCGTGCTCGCCGGCAGTATCGGCGATGGCGGTCTGCAGCAGGGTGGGCGCGCCGCCGAAGCTCAGGCCCCACAAGGCCACGCCGATCAGCACCGCCACGGGTTGATGGCCGGCCAATCCCAGCAGGCACGCGGTCAGGGCGAACAGCGCCAGGGATGCCAACGCCATGATGCGCAGCCGGCGATCCACCTGCAGGCCGATCAGCCACAGGCCCGCGACGGCGCTGGCGCCGAACACCAGCAGCACCGCATCCACCTGCACTGGCTGGCCGTGGTGGGACAGGTAGGGCGCGATATACGTATAGAGCACGTTGTGCGCCAGGATCCAGGTGAACAGCACGAACAGGATGGGGCGAATGCCGGGCATGAGAAAGGTGCGCGCGATGGACTGGCGCCGGCGCGCGGCCTGGCCGGCGAAATCGGGCACGGCCGCGCGCACCCACACCACCAGCGTCAGCGACACGCCGGCCATGATCCAGAACACGCCGCGCCAGTCCATCAGGCTGCCCAGCCAGGCGCCCGCGGGCACGCCCAGGCAAAGCGCCAGGGGCTGGCCGGCGCCCACCACCGCCAGCGCCCGGCCCTGTTGGCGGGGCGGCACCAGGCGGCGGGCATAGCCGGCCAACAGGCCCCACAGCAGGCCCGCGGCCATGCCGCCGATGAAGCGGGCGGCCAGCGTCAACACGTAGTGGCTGGACAGCGCGGTGACGACGTTGAAGAGGCACAGACAGGCCAGGGCCAGCAGCAGCAAAGGCCGGCGGTTCCAGCTGCGGGTGGCGGCAATGATGGGAATGGCCGTCAGCACCGAGCCGGCGGCAAACAGGGTGACCAGTTGCCCGGCAAGGGATTCCGAGACGCCCAGGCCCTGGCCGATCTGCGGCAGCAGGCCGGCGGGCACGGTCTCGGTCATGATGGTGATGAAGCCGGCCAGCGCCATGGCCAGCAATTTGCCCAGCGGCAGGCTTTCAGGGGTGTCTGGCAGGCTGGCGCTGGCGGGCAGCGCGGAGGAAGAAGAGGGGGGTGTCATGGTTCGCGGGGATTGAAACACAGGTTAAATTGGAACGATCATTCCAATAAGAGGTAAAAAAATGCGGGCGCCACAGGGCGACCGCGGGGGGTGAAAACGGGCGCTACAGCGCGCCCAGCGCCACCGCCACCACGTCCGCCAGCCACTGGCGGCGTTCGCGGGCGTTGTTGCCCTTGCTGACCACGCGCAGGCCCTGGATGGTGGTGACGATGAAGCGGGCCAGCGCGCGCGGCGACTTGCCGGCGTCGATCTCGCCGGTGGCTTGCGCGTCGGCCAGGATTTTCTCCAGCGCTTTTTCCAGGCGCTGGAAATTGCGTCGCACCAGTTCGGCCACGGCTTCGTCCTGGCCCGCCATTTCCAGCGAGGCGTTGGCCACCAGGCAGCCGCGCCGGGTGGCTTCGCACAGTTCGTCGTCGGCGATGAAATCGAGCAGGCGGCCGATGCGTTCGCGCGCGGTGCCGGGCCGGGCCAGCAGTTCCAGGTTGGCGATCGTCAGGTCGTGATAGCGGCGCAAGGCGGCCTCGTACAGGCCTTGCTTGCTGCCGAAGGCGTTGTACAGGCTGCCGCGTCCCAGGCCGGTGCCGTCGACCAGGTCCTGCACCGACGTGGCGGCATAGCCGCGTTGCCAGAACACATGCATGGCGGCGTCGGCGACGTCATCGGGTTCGAAATCCTTGGTGCGCATGGCGGCCTTTGTGGAATGTTCGTTCAAATAAGAATACGGGCAGCAATACACCAGGTCAAGCGAGACCCTGTGCCGGGCAGGGGCTTGCAGGTGCGGCCATGGGCTCGGTGTTTTCCCTGAATTTGCCGCTTTTCTGCGTATCAGTACTAACCACTAGGTGCGCCCGCCGCCCCTGGGAAGCGTACGCAGGCAAGCGCCACCGTATAACCCTTGGGAATAGGATATGCAGATATAGGACTTTGACGCCATGGGCTTGCCGCTTCTAGTCTGCCAGCACGCTGTACCTCTGACTGCAGACCACGACAAGCCGCCACCGTGCGGCGCACAAGGGAAGTCATGAAACGTCCTGCCTCTTTCGTCTTCGCCGCCGCGATGTTCGCGGCCTGTAGCGCCGGCCTGAGCGCGCCCGCCCAGGCCCAGGATCGCCCGATGCTGCGCATCAGTTCGGGCGCCGCCGACAACGCCTCGCTGGACCCGCACCGCGCCACGTCCACGGCCGACAAGGGCGTTGCCGCGCAGATGTTCGACGCGCTGGTGCGCTTTCCGGCCGGCAGCGCCGACCCCAAGGCGTTGGAGCCCGACCTGGCCGAACGCTGGGAAGCCTCGCCGGACAGCAAGACCTGGACCTTCCACCTGCGCCACGGCGTGCAGTTTCACGCCGGCTATGGCGAACTGAAGGCCGACGACGTGGTGTATTCGATCCAGCGCGCCGCCGACCCCAACCGCTCCAGCTTCGCCGCCACGTTCGCGCTGATCGACAAAGTCGAGGCGCTGGACGACTACACCGTGCGCTTCACGCTGAAGTATCCGGACGCCGCGTTCCTGGGCCGCGTGTCGAACTATCACGGCGGCAATATCGTCAGCAAGAAAGCCGCCGAAAAGCTGGGCGACAAGTTCGGCGCCTCGCCCGTGGGCACCGGGCCGTTCGCCTTTGGCGAACACGTCACGCAGCAATACGTGAAGCTGGTCGCCAACGATGCGTACTTTCGCGGCAAGCCCAAACTGGGCGGCATCATGTACCGCATGATCCCGTCGGACAGCGCCCGCGAACTGGCGTTCACGTCCAACGAAATCGACATCATGCAGGGCAAGCGCGAACAGCGCTGGGTCGAACGCTCGGCCAAGCGCGGCATGCAGGTCGACATCTTCGAGCCCGCGGAATTTCGCACGCTGCACATCAACCGCAACATCAAGCCGCTGGACAACCTGAAGGTGCGCCAGGCCATTGCCGCCGCCATCAACGTCGACGAGATCGTGCGCTACGCCGGCAAGGACGTGGCCGAAAAGGGCTGCTCGGTGGTGCCCAACGGCTACCTGGGCCAGGACTGCGGCGCGGGCGGCTATGCCTACGACCCGGACCGCGCCCGCAAGCTGCTGGCCGAGGCGGGCTTTCCAAACGGCATCGAGATCAAGTCGATCGTGTCGAACATCTCGGCACAGCAGCCCATCATGGAAATCGTGCAGGCGCAGCTGGCCAAGGCCGGCATCAAGCTCAACATGGAAGTGGTGGATCACGCCACCTACCAGGCCAAGAGCCGCCAGGACCTGAGCGGCCTGGTGTTCTACGGCGCGGCGCGCTTTCCCAACGCCGACACCTACCTGACCGAGTTCTACGACTCGGCCGCCGCCATCGGCGCGCCGGCCGCGATGTCGAATTTCTCGCACTGCTCGGTGGCCGATGACGCCATCCGCCAGGCCCGCGTCGAACCCGACGCCGCGCGCCAGCTGGCGCTGTGGAAAGAGGCCCAGGCCAAGATCCACGACGATGTCTGCGCGGTGCCGTTGTTCGGGCTCAAGCAGGTCTGGGTGCACAGCGACCGGGTGAACTACGGCTATGCGCTCAAGGGCGCGCTGAACCTGCAGCCGCCCATCACCGAGCTGACCACGGTGAAGGCGCCCTGATTGACGGCGCCCGGTGATGCGGCCCGGCCGCGCCACCGGGTGCAATCGCTGCCCCGATCACTGGCCCTTCAACACTTCCCGGGAAACCTGCGCGGCCACGTCGCGGGCCGCCTGGACAAAGGTCTCGACCAACGCCGCGTTGCGCGATGCCTGCGCGCGGCACAGCTGGAAATGGAAATTCAATTCCGGATCGAACCGCCGCAGCACCAGGCGGCTTTGAAACCCTTCGGCGAACAGCGGATGAATCAACGACACTCCCAGGCCCGCGGCAACGAACTCGCACACCGTCGGCGCCGTGCTGGTATCGAGCACCACGTTCAGTCGGGCGTCCGACGCGGAAAAGGCCTGCAGGACCAGCGCTTGCGTCTGGCTGTCGGCGCCGAACGAGACGAACGGCAGGCCGTCCAGGTCGCGCGGCCGGATCACGCGCTTGCGCGTCAGCTCGTGGTTGACGGGCAGGGCGCACACCAGCGGAAAGCGGAACAGCGCCTCCCGTTCGATGTACGGGTTGTCGACCCGGCTGCCCACCAGCGCCACGTCGATGTGGCGAGTCGCCAGCCAGTCGGCCAGGAACAGCGACCCGCGGATCTGGATCGACACCCGCACGTCGGGATGGCTTTCCAGGAACCGCATGGTGGCGCGGCGGATGAACGAGCCCGCCAGGGCCGGCAGCACGCCCACGGTCAACGTGCGCTGCTCGTCGCGGCGGATCGAATCCACCGCTTGCTCCACCTGCCGCAGGCCGCTGAAGACGCGGTCGATCTCCTGGTACAGGCGCATGCCTTGGGCAGTCAGCGCCAGCTTGCCGCGCACGCGATCGAACAGCGCCAGCCCGGTGTCGGTTTCCAGGTGCGACAGCAGCTTGCTCACCGCGGGCTGCGACACGCCCAGCACGACGGCGGCCTGGCTGACGGTGCCGTGTTCCACCACCGCCTTGAAGGCTTCGATCTGCCGCAGGTTCAGGGTTTCTTTCATGCCATAACCTCACAGGGCTGTGGCCCGGTTTCCAGTCGCGAAGGTTATAGCGTGGCTGGCGGCCGTGCAAGGATGGCCCGCGCAGACGTCACGCCCTTCACAAGGACCCCGCACCATGGCGCATGACTACGACGTGATCGTGGCCGGCGCCGGCATGGTCGGCGCGGCGGTGGCCTACGGCCTGGCCTGCGAGGGGCAGCGCGTGCTGCTGCTGGATGGCGCCGATACCGACTACCGCGCCGCCAAGGCCAACTTCGGCCTGGTCTGGCTGCAAGGCAAGGGCCACGGCTACCCCGCCTACCAGCGGCTGTCGCGCCAGGCCGTACACGCCTGGCCGGAATTCGCCCGCCAACTGCAAGACGACAGCGGCATCACGCTGGACTACGAGCAGCGCGGTGGCCTGCATTTTTGCATGAGCGACGATGACCTGGCTCACCGCGCCGCCCGCCTGGACGCCTGGCGCGGGCAGGCGCCGGATCTGCCGCCCTGTACCCGCATACTGGACCGCGCCGAGTTGCGGCGCCGCTTTCCCACGCTGCAACTGGGCGACGCGGTGGCCGGCGCCAGCCTGGGCGAGCAGGACGGCCACGTCAATCCGCTACGCCTGCTGGCCGCGCTGCAAGCCGCGTTCCTGCGACGCGGCGGCCAATTGCGCAACCGCCATGCGGTCACCGCCATCGCCCATGCTGCCGGCGGCGGCGTGCAGGTCAGCGCCGGCGCCTTGCAGGCCCGCGCGCCGCGCCTGGTCATTGCCGCCGGCCTCGGTTCCGCCGCGCTGGGCGCGATGGTCGGGCTGGACGTGCCGCTGCGGCCGCAACGTGGCCAGATCCTGGTCACCGAACGCCTGGCGCCCTTGCTGCCGGTGCCCGCCAGCGGCATGCGCCAGACCGGCGAAGGGACCGTCATGGTGGGCCTGACGCAGGAAGAGGTCGGCTACGACCTGGGCACGACGTCGGCGGCCGCCGCGCGCATGAGCCGCAACGCCCTGCGCATCTTGCCGGGCCTGGCCGCCGCGCGGCTGGTGCGGCACTGGTCGTGCCTGCGGATCATGACGCCCGACGGCGGCCCGGTCTACGCGCAGTCTCCCACCCACGATGGCGTGTCCATCGCGCTTTGCCATTCCGGCGTGACGCTGGCCTCGTTCCACGCCGGGCCGTATGCCCGCGCGCTGGCCGGCGGCGCGCCCTTTGAAACCCTGGATGCCTTTCACCATGAGCGCTTCAATGTTCAGAAAGTTGCCTGAGTCCGGCGCGCCCGCGCTGACGCTCACCATCGACGGCGAACCGGTCGCCGCTTCCCCTGGCGAGACCGTGGCCGCAGTGCTGCTGCGCCAGGAATCTCCCGCCAGCCGCACCACCCCCGTGCACGAAAGCCCGCGCGCCCCGTTCTGCATGATGGGCGTGTGCTTTGACTGCCTGGCCGTCGTCGACGGCGTGGCCTCGACCCAGACCTGCCTGGTCACCGTGCGTGAAGGCATGCAGGTGCAGCGCCAGTTCGGCAAGCGGAGCGTGCTGCCATGAAACGCGAATTCGATGTAGTGGTGATCGGCGCCGGCCCCGCCGGCATGAGCGCGGCCATCGGCCTGCGCGGCCAGGGCCTGTCGGTGTTGGTGGTGGACGAACAGCCCGCGCCGGGCGGCCAGATCTGGCGCGCGGTGGAAGCGGTGGCGGCCACGCCCACCGGCCGGCTGCTGGGCGATGAATACCGGGCCGGCGCAAGCCTGGCCGAGCGCTTTCGCCGTTGCGGCGCGTTCTACGAACCCGATACCCAGGTCTGGCAGATCGAACCCGACTGGCACGTCTACATGACCTGCAAGGGCCGCGCCGAAGTGGTTCGAGCGGCCCGCGTGGTGCTGGCGCTGGGCGCCCAGGAACGGCCCGCGCCGTTCCCCGGCTGGACCTTGCCCGGCGTGCTGACCGTGGGCGCCGCGCAGATCCTGCTCAAGACCTCGCGCCAGGTGCCGGCCGGCCCCGTCTGGGTGGCGGGCAGCGGCCCCTTGCCGCTCTTGTACATGGCGCAGCTGCTGCGTGCCGGCGGCCAGATCGCCGGCTGGCTGGACACTTCGCCGCCCGGCGGCTGGCGCCGCGCGTTGCCGTGGGCGGGCGACGCGCTGGCGGCGTGGGGCGACGTGCGCAAGGGCCTGGCCTGGCTGCGCGAGATCCGCGCGGCCGGCGTCAAGCGCGTGCGCGGGGTGACCACGCTGCGCGCGCTGGGCGAGGGGCAATTGCGCGAAATCGAATACGCCACGGCCGACGGCCGCACGGTGCGGGCGCCGGCCAGCGTGCTGCTGTCCCATGAAGGCGTGGTGCCGTCCATCCATATGACCCGCGCGCTGGAATGCGCGCACAGCTGGAACGCCCAGCAGGCCTGCCTGGCGCCGGACCTGGACGAATGGGGTCAGGCCAGCCGGCCCGGCATCTTTGTGGCCGGTGACGGCGCGGGCATCGGCGGAGCACAGGCCGCCTGCGTGCGGGGCGAGTTGGCGGCGCTGGGCATCGCGCTGCACGCCGGCAAGCTGACGCCGCAGGCCGCGGCCGCTGCGGCGGCACCCCTGCGCAGCAAGCTGGCCGGGCTGCTGCGGCTGCGTCCCATGCTGGACGCGCTGTATCCGCCACGCGCCGGCATCTTCGCGCCGCCCGACGACACCATCGTCTGCCGCTGCGAGGAACTGACGGCGGGCGACATCCGTCGCGCCGCCGCCATCGGCCAGCCGGGTCCCAACCAGATCAAGTCCTACACCCGTGCCGGCATGGGGCCGTGCCAGGGCCGCCAGTGCGGCTACACCATCGCCCATATCGTGGCGGCCGAACAGAAGCGGCCGGTGGCCGAGGTGGGCTTTTACCGCATCCGCCCGCCGCTCAAGCCCCTGACGCTGGGCGAGTTGGCGTCGCTGGATATCGAGGAAGAACAGGCATGAGCGCACGGCATTGCGATGTGATCGTGATCGGCGGCGGCCTGCATGGCCTGTCGGCCGCGCTGCACGTGGCGCGCGAAGGCAAGCGCGTCATCGTCATCGAAAAGCACTGGGTCGGCCGCCATGCGTCCGGCGCCACGGCCGCCGGGGTGCGCACGCTGAACCGCGACCTGGGCGAACTGGACCTGTCGCTGGAAGCCATGGACATGTGGCACGCCATGGCCTCGCTGGTGGGCGATGACTGCGGCTTTCATGCCAACGGCCAGATCTGCGTGGCCGAAACGCCTGCGGCGCTGGCCAAGCTGGAAGCGCGCGTGGCCGGCCTGCGCGCTGCCGGCTATACCCACGAAGAAATCATCGGCCCCGACGAGCTGCGGCGCCTGTTGCCTGAGCTGAGCCCGCACTGCCTGGGCGCGTCGATCGCGCGGCGTGACGGCGCGGCGGACCCGCACCGGGCGCTGCGCGCGTTCCGGCGCAGCGCCGAAGCGGCCGGGGTGACCATCATCGAACACTGCGGCGTGAGCGGCCTGGAACAGAAGGGCCAGGACTGGCAGGTGCAGACCGAGGCCGGTGTCTACACCGCGCCCTGCGTCATCAACGCCGCGGGCGCCTGGTCGGCGCGCATCGCCGCGATGGCCGGCGACCAGATTCCGCTGTCGGCCAAGTCGTCGATGATGATGGTCAGCGAGCGGTTGCGGCCCTTCATCAAGCCGGTCGTGGCCATCATGGGCCGCTCGCTGTCGTTCAAGCAGTCCGACCAGGGCACCCTGGTCATCGGCGGCGGCCTGCAGGGCATTCCCGACCTGGACCGCGAGACGTCCACCGCGCGCATGCGCGTGCTGGCCAAGGGCGCGCACGCCGCCACCGACCTGTTCCCGGCGGTGCGCGACATCCGCATCGTGCGGGTCTGGGCGGGCCTGGAAGCCAAGACGGAAGACATGCTGCCGGTGGTGGGCCCGTCGCCCAACGCGCCCGGCGTGCTGCACGCCTTCGGCTTTTCGGGCCACGGTTTCGAACTGGTGCCGGTGGTGGGCGCCGCTCTGGCCGACCTGGCGCTGCGCGGGCAGACCGCCCGCGCCATCGGCAACCTGCAGGCGGCGCGCTTGATGCAGCCGCCCGCGAAGGAGCAAGCATCATGATGCGTTACGCCATCAAGCGGCTGCTGCTGGCCATCCCTACGCTGCTGGCGATGCTGACCGCGGTCTTCATCCTGGTGCGGCTGGTGCCGGGCGACCCGGCCGCCGTCATGCTGGGCGACCAGGCCAGCGCCGAGGCCCTGGCCGCGCTGCGCCTGCGGCTGGGCCTGGACCTGCCCACCTATGTGCAGTACGGCCGCTTCCTGGGCGACATGCTGACGGGCAACTTCGGCGTGTCCATGGCCAGCGGCCGCACCGTGCTGCAAGAGGTGGCGCTGGTACTGCCCTGGACTTTGCAGCTGACCGCCGCCGCCATCCTGATCGGCGTGGTCTTCGGCCTGCCGCTGGGCATCTGGGCCGCGCTGCGCCGCAACGCCTGGCCTGACTACCTGGGCCGGCTGCTGTCCCTGACGGGCCTGTCGTTTCCCGCCTTCGTCTCGGCCATCCTGATGCTGCTGGTGTTCGCCATCCAGCTGCGCTGGTTTCCGGTGATCGGCAGCGGCGGCTCGGGCGACTGGGCTTCGCAATTGCGCAACCTGGTGCTGCCGGCCTTCAACCTGGGGTTGATCATGATGGCGTATGTCATGCGCGTGACGCGCTCGTCGATGCTGGGCGTGATGGGCGAAGACTACGTCCGCACCGCTCGCGCCAAGGGCGTGCGGCCGGCGCGCCTGATCGTGCGCCACGGCCTGCGCAACGCGCTGATTCCCATCGTCACCGTGGTGGGCCTGTACTTCGGCACGCTGATCGGCAACTCGGTGCTGACCGAGATCGTGTTCAACCGCCCCGGCCTGGGCAAGCTGATCCTGGGCGCCCTGAACAGCCGCGACTACACGCTGCTGCAAGGGCTGATGGTGGTGTTCGCGTCCTGCGTGATTGTCGTCAACCTCTTGACCGACCTGGTGTACGGGCTGGTCGATCCCCGGGTGAAATACCAATGAGCGCCGTCGCCGCCGCATCCCCCGCCCGCCCCAACGCCTTGTGGCAGGCCTTGTCCCGCAACCGCCTGTCCTGGGTGGGCATCGGCCTGTTGCTGATCATTGTGCTGGCCGCCGTGCTGGCGCCCTGGCTGGCGCCGCACGATCCGCTGCAGCAGAACATCGCCTACCGCCTTGAACCGCCGTCGGCCGAATTCTGGCTGGGCACCGACAGCTATGGCCGCGACGTGCTGTCGCGCCTGATCTACGGCGCCCGCGTGTCGCTGCTGGTGGGTTTCGTGGCCATCCTGATCGCCATGTGCATCGGCTCGGCGCTGGGCATCCTGGCCGGCTACGTCGGCGGGCTGGTGGACCAGCTCATCATGGGCCTGGTCGACGTGCTGCTGTCTTTTCCCACGCTGCTGCTGGGCCTGATGGTGGCCGCCATGCTGGGCGCCAGCCTGGAAAACCTGATCATCGCCATCGCCATCACCGAGATCGCGCCGTTCGTGCGGGTGGCGCGGGCGCCCACCATCGCGCTCAAGCAGCGCGATTTCGTCGAGGCGGGCAGGGCGCTGGGCTACGGCCCGCTGCGCCTGATGGGTGTGCACATCCTGCCCAACATGGTGTCCGACGTAGTGGTGCTGGGTTCGCTGTGGATGGCGTCGGCCATCCGCACCGAAGCCTCGCTCAGCTTCATCGGCCTGGGCGTGCCGCCACCGGCGGCCACCTGGGGCAGCATGATCCGCGAAGGCTTCGAGAACATCCTGGACGCCTGGTGGCTGACCGTGTTTCCCAGCGTCGCCATTCTCTTGACCGTGCTGGCGCTCAATCTGCTGGGCGACGCCCTGCGCGACGCCATTGACCCCAAGCTGCGTTCGGAGCGCTCATGACTGCAGAAGCCCCCGTTTTGGAACTGCGCGCGCTGCGCACGGAATTCCGTGCCGGCGGCGCCTGGCACGCGGCGGTGCGCGACGTGTCGCTGCACGTGGGCCGCAACGAAACGCTGGCCGTGGTCGGCGAATCCGGCAGCGGCAAGAGCGTGACCGCGCTGTCGGTGCTGCGCCTGTTGCCCGGGGCCGGCGCCCGCCATGGCGGCGGCCAGGTGCTGCTGGACGGCCAGGACCTGACGGCCCTGTCCGAAAAGCAGATGAGCCGGCTGCGCGGCGAGGCCATCGCCATGATCTTCCAGGAACCGATGACGTCCCTGAACCCCACCATGACGGTGGGTGACCAGATCGCCGAGGCCATCCGGCTACACCGAAAACTGTCGTGGAAAGAGGCGCGGCGGCTGGCGCTGGAGGTGCTGGAAGAGGTCAAGATTCCCGCCGCCGCGCGGCGCTTTGACGACTATCCGCACCAGTTCTCGGGCGGCATGCGCCAGCGCGTCATGATCGCGATGGCGCTGGCCTGCAAGCCGCGGGTGCTGCTGGCCGACGAGCCCACCACCGCGCTGGACGTCACCATCCAGGCGCAGATCCTGAACCTGCTGTCCGAACTGAAGGCGGCGCACGGCATGGCCGTGCTGTTCATCACCCACAACCTGGGCGTGGTGGCGCAGATCGCCGACCGCGTTGCCGTCATGTACGCGGGCGAAGTGGTCGAGACGGCCGACGTGCAGACGCTGTTTGCGCGGCCCACTCATCCCTATACCGAAGCGCTGTTGCGCGCCATGCCGCGCGTGGACGCGGACAGCCAGGTGCTGGAATCGATTCCGGGTGGCGTACCGGCCATCACGGCGATGCCGGCCGGCTGTGCCTTCGCGCCACGCTGCCGCCTCAAGGAGGCGCGCTGCGAGGCCCGCCGGCCGGATCTGACCGGCATCGGCCCGGGCCATCAGGTGCGCTGCGTGGTGCGCGCCGAACCGTACAAGGACAAGGCATGAGCGAGCTGTTGCAGGTGCGCAATCTGGTCAAGCGTTTCGAAAGCGGCGGCGGCTGGCTGGGCGGTCCGCGCCAGACCGTCCGGGCGGTCAACGACGTGTCGTTCAGCGTCGCGCGCGGCCAGTCGCTGGGGCTGGTGGGCGAATCGGGCTGCGGCAAGTCCACCGTGGCGCGCACGCTCTTGCGCCTGATCGAACCCGACGAAGGCAGCATCGTGTTTGACGGCCACGACATCCGCCAGGCCAGCGCATCGGCGCTGCGGGCGCTGCGCCAGCGCATCCAGATCGTGTTCCAGGACCCGTATGCGTCGCTCAACCCGCGCCGCACGGTGCGCCAGGCGCTGTCCGAACCCCTGCGCGTGCATCGCCGCGGCACGGCCGCGCAGATCGACGCCAAGGTCGAACAGACAATCCAGGAAGTGGGGCTGCCGCTGTCCGCGCTGGACCGCTATCCGCACGAATTTTCCGGCGGCCAGCGCCAGCGCATCGGCATCGCCCGCGCGCTGGTGCTGGACCCGGAGCTGATCGTGGCCGATGAACCCGTGTCGGCGCTGGACGTGTCCGTGCAGGCGCAGATCCTGCAATTGCTGGAACGCCTGAAGCGCGACCGCGGCCTGTCGTTCGTGTTCGTCTCGCACGACCTGGGCGTGGTGCGGCACTTTTGCGATACGGTCTGCGTCATGTACCTGGGCCGCATCATCGAACGCGGACCCACCGCGCAGGTGCTGGACCAGCCGCGGCATCCGTACAGCCGGGTGTTGCGCGATTCGTCGCCCGTGCCCGATCCGCAGGCGCGCATCCGGCTGGCCAAGATCGAAGGCGAGATTCCCGCGCCCACCCATCTGCCGCCGGGCTGCACCTTTCATCCGCGCTGCGCGCGGGCCCAGGCGGACTGCAAGCAGCAGGTGCCGGCGCTGGCGCAGGACGGCGATCGCGCCGCCGCCTGTTTCCATCCCTTGGCGCCGGGCGATACCGTGGTGTAGGGCAGGGCGCATGCCGGCGCCCGCGTCACGGGCGGCCGGCCAATGCAAGGGCAATCAGGCCGCGGCCGGCGCCAGCCGCGCTTCAAACGCCGCTGCGTCGTCCAGCAACCAGAACACGCGGCCCCGGTTGGTCTCGTAGGCAAAATCACGCAGCGACTTGCTGGCGGCCAGGTGCGCCGAGATATCGCCCACCACCGCGCAATGCAGGCGGTAGTTGACGAATTTCTGGATCAGTTCGCCCGCGATGCGGGTGTCGAGGCGGAAGAAATCGGGATGCACGCGGGCGGCCGGCAGCACCAGCCACTCGGCCTCGTGTTCCCACGCGGCGCTGATCAGGTCGTGGGTGTCCTGGCCCGTGGCCAGGGCGGGGCCGGTGTCGCTGAAGACCAGGGTGCGCAGGCCGCCGATGTGGCGCACGGTGGGGGATGACGTAGGGGCGTTCATGTCCGCTAGAATAACGCCCGTCCACTGGAGTCTGCCAACATGATCCTCGCTGCCTGAACACATCGCCCGCTGCCGCGCCTGGCCGCCGGCAGCTGCCCGCATCACGTTCATGGAGGCCTCATGCCTGCTCATACTTCGTTCGACCTCATCGCCCACAACCAGGCCGCCTGGGACCAGCTCGCCGCGCAAGACTGCGAATGGTCGCGGCCGGTCACCGCCGACCTCATTGCCGCCGCCCGTCGCGGTGACTGGTCCGTGCATCTCACGCCCGGCCCCTTGCCGGCCGGCTGGCTGGACCACGTCGCCGGCCTGTCCATCCTGTGCCTGGCGTCTGCCGGCGGCCAGCAGGCGCCGGTGCTGGCCGCGGCCGGCGCCCAGGTCACGGTGTTCGACCTGTCCGAACGCCAGCTGGAACAGGATCGCGCCGTGGCCCGCCGCGACGGCCTGGCGCTGACCGCCGTGCAAGGCGACATGCGCGATCTGTCGGCCTTTGCCGACCAGTCCTTCGATGTGGTGTTCCACCCGATTTCCAACCTGTACGTGCCCGACGTGCGGCCCGTGTGGCGCGAGTGCTTCCGCGTCTTGCGGCCGGGCGGCAGCCTCTTGTCCAGCTTCTACAACCCGGTGGTTTTCGTCGGCGACCGCGATCCGGCGCTGGCCGAGCAGGGCCTGATCCGGCCGTTGCACGCGCTGCCGTACGCCGATGTCGACGCCCTGGACCTGGCCGCGCTCACCGCCAAGCGCGCCCGCGGCGAAGCGCTGGTGTTCGGCCATACGCTGCAGGACCAGATCGGCGGCCAGCTCGATGCCGGCTTCGTGCTAGCCGGCTTTCACGAAGACCGCCAGCCGCGGCCGCGCTTTTTGATCGACCGCTACCTGCCGACGTTCCTGGCGACGCGTGCGGTGAGGCCGGTGGCGTCCATCAGGGGCTGATGCGGGCCGGCTCGGGAAGATCGCGCGCCGCGTGACCAAACCGCCGACACCGGCGGGCTGAGCGGCCGAACGCTCAGCCCGGGATCGGCCGGTCGCTGCTGCCGCGCACCACCAGCGCGGGCGCCAGCCGCACGCTGTCCGGCTTGCTGCCCGCGATCTTCTGCAACAGCAGTTCCAGGCCCAGCCGGCCCATCTGGTGCATGGGCGAATGAATGGTGGTCAGGCCGATGGGCAGGGCGCCCGCCAACGGCGTGTCGTTGTAGCCCACGATGGCCACGTCGCGGCCGGCTTCCAGGCCCTGTTCGCGCGCCGCGCCCATCACGCCCACCGCCAGGAAGTCGTTGACCGCGAAGATCGCGGTCGGGCGGTCGGGGCCGGCCAACAGGCGCGCGCCGACGTGACGGCCCGCGTCGGTATCGAACGGGCTTTCGATGCGCCAGTGGGCCGGCACTTCCACCCCTTGCCGCGCACAGGCCGCGAAGAATCCCGCCGAGCGGTCGCGCCCGGTGCTGGCGAACGGCTCGCCCACCATCACCGCGATGCGGCGGTGGCCCATGGCCAGCAGGTGTTCGGCGGCCAGGCGGCCGCCTTCGATGTCGTCGCAGGTGACGGCGCAATGGTCGTCGGCATGGCGGCTGACCAGCACGAACGGCACCTCGCGCTGCGCCAGCTCGGCCAGCAGGGGATTGACCCCGGCGCCATCGTGGCTGTGCGCATCGCCCAGGATCAGGCCGTCCACGCGGCGCGCCAAGGCCATCTCGATCAGCTTGCGCTGCTTGTCGGGCACGTCCTGGGTGTTCGATACGAAGGTCAGGTAGCCGTGTTCGGCCGCGGCCTCGTCCACGCCTTCGTAGATGGTGGCCAGCACCATGTCCGACAGCCGCGGCACCAGCACGCCAATGGTGCGGCTGCGACGCGTCTTCAGGCTGGCCGCATGAGGGTTGGTCTGATATTGCAGTTCGGCGGCCAGCGTACGGATGCGTTTGACGGTGTCGGGCGCGGCGGCGGCGCGTGCGTCGTCCTCGGAACCGTTGAGGACGCGGGACACGGTCGAAACGTTCAAACCGAGCTGCCGCGCCAGGCTTTGCAGCGTGACAGGGCGCGATTTATTCATGGGGCTGGAGGATACACGCTCGAATACCGCCTTAGGGCCTTCCTGGGCAACCTAGGGTTTACACGGTGTCGATTTTTCGCTTTCGACCCCTTAGTATTCCGCAACCCAAACGTTTGGGTAAAACGACTGGATCGATTCGCAATGACACCTGACACCCAGAATTCCCGGTTCCGCTACCGGATCTTCACCATGGTCGTGCTGCTGGCACTGATCAATTACATCGACCGCGGCGCCATGTCCTACGCCGCCGCCCACATCACCGGCGAATACGGCCTGGACCGCGGCGACTGGGGCTCGGTCCTGGGCTACTTCGGCTACGGCTACATGGTCGGCGCGCTGTTCGGCGGCATGCTGGCCGACCACTTCGGCCCGCGCAAGGTCTGGATCGTGGCCGGCGTCACCTGGTCCATCTTCGAGATCGCCACCGCCTGGGCGGGGGATTTCGGCCTGGCCTTCCTGGGCGGCTCGGCGCTGGCCGGCTTTGCCACCATCCGCATCCTGTTCGGCGCGGCCGAAGGCCCGGCGTATTCCATCATCAACAAGACCATCGCCAACTGGGCCACCACCCGCGAACGCGGCTTCGTGGTCGGCTTCGGCCTGCTCAGCACGCCGCTGGGCGCCTTGCTGACCGCTCCGGTGGCCGTGGGCCTGCTCAGCCTGACCGGCAGCTGGCGCGCCATGTTCTACATCCTGGGCGCCGCCGGCCTGATCGTGCTGGTGTTCTTCATGCGCATCTTCACCGACCGCCCGGAAACCAATCCGCGCGTGTCCCCGGCAGAGCTGCAGGAAATCCAGGCGTCCCGCGCCCAGGCCGCGGCCGGGCAGGGCGACGACGCTCCGCCGCTGCCGTGGTGGAGCTTCTTTCGCAGCAAGACCCTGGTGCTGAACACCCTGGGCTACTTCTCGTTCATGTACGTGAACTTCCTGCTGCTGACCTGGACCCCCAAGTACCTGCAGGACAACTTCGGCTACAGCCTGTCGTCGCTTTGGTACATGGGCATGATTCCCTGGACCGGCGCCTGCGTCACCGTGCTGCTGGGCGGCCGTATTTCCGACCTGCTGTTCAAGCGCACCGGCAGCCTGAAGATCGCCCGCAGCTGGTTCGCCGCCGGTTGCCTCTTGGCCACCACGCTGTGCTTCCTGCTCGTGTCGCAGGCGCAATCGGTGTTCGCCGTGATCGCCCTGATGACGCTGGCCAACGCCCTGAACGCGCTGCCCAACTCGGTCTACTGGGCCGTCGTCATCGACACCGCGCCGGCCAACCGCGTCGGCACCTTCAGCGGCCTGATGCACTTTTTCGCCAACATCGCGTCCATCCTGGCGCCTACGCTGACCGGCTACCTGGCCGCGCGCCACGGCTATTCGGTCATGTTCGTGGCCGCTTCGGTCGCCACCGCGGTCGGCATGTGTGCGATGCTGCAGGTTCGCCCCGGGGTCGGCCCGCGCCTGCCGTCCGCCCCACGCCAAGGAGCCGCACGATGAACCCGCAACACCCCCCACGCCCGACCCTGGCCGTCGAGCCCGGCTTTTTCGCCGGCCGCACGCTGGCCGACCTGCAGGACGCCATGCGCCAGGGCGCGCTCAGCGCCGAAGCCCTGGTGCGCCATGCCGGCGCTGCGATCGAACGCCTGAACCCGCAGCTCAACGCCTTCGTGCACGTCGACATCGACGCGGCCCTGGCCACGGCGCGGGCCTTGGACGACGAGCGCGCGCAGGGCCGGGTGCGCGGACCGCTGCATGGCATTCCCGTCGCCATCAAAGACAACGTCGACACCGCCGACATGCCCACCACCATGGGCGCTGCGCATTTCCTGGGCCACCGCCCCGCGGCCGACGCCGACTGCGTGGCGTTGCTGCGCGCGGCCGGCGCCATCGTCATCGGCAAGACCTTGACCCACGAATTCGCCTACGGTCCCACCGGCGACCGCAGCGTGCAGGGCGCCTCGCGCAACCCGTGGCGCACCACCCAGATCACCGGCGGTTCCAGCGCCGGCAGCGCGGCGGCGGTTGCTTCCGGCATGGTGCCGGTGGCGCTGGGCACCGACACCGGCGGCTCGGTACGCGTGCCGTCGGCGCTGTGCGGCCTGGTGGGCTTCAAGCCCACGCACGGCCGCGTGTCGGCGCAAGGCCTGTTCCCGCTGTCGCCCAGCATCGAAGATGCCGGCGTGCTGGCCAATACCGTGCAGGATGCCCAGGCCTTCATGCAGGCCTTGTCCGGCGGCGCCATCGGCGCCTTTGCCGACGCCGCCGATCCGGGCCTGGCCGCGCCGCGCATGATGTGGGTGCCCAACGCGCCATTCGCCATCGACGAGGCAGCGGTCACCGCCTGCGTGCGCGCGGCGGCGCTGCGTTTTCTGGGGGCATCGGACGACGCCGGCCTGCAGGACGGCGCCGAGGTCACCCGCCATGCCCGCGCGCTGCAAGGCGCGCTGGGGGCCATCCAGCGTTCGGAAGCCTACGCCGTGCATGCCGAACGGGTCGAGGACGAACCCGAAAAGTTCGACCCCGAAGTCCTGGAACGCCTGCGCGCCTCGCGCCCGGTGCAAGGCTGGGAATACGTGCGCGCCCTCAACACCCGGACCCGGCTGCGCGCCGTGTTCGCGGAAATCTTCGAGCGGGTCGACGTACTGGCGCTGCCGACGGTGGCCATCACCGCGCCGGCCTTGCAGCAGCGCAGCGTGGCCGGCCCGGGCAGCGCGGGCGTGCGCGAAACCCTGCTGGGCCTGACCAATCCGTGGAACCTGCTGGGTTTGCCGGCCATCGCCTTGCCGGCGGGCTTCGTCGACGGCATGCCGGTGAGCCTGCAGCTGGTGGCGGCCGAAGGCTCGGACGCGCGCCTGCTGGCCTTGGCGGCGCAGCGCTGGCAACCGCCGGCCTGACCCGCGGGGGGCGACCGGCCTTAGCCGTTGTCGCCCACCACCGGGCCGATCGACGTGTCGGTCTTGATCACGTTGCGCTTGCCGGTCAGGTCGAACGTCTGTTCCTTGCCGTCCGGACCCGGGTCGCGGATCCAGAGCTGTGCGGCCAGGCCGTCCTTGTTGTAGCTGCCGAACCAGTCCACCACCCGGCCGATATGGCAACGCTGGCCGACGTACACGGCCATGTCGCCCACGATTTCGTAGCTGTAGTGCCCGGCGCCGAAACTGTAGTAGCTGTCGCTGTCGTCCTGGGACACGCCGGGCGGCATCGGGCACAGCGGCTCTTCGCCGCTGTAGGCCTCGCGCACCTGGCTGGTGTCGATGCCCTTCAATGAACGGGTCAACTCCGCGTGCAAGGTGTCGTCCAGCGTCCGGGTCGCGCCGTTGTCAAGCTTCTGCTGCTTGGGCACCGACATCCCGTAGCGGTAGCGCACCGTCAGCGTCGGCACATCGCCGATGCGGTGCAGCGGCCGCATCAGGTACACGCGGTCTTGTCCGTAGGCGCCCACGCGGTAGGCCACGTAGACCCGATCGCGCAGGCGGATCCAGGTGCCTTCCTGGTTGGCGCCGCGGCCATTGATGGTGTACAGCGACGAACCGGCATCGCCGTCGGCATTGCCGACGTCGGCCGGCACGAAGCGCGCGCCGTCGCGGCGCCAGGCGCTGACATCCGAAAACAGGCCCGTGCCGCCCACGTAGGCATCGATGACCAGGTCGCGCCGGCCGTCGCCGTCCAGGTCCATCAGCGTGTAGCCGACGTTGCCGCCTTCGGCCTCGACCTCCAGGCCGGACGCCTGCAGGGCACGCCATTCGTCGTCCGTCACGCCGTCAGGCCGCGCCGTGGGAAAGTGCGCCGCGTCATCGCTGTCTTTGTCGCGCACGTTGGCAAAGGTCGTCGTGCCGGCCTTGACCGACAGGGTCTCCAGTGTTTTCTCCAGCGGGAATTCCGGGTCGTTCGCCCGCGCCGCGTCCACGGCTTGGCGCAGGTCGGCCAGCGCCAGGCGGTCAATCTCATCGGGCTGATACGCCTGCACGCGGGCCAGTTGCGCTTGCAGGTCGGCCACGCGCGCCTCATAGCGCGTGCGCAGGCAGGCGGCATCGGCGCGGCACAGGTCGCGCTGCTTCAGCCAGCCGCGCTGCGTCTGCCGCAACGCATCGGCCTGTTGCGGCTGGGCCGCGCGCAGCTTGCCGTAGGTGGTGCCCAATTCGGCGTCCAGCGCATACAGGCCCGGGTCGGCGCAAATGGCGATTTCGGCAGGCGTGCGGGCGCGGCCACAGTCCATGCCCGCCGCCGCCGCGGGCGCGGCAAATGCGGCAAGTGCGGCAAGCGCCAGGGGCAGGGCGGCGAACAGGCAAGGCGAGAAACGGCGCATCAAGGGGCAAACTCCTGAAGGGCGAAAGGGGCGCGGCGGCCGTATCGATCAACCCGATGCCATCCGCGCAAGCAGGCGGCATCGTATAGGAACCGAGACTAGGGTAAATACTAGAACTTGCCTTTGCTTACATTACACTAGAGGGCCTGGTGCAAATCGGTGCGGGCGGATCATTGCGCGCCTGCTTCGATCCGCCGCTCTTTCCCCTGTCGCGATGATTGATGATCTGGTTCAACTGGGCAAGCTGGTCAGCCTGGGCCTGGCGCTGATGCTGCCGCTGGCCAACCCGCTGACCTCGATGACCCTGCTGCTGTCCCTGGGACAGCACATTCCCTACAAAGAACGCGAACGCCAGATCCGGCAGGCCGCCTGTTATGTGGTGGGCATCATGCTGGTGACCTACTACGCCGGCGCCTGGATCATGGCCACCTTCGGCATTTCCATTCCCGGCCTGCGCATCGCGGGCGGCCTGATCGTGGCCAGCATCGGCTTTTCCATGCTGTTTCCGTCCAGCACGGCCACCGACGAGCGCGAGGCCGACGTGGCCGCCGACGTCGCGGTGCACCGGCAGGTGCCCAACATCGCCTTCGTGCCGCTGGCCATGCCCGGCACCGCCGGCCCGGGCACCATCGCCATGATCATCAGCGCCGCCTCGACCGTGGGCGGCGAAACCGCCGGGCACTACCCCGCCTGGACCATCGCCGTCACGCCGATCATCGTGTTCGTGCTGCTGGGCCTGCTGTTCTGGATCTGCCTGCGCTCGGCCGGCCGCATCGTCGCCCTGATCGGCAACACCGGCGTCGAAGCCATCTCGCGCATCATGGGCTTCCTGCTCGTGTGCATGGCGGTGCAGTTCGTCATCAACGGCGTGCTTGAAATCGTGGCCCAACATGCCGCCGGCGCCTGACGCTTCCAGCCTCGCCCGGCGCTGCCTGCGTGTGCTGGGCCTGGCCGCGCTGAGCCTCGTGATCCTGTGTTCCATGGTGTGGGCCTGCCTGGCCCTGTGGTACCAGGGGCCGTCCGCAGCCTGGGCCAAGGGGCTGCTGATGCTGGCCTGGACGGCGCTGGGCCTGTATGCGCTCTTGCGCCTGTGGCATGGCATCGGCCGGCTGCGGCGCCGGCCCGCGCTGTGGGCCTACGTCGTGGCGCTGGTCCTCCTGGCGCTGTGGTGGCAGGCCATCGCCCCGTCCAATGACCGCGTCTGGGCCGACGATGTCGCCAAGACGCTGCGCGGCACCGTCGCCGGCAATATCGTCACGCTGGACAACGTGCGCGACTTCAAGTGGCGCTCGGACACCGACTACACGCCGCGCTGGGAAACCCGCGTCTACGACCTGAACGACCTGCAATCGGTGGACATGGTGCTGTCGTACTGGGACGGCCCGGCCATCGCCCACACGCTGGTGTCCTTCGGCTTTGCCGACGGGCGCCACATCGTGTTCTCGGTCGAGATCCGCAAAGAACGCGGCGAACAGTTCTCCGAACTGGGCGGCTTTTTCAAGAAGTTCGAATTGAGCGTGGTGGCCGCCGACGAACGCGACGTGCTGTACGTGCGCGCCGGCCCGCGCGCCGAGAACGTCTATATCTACCCCGTCAAGATGCCGGTCGCGGACATGCGCGAACTGTTCCTGTCGTACCTCCGCACGGCCAACGACCTGGCCGACACGCCGCGCTTCTATCACACCGTCACCGCCAACTGCACCACGTTGGTCTATCGCATGGTGCGCGCCATCGTGCCGGGCTTGCCGCTGGACTACCGCATCCTGCTATCGGGCTATCTGCCCGAATACCTGTACGACCAGGGCGGGCTGGACACCAGCCTGCCGCTGCAGACGCTGCGCGAACGCGGCTTCGTCGGCATTCCGCCCATTCTGGGCGAAGACTCGATGGGTTTCTCGAAGTCCATCCGCCGCCACTTGCGCGCCGGCCAGGCCGAGGGGGCGCCATGATCTCGGGTCGCGCCGTGTTGTGGTGCCTGCTGTTGGGGGTACTGGTGATGCTGCTGGTGCGCATGCCGGGCGTGCGGCTCTATGACTACCTTGCTACGCGTTGGCGGGGCGGGCAGACCGATGAGCCTGCCGCCGAGGCCCATGCCGCCGAGGCATCGACGGCATCCGCCAATCCGGCGCCCGGGCGCCAGGTGCGTCAGCCGGGCTAGGCCGCCAGCGCAGGGTGGCCGCGCGGGTGCCGCCTCATCAGCCGGGATAGCGCCGCGCCAGGCCCTGGCCCACCAACGACATCACGGGCGGCGCCACGAAAGCCCACAGGCCGATGCCCGCGTGCAGCAGCGCGGCCGCGCCGCAGCCCACCGCAAACGCCAGCACCGCCCGGCTCATCCGCGCCATGCGGCGCCTGCCGGCTTCGTCGCATTCACCGCGCGCGGCATCGGCCAGGTCCAGCATGATCTGCGTGGTGGTGCCCGTCATCAGCGTCGACGGCGGCGCCGCGCTCAGATGCACCCGATGCACCGCGTTCTGGATCGACATCGCCAGCACCATCGTCATGCCGGTGGCGAACAACCCCCAGCTGTCGCCCACCGGAAACGGCCCCAGCGCCAACGCCACCGCTGCCGCCACGCACAACAGCAGCGTCTTCATCGACAGCAGCCACATGAACGCCGGCCGCCCCGCATCGCGCCGCGACTGGCCGTACAGCCGCGCCAGAAACACGCCCAGGCAGAACACCGGCAACGCCGCCAGCTTGGTCCAGGCGCCGGATGCGCCGTTGCCCAGCGCATAGCCGATCGTCACGAAATTGCCCGTCACGTGCGCCGAGAACAGGCCGTGCAAGGCAATGAACCCCAGGGTATCGACATAGCCGCCGTTCAGGCTCAGCAGCAAGGGCAGGCGTTCATCGGCAGGCGCGGCGGGGGAGGGCATGGGCGGGTGACTCCGGTGGCAAAAGGCGAATGAACGCATTGCTGATGGGGTTGTAGCGCAGTTCAACCGGACCGCCTAGTCGGTGCGGCGGCTGGGATAAGATAAGCGCCCGGACGCAAAGCACGCTATCCATCATGCCTATTTTCCCGGTCACCGCCGACCTTTGCCTGAACGTATCCGCTGCACGCGCGCACCCGCGCCGGACGTGGCGCGCCTGGGCGGTCGGCGCGGCGCTGTCGCTATCCGTCGTCGCCACCCCGGCCCATGCCGAAGCCACCCTGGTGGTCGACCTGCTCGACATGGCGCGCGACGGCGACCAGGCCGCGGCTCTCCTGGGCGTCATCGCCATCGACCGCAACGAAGAACAGTTCGCCGAAAGCCCCGTCCAGTCCGGCGCCTGCAGCGGCCCCGTGCCCGAGGACATCAACGCCGACGGCGCCTGCTACGCGGTGCAGTTGCGCGACAGCCACCTGCAGATTTCCAACCTGCGTTCAGACGTGGTGGCGCAATTGGGCAACACCGACTACCTGCTGCTGCGCTGGCGCACGTCGCCGGTGGGCAACGCTTCCGCTGCCGACGCCGGTGGCCGCTTCTTTCAGGCCCAGGTTGGCTACAACGGTTTCTACAACGGTAACCAGGGCGAATTCTTCGACCTCAGCCGCTTGCCCGGCGAGCTGAACCCGAACCGTCCCTACGCGTTCCTGCAGCAGTATTACGACGACCGCCTGAACCAGATCTACCGCCACACCCTGGCCGCGCCGGCCTTGCGCCCCGAACACGCCGAAACGCTGCGCCAGGCGCAACGCGAATGGCTGAACAAGACGCAAGCCATCTGCGATGCCCCGGAAATGGCCGAACCCGAAACCCGCGCCAAGTGCATCGCCGAACGCAGCGCGCAGCGCGTCTGGGAAATCAAGGCCTTACGGCTGGAATGGGGCGTGGCGAAGGATTTAACTTAGTTTGGCTCGGTTGAAGGAAGTCTATTGAAAATCGTATTGATGAGGCATGGACGGCCCAGTGTCGACCGAAGTGCCAGGCTGAGCGCGGCGCAGTTTGGGGATTGGGTCAAGACATACGATGCGGCGGGTATCGATTTGGCGTATCCGCCTTCGCAGGCTGCCATCGATCAAGCGGCCCATTGCGCGGTGACCGTGTGTAGCCATCTCGCGCGCTCGCAGGAATCTGCAATGGCGCTGGGCGCCAAGCGTATCGTCGACGCGGGCAGCCAGTTTCGCGAGATGGAAATGCCCCACGCCGCTTGGCGCTTTCCCAGGCTTTCGCTGTCGCTGTGGCTGGTTGTTTTCCGGCTGGCTTGGCTGCTTGGGTACACGGGTCGTGTGGAATCTTTCAAATTGGCCAAAGTCAGGGCAACTGCCTGCGCGGAGCGCTTGATGGAGATGGCTGCGACGGAGGGGGATGTACTGTTTGTCGGGCATGGCTCGCTCAATTGGCTCATCGCCAGGCGGCTGAAGAAATTGGGCTGGCGTTGCGCCGGCTCAGTCCGTCGCTATTGGGAATTCGCGATTTTTCACCGCTGATCAGATGACGACGCTGATTGTTCGATTGCTGTTTCGTCGTGTTTCCAAGCAACACCAGCCGCTACCATAATTGCATGGCCGTTGGTAGACTTCGTCCATGGGTGTGGCGCCGAAGCTGCACGTCCACCCCCTTGCACGGAGAACGATCATGAGCACTTGGGAATTGGCCAGTACCGTCGCCGCCTTGGCCGTGGTCGCAGGCGGCGTGCTGATGCATTATCCCGGCGCGGTTTTGTACGACGTGGTGGCTACGCGCCTGCGGCGCCAGCCGTCCGCACGGCCTGGCGCGGCGCAACCCAAGCCGGCCGCTCGGGCAGGCATGGCCCAGCCGGTGCCGGCGGCCAGGCTGCATAATCTGGCGCAATAAGCCGTCGCGGTGTCCCTCAGCAGCCGCAGTGGGCCGCGTTTTTACCGCGTTTTTTTTGCAGCCTCGGCGATCCCGATTTTCGAAAACAAAAAAGCCTTGGACGCGAGTCCAAGGCTTTTTTGTCTGGAATTTGGTGGAGCGGAGGAGGATCGAACTCCCGACCTTCGCATTGCGAACGCGACGCTCTCCCAGCTGAGCTACCGCCCCAATCAAGCAAGACCAAAACTATACAGGAACATTTACAGGCCGCGCAAGCAGGCGGCTCGTGAAATGGGCCTTAGTCAAACGTCAGCGTGGCCACCACCGGCGCGTGGTCGGACGGCTGCTCGTTGCGGCGCGGTTCCTTGTCGATCACGCAGGCGGTGCAGCGCTTGACCAGCGGGGTCGACAGCAGGATGTGGTCGATGCGCAGGCCGGCATTGCGGCGAAAGGCGAACTGGCGGTAATCCCACCACGAAAACGACTTTTCAGGCTGCTCGAACAGGCGGAAGGAATCGGTCAGGCCCAGGTCGATCAGGTGATTCAGCGCCTGGCGTTCCGGCACGGACACCAGCACCTGGCCTTCCCATTTCTCAGGGTTGTGCACGTCTTCGTCGGCCGGGGCGACGTTGTAGTCGCCCAGCACCGCCAGGCGCGGGTATTGCTTGATCTCGTCGGCCAGCCAGGCGCGCATGGCCTCGAACCATTCCAGCTTGTAGGCGTACTTGTCCGAGCCGACGGCCTGGCCGTTGGGGCAGTACGCGCAGACTACGCGCACATCGCCATCCGCGCTGGGGAAGGTCAACGCCAGCACGCGTTGCTGCGGGTCTTCATAGCCAGGAATGTTGCGCACCATCGACGTGCCCGGCATGCGCGACACGATGGCCACGCCGTTGTACGTCTTCTGGCCGGCCCAGACGGCGTGGTAGCCCGCCTCTTTGAAAGCGGCTTCGGGGAACTTGTCGTCGGTGAGCTTCAACTCCTGGATGCACAGCACGTCGACCGGGTTGGCGGCCAGCCAGTCCAGCACCTGCGGCAGGCGTACGTTGAGGGAGTTGACGTTCCAGGTGGCTAATTTCATGGTTTTCGTAGACCGTTTATTCATGCGGCTTTCAGCGGTGCAGCCCTCCAAAAACCCGGTCTAGCTACTCATCTGGCTACTCATTCGGGGCGTGGTTGGCGTTCGCCAGGGACAAGGCCAGATGATACCTGCTCATGCTGCCTTCCTCTGCTTGCTTCGCTCGATGAGTGCCTGGACGCTGGAGACGGTAATGCGAGTTGCGTCCCCGATTACAACCTTTTCCAGATCGCCGCGCTTGACCAGGCGGTAGATCATCGTGCGCGACAGGCCCAGGGCTTGCTCAGCCTCGCGCAGACGGTAGAGCAGTTTCGGCGCCGCGGCCGGTGCTTGGTGTTGGGCTGCGTGTGTCATCTATTTCCCCCGCCGCCACGAGCCAGCATCGCGGCTTGGCCGGCCTGCCATCCCCACCAGAGGGAATTGACGTTCATGTCGGCATAGTTGTGCGGCTGACGGGCCGTCGGCGCCAGATTCGGCTTCTGACCGAATTGTGCATAGTGGTCGGCGGCCCAGGTTTCGAATTCTTTGCGTTGGTCTTGCATCACATCCCCGCCGGGTACAGGGGCGCTTGCCACGAAAACGGCGTAGAGCGTGCGCACCTTTCTGCCGTCCTGTTCGCGTCTAGCGAGGGTGCTCGCATCGACATCTTCCCAGGCACCAAAGGAATGGAAAATCTGATGCACCGGCGCGCCCTCTGCGCGCAGCTTGGACAGCAGGGCGGATTCGACTGCCCGCGCCTTCTTCCGGTCATTTTCGGCGTGCCATCCGGTATCGGCAGCGTGCCGGCAACATGCGGCGTTAATTTCGTCATCCGTCAGCACGGTCTGGGCGGCGTTGTTCTGGTTGATCATGTTGCTTGTCCCGTGTTTCCCAAGTTCGTCTGGCCTACAATCGTTCGAAAATTCATTTGGAGAACGTTGCGATGATCGACAAGGACGCTATTGAATTCCAGAAGGCTCAATATGCGATTGCCGTCGAGGACTGTGCTGCGGCCGCCAACGGCCTCCTTACGGCACGAGCGTATGGGCCTGACGCGATTCGGATCGCGACTATGGAGGTCGAGTATCAAAATCAAAAGAAAGAGGCGATTGAGCGTGCTTTGGATAAGCTCCAATCCGGTGAAGGATTGGCCTGACAGGGGCTCTCTTAAAGCTGCGTAAATCACGCGAACCTCCCCGCGGCCCGGCCGTTCTGCTGGTCGACGTCCAGCGCCGGCAGAAGGTTGGCCGCCGTTGCATGCTCGAGCAGGGTATGCCCCGTCGGCAGCATGATCTGACCGAGGAACGCCCCTTCGAATGACAGGATGCCCGTCTCGATGGCCATGATCTGGCCTTTGATCCAGTCGCGCAGGATCGAATAGACGGCGACGCTCGCCACATCCATGGCCCTTTTCTCGTACTGAGCCTGCGTGCCGGTCCGGCGGTTGCTCCACGGGTTTTCCTTGAGCCAGGCTGCGGCGTAGCCTTTCGTTGACGCCTTCACGGACACCTGGCGGCCCCGGTATTCGAACTGCACCAGCAGCTCGCCGGCGCCGTCGTCCACCATGCTGCCGAACTTGCTGCAGCCGAAGGCGCGCAGCAGCTTCTGGATTTCGCCCAGTGCCTTCTCGCCGCTGGTTGCTGTGCTGTAGGGCAGGGCCATCACGCGTCTCCCTGCCGCTGGGCAGCTTCGATGGTTCGGTCCCAGGATTCGGTGCTTTCGTCGTCGATGTAGAAGCCGCCAGGAAGTTCGTAGCCCGGTCGAATATTGGCTTTGAGCCAGCGATACAACGCCGCATCTCGCGCATCGCCAGCAGAGGCAGAAATCGGATGCGCCCCGCTGTAGATGCAGTGCGATCCCCGCCTCACGCCAACGCTGACGCCGCGCGGGTCATGGTCAACGGTAACGGTGACGGGCTCGTCGTGTTCGGTGGCGCTGGCGGGCGGGAGCGTGGAAGGATCCGAGGCCGCCAGCAGGTCGGCAAGGCGGTCCAGGCCGGCTATGGCGACATAGTGTCGCGGAAGAAAGCCCAAGGCCGCGCGCACTTCGGCCAGCTCGTTCTGGGCGGCTGCGACGGGAGCCAGGTGCCAGATGTTCGCGATCTTATTCATGCTCGACCCTCCATGGCTGCCTTGATCTGCGTCTGCTGGAACAGGTCGACCTGATCTGCAGGCTGACCCAGAGCGATAACGCGGCGCAACGCCGGCAGTGCTTGCCGCAGCCCTTCGATCGTGCTCTCCTGGATCGGCACCAGGTAATGCAGGGCAATGTGTAGGTCGCGCAGGGGCTGCAACGGCAACTCCTTGCGGTGACGGATACCCCACATTTCGAAGTGCCAGATAAGCCCCTCGATCGCCGGCGCGGCCTCGTACCGATGCCCGTCGCACGCCAGGAAGTCGGGATAGCCTTTCGCGTTTACGGACACCTTGCCGGTGCGGTCCAGCTCGTCGAAAAGCTGCTCGAGCGGGCGCATCACGATTTCAGCCCCGATGATCATGGGCGACGCCTTGGGGCGCTCGATTCGACGCACGCGTGCGCGCCGCGTTTCTATGCGCTGGACCAAGCGCCGATCCTTGCGGTTCATGTAGGGATGCATGATTACGCTGCCTCCCGTTGAAGGTCTTGAATGGCGAAGTAGACGTCGATGCAGCCGCGCACGTCCGCAAGGGCGCTGTGCGCGTTTTCCAGCGGCTTCCCGGTGAAGTACTGCACCGCTTCGCCCAAGTTGGCGGTTTTGTGGTGGCGCCGGTTGGCGGCCACCATCTTGGCGGTGGGCGGCAGTTTCAGGATGGGCGTGGCTAGGCGCGCAGTGCACTCGGCCGTGCCGGTCTTCCAGCGTTCAAGGTCGTGTTCCAGCTCGCCGACGCGGTGCTGGGCGATCCGGATGATTCGGGCGTCGAAGGGCTCGTTGTGCGCAATGCGCTTGTGCCCGGCCCACAGTTGCAGGAATAGCGACAGGGCCAACGCCTCGGGAACGCCCACCGCCGTGGCGTACTCGGTGGTGATGCCGTGAACATCGGTGACCTCGTCGGGGATGATCCAGCCGTCCGGGCGGATGATCAGGTCCAGGCTGGCGACCGTCTCGCGCGAGTCCAGGTCGACCAGCGCTGCGGCCAGCTGCACGATATGAGGTTGGTCGGGGTGGCCGGACGGATCCTTGAATCGCGGCAGGCCGGTGGTTTCGGTATCGTAGAAAAATCCGAGGTTGTGCATGTCGTAGTCCTTGTGTCAGGCGGCGGCGCGCAGGGCGGGCTGGGCGTTGGTGCCGTGGTCGATCCAGTGGCTGGTGAAAAGGTCGGTGGGGGCGGGCGGGGCAGATTTCAGGGTGCCCAGCACCAGGGCCGTGTCGAGCTCGCCGTCGGCAGCCAGGGTGTCGAGCAATCCCAGCAGGTCGCCGCGGCCGGGCTGGTCCAGGCAATCGAAGCGGTCCAGCAGCACGCAGCGCAGCCCGGACTGGGCGGCCAGCGCGAGCCCGATCAGGGCGTCCGTGCGCCAGCGCTCGGACTCGGACAGCAGGCGATAGGCGCGGCCGCCGTAGGTGATGGCCATGTCCCCGGCGATGGCGACCGCCGGCCAGTTGGCCAGGTTCGCCAGCTGGGCGAGACGGTCGTTCATCGGCTGCAAGGCTTCGGCAAGGATTTCGCCGGGGATGCCGTCGGGCGCCAGCGCGTCGCCGATCGTGGCCCAGGCCTGCACCTCGCCGTGGTACCGCGCGGCGTTGGAGGTGCGCTGTTTCGCGCTGTCGGCGGCCTGTTTGGCGTTCAGCAGCGTCTGCACGCGCTCGTGGGCTTCTTTGCGCTGTTCCTTGATGGCGTTGAGCTGCGCACGCACGGCGTCGACGTCGGCGCTGTCGATCGCCTCCGGAGCGTTCACGGATTCCAAGCTGGCGGCGGCTTCTTGCGCGGCGGCGATATCGCGGCGGTCGTTTTCGACGCTGCGCGCCATCAGCTCACTGGCGTCGATGGCCTTGGGCAGCGCCGCCGCGGCGTCAGCGTCGCCGGGGGCGTCCAGCTTTCCATACTGGGCCTCGTAGCGTTCCAGCACCTCGAGGATCCGCATATCGAGCGGCCCGGGCAGCGCCGCGTTCGCCTTTTCGCTGTTGTAGACGTCGTCCAGGCAGATGGCCAGATCGTGCACCAGGCCCACCCGGGGACCGGCGCCAGCGCGCAGCTGGAGCGCTTCGACGTGGGCAACTGCCTTGCCATGCTCGGCGAGGTCGAATTCCAGCTTGCGGGTCAGCTCGGGCAGGCGCGCCGCCTTGGCCTGGCGCGCGGCCAGCTGATCGCGCGCCGCCGCGTAGGCCTCGGCCTTCTGCACCAGCTTGCCCAAGGACTGCGCCGTCGCCTCGATGCGTTCGTCCAGGCCGGCCAGCTCTGCGCCGGCACTCTCGAGGGCCGCGCGGTCGAAGGCGGGCTCGTCGGCGGCCCAGTCCTTGGCCTTGACGTCGCCGTAGACTTCGCCGGTGACGGTGCGCCAGGCGCCCTTGGCTTGGGTGGCCTGGTCCTTCGCGTACTTCGAGCCCGCGGCAAAGCCGGTGCGGAGGATGGGCTTGATCTGGGTCACCAGCTCGGCGCTGCAGTTCCGGGCCAGCAGGCGAGCGGCGATATCGTCGGGGCGGATCTTCGCGCCGGTCAGCGTGAACAGCAGACTGCGACGGTCGTTTGCCTCGGCCAGGGCGAAGCGCTCAGGGGCCAGGACGAAGGGCAGGGCGGGGCTTGTCGGCACCAGCTCCTGGCCGTCGGCCACGCCCTTGGGCAGGGTCATGGACACCGGGCCCGCGTCCAGCTCGACCGTGACGGCGCCCAGCTTCGCGCCATCGCTGACCAGCATGTCGTACTCTTTTTTCAGCCCGACCCGCTCCGGCGTGCCCTGCAGCGCCAGGCGGACGGCTTCGGCGACGGTCGACTTGCCTGCGCCGTTCAGGCCCGACACCAGCGCGAGCGGGGTGGGCAGCTGCAGGTCAACGGCGCGGGCGCCCTGGAAGTTCTCGACGGTGATACGGTTGATTCGCATAGTTGCTCCTCAGGAAATGGCAAGCAGTTCACGGCCGCCATCCGGCTGCATGGCCGTCACCACGCCGCGCTCCTCGAGGGCATCGAGAAGCGACGCGGCGCGGTTGTAGCCAATGCGCAGATGGCGCTGAACAAGGGAAATTGACGCGCGGCGGTTCTCGATCACCACGCGGCGGGCTTCGGCCAGCAGCGGGTCGGCGCCGTCGTCGTCGGGGGCGTCCGCGAGAAGGGCGGGCCCCGTGCTGGTGCGGAACATGTCCGCTTGGCGGTCGTCAACGAATTCGCCGCCAAGCGCGTCGACCAGGTCGACCACCAAGCCGCGCAACGTGGTCGCCATCAGGAAGAAATCAGCCTCGAATTCCTCCGCTTCGGTCTTGGCGGTGCGCTCGACATCCATCTGTACGACGTCGGCGGGTACCATGCGTTTCAGCACGAGCTCGTCATCCAGCACGAACGAGATGCGGTCCTGCCAGGTCAGGGCCAGGCGGGTGCATTGCATGCCGCTCTCGATGTGGTGGCGGACCTCCTCGGGGTCCAGTGGCCGGTTGACGTACTGCACCGCGCCGGCGCCTTCTCCCGCCGCGCGCAGGTCCGCCAGCGTGTCGATGGTGAACCCGTCGGGCGCTTCGTCATTCGCCAGCCAGGCAGTCATCGCGCCGGCCGCGGCCGTGCGAACGGACAGGCGTTCGAGCGCGAAATGGTCGATGGTCTTGCACAGCAGGCCGACCGCGGCGTCGCGCGGACCGCTCGAGGCGCTGTCGATCCCCAGGCGACCCGCGTCGGTGTCAATCCAAATCAGCACGTCATCCTGCTGGCGGAAGGCCGCGGGCAGCATCTGGTCGATGACCTGCTCGCGGATCTCCTTGCGCTGCTTCTTGCCGGGCTTGAAGCCCTGCGCCTGCTCGACCTTCGCCGCGGCTTCCTGCACCTGCAGGTCGATCGCCTTGGCGGGCATGACGCGCGACTCGGTGCGCTGGCGCAGCAGCAGATGCCCCTGAACTTCGTGGGCAAGCCCGTATCCTTCGTGGACCGGCGCCCAGCCGGTGGACTCGGCCTGCAGGTCGGTTGTGGGTGCGAACTGCTGGCGCTCCAGCATGGCAAGCAGCTGGGGCAGGGATACAGCCCACCCGGCGGGCAGGCTGTAGACCGAAAGGTTGCGGAAGAAAACCATATCGGTCCCCTGGCCTTATTCGGGCGCCTGGACGCTGCGGCGCCGCGTGCTGCCGCCTCGCTGGGCCGCGGCCGTCATCGAGGTGCGCAACTGCTGGTACAGATGCGTGAGGCGGTGGCGCTCGTTGTCGTCGGCGATGCTGGGCAGGAAGTCGGCAGCGACGTCCAGGACGTCGACGGTCTTGGCGGCACGCAACTGTGCTTCCACCTTAGCCGGGTCCAGGGTTTCCTCGTCTGCAGCGCCGGCGCCGGGCAGCTCGGCCTGTTCACCCGGACGCGCGGCATTGGCGCCGGCATTCGTCGTTGTGACGGGGGCGGACGCCTCCTGCGCCGGATCGCTGGCCTCGGCTTGCGCCTGCGCGGGAGCGATGTCGTCTTGCGCGGCCTGTTGCGTGTCCCGGCTTTCCACATCGGTGATGTCGGCGGGCGCGGCCGACGGCTGGCGCTGCGCCACTGCCGCATTGGCGCGCAGTTCGTCCACGTTCACGCTGAGCGTGCCATCCGGACCGGCCGTTGCCTCGATGATGTCCTGGGCTTCCTCGACCGTCTGCAGGCCCATCAGCAATTCGGGCGCATAGAGCTTGCCGAAGAAACTGGCGGTGCGGTAGCGGAGCATGACCTCATCCATGGTCTGCCACTTACTGCCGTTCTTCGTGTACCAGCCTTCGCGCACCGCCATTTCGATGCTGACCGCGGGGGACTCGATGCGCGCGCCCGTTTCTTTTTCCACCGCCCAGGCGATACACACCTTGTCCACGATGGCCACGTCTTCGGTGCGCGTCTTGCGTTGGTTATCCTCCCAGTACGTCGTCTTGTAGGGCACCAGCTTCGAGCCAAGAACCTTGATTTCAAAGCGCAGCGGCGAGAAGCGACCGCAGCCGTTGATCGCGGCGATGATCCACTGCGAAGACCAGGACGGGCGACCTTCGACGATGTACAGGTTCTGCATCACCATCAACGGGTCGGCGCCCATACGCTGGGACATGTTCAGCGCAACCACACAATTCGAAAGTGCGTTGGGGTTCTCGATCCACTCGGTGACGTTGCCGTAGCGGTCTTTCTTGCCGGGGTTGAATTGCCGGTAGCTGGACGGCAGGAGCGTCGAATTGATGAGGAGACGGGCAGCGCGCTGCATCAGCTCGAAGCTCTGAAGACTGCCGAAGCCGGGAGCGACGACAGGCATCTGTGCTTCGGGCTCGGTTCGCAGGCTCTGAACGGTTGTGGTCTGGGTCATGTTTAACGTCCTTGCTTGTGGCTGTTGCGGTAGTCGCGGTAGGCCGCGGCGGTGGCGAGAGCGACGGTCTGGCGCTCCTCAGGTTTGGCGTCGGTGTGGTACTGCTTGACCTGGCTGGCCAGGAACAGGGCAGAGTCCCAGGCCAGGTGCTGGGTCACGACCGACTTGCCGCTCAGATCAGTGCGCCGGACGAACACGTCGCGGCTGACGGGGTGAAGGGACATGCTGGGCTCCTCTAGTTATCGGAAAAGGCAGGACGACCAGCGGGCGCAGTACTTGGGGCTGCACAGAACGCTGGAAGGGTTGGGAGGGAAGAGGCCGGTGCGGAACATCGCGGCGGCGTGCTCGAGCAGACCGGGCTTTTCCGGCTCGCCCACCATCACGCGGCGAGCATCGAAAATGGGGCTTACCGCGGCGGCCGGCCGGCTACTGGTGGACAGCGCGATGATTTGCGAGCCCACCGTCGTGACCTTCTTGGTGGCCTCGTACATGAGCTGGTAGGTGCCGGTCTGTGCGGCACGGCCCTGGGTCACCGCCTTGCCATCGACCAGGACGCGCGTGCCGGTCTTGACATCGGGCACGACGATGCCGCCCTCGGTCGCGGCCACGCGGGCGCGGTCCATGGTGCCGGTGAGGCGCACGGTCATGCCGTTGCCGCAGTCGATATTGAGCGGGTCTAGCGTCGTCTCGACGTCGATGTACTCGAAGCTGGGCGCGATTTCAGCGCAGTACTTGACCAGCACCACCAGGGCGATGCGCTCGGCCTCGTCGATCGACAGGCCGTCCTGTGCCATGTCGACCTCCTGGGTAGGGTTGCGCAGTTCATCGACTAGCACTCCGGCGGCGTCGTCGGGCGTGCAGTCCGTTCCGTCCAGGCGGGCGCGGTCGAATGCCGCGGTGCCAGCGTGCACGGCGGTGCCCAGCAGCGCGCGCATACCGGCGGGCTTCTTCATCCCCAGGATGTGTGTCGCCTCCCAGGCGTGCGCGCAGTCGAACAGACGGCCCCAGCTGGAGGCGCGGACGGTGAAAATTTTGGCTTCCATGTCGGCAGCTCCGATCAGCGGGCGGCATGGCGCTCGGCGCCGACCTGTTGGCGCTGGGCGTCGAGCGTCGGGCCCAGCACGCCAGTGAGAGCGGCCAGGAAGACCACGCCGCCGATGACGCCTGCCGCGTAAGCGGCCAGGTCCAGGTCGCGACCGGTGCGGCGGGCGCGGCGCCAGAGGATGCGAAGGCGTCGGGTCATGCTTCCCTCGCATAGTCGGTGTCCGGCACGATGACGACGTCGCCACGGATTTCCCAGGTCGTGCCGGGAATGCAGACGTCCTGATAGCGTCGCGTGGCTTCCGCGTTGACGGGCAACCCTTTGGCGTGGCCCTCGTCATCGAGCAGCATGACGTGGACGCGATCGAGCATCCGGACGGTGTCCAGCGTGTCGGCGCCGATCATCTGGCGGACATCGGCCAGGGCGTGCGGGCCGTGCAGTTCGGTTTCGGTTCCGTCTGCGCGGACCAGCTTGCGGGTGGGCTTCATTGGCGTTGCTCCAAGGAGAGGGGCTGCCCAGCTCGGATCTGGCGGCTGGGCAGGCAGGAGAAAGTTGTGGTCGACGGCGGGAAGAGGGCGCGCACGCGCTCGCAGTCCGCGGCGGTGTCGAAGCGTTCGATGCGCATGACGGGCGGGCGGTCGTAGCCGGCCGGCAGGAACGCGAAGAGGACCCAGAGAGTCGCTGCGGTCATGCTCGAGCCTCGCGTGCGAGGCGGCAGACTTCGCCGGCGCGTTCGGCCTGGTCCTGGGTGAACATGCCGAAATGACAGATGGTCGGAGAGATGCCCAGCGCGCGCGCGAGCCATGCGTAGGCCGCGCTCTGCTTGCCGGCATAGCGCTCCTGAACCAGGGCCAGGAACGTGTTTTTGGCCGCTTTGCGGGCCTGGATGGTCGGCTTGCTGGCCATGATGCCCAGAGGCAGGTCGGTGTCAGGGTGCAGACCTACGTAGGCGCCGCAGTCTGCGCAGCGGTAGGCGAACGGCCAGGGGCCGTACTCGCGGCCGTAAATCGTTGCGTTCGATACGAGGCGCACAGCGCCGCCGCAGCAGTGGCACGCCGTGGGCGGCTCGATGCGATCGCGCACGCGCGCCAGGGCGCGGCGGGAGACGTAGGGCAGGGGGGCGGGCGCGGTCAGCTGGGTTTTGCTCCGGCTGCGCGGGTCGACGCCGAGGACTTGGATCGTCATACGGTCGGGCTCCACGGATCGGTGCGGCGCAGGACGGCCGCGATGAAGTCGATCCCGCGCGCCATGAGGAAGGCGACGGGTACGAGGATCAGGGCGCTGGTCACGGCTGGACCCCGCGGGCGAGGATCTGTCGGGCCCGCTTGACCAGCTCGGCCTGCAGCTGCTTGACGCCCTCGGCGCTGGCGCGCTGATCGAAGGGCCATTTGCTGATCGCGGCCAGCACCACGCCGCCGGCGGCCTTGGCGGCCAGATCGCACTGGAAGGTTTCCGCCCACCAATCCAAGGACTCGCCGAATGCGGTAGCGGCGCGGCCGGCGAACAGGTCGCAGAGGACACTGACGATGTCGGCGTCGGAAAGCTGTCGCGGGGGGATGTGGACCACCGAGTAGCCGTCTCCCTGCAGGGGCGGCGGATTGATCGGCACGGGCGCCGAGTGGGTGGAAAGCATGGCTTCCTCTCGTCTCTAATGACCCACAAATGGGTCGACGGGAGGAAATTTACAGCCCAAAAACGGGTTAGTCAACCCGTAAATGGGTTGCTTTGAATGAAAATATGGCCGCACTGAGCGGCCGGAGTCAGTGCGTTTACTTGATGATGTACGTCACGGACGCAGGACTGGCCGATCGGATTTCGAGCTGGTGGCCGCCCCATTCGACAAGTGCAGGCCAGGGCGGGCGGACAACCAAATCGGCCGCGTTCGGGGGCAAGGATTCTGTCTTCCCGGGCGTGGAATGGGTCGTCAATGCGGAGCCGTAAGCCTGATTTCCGACCCTATAAGCCGACGCTGTAGTCATAGACATCGGGGTGCGATTCATGGTCGTCTCGTTGGATGCAACGTCGATGGTGACCACCCGTAGGACCACAGACCCATCGTCGCGCAGGCCCTGGTAGAAAATGGACCGTGAGCCCTTATCTACCTTCCGTCCAAAAACGTCGGCATTGCCGAATGCGTTGGGCAGGTCGCCAGTGCGCGTCTCGCGGAGCATGACCGTTGAGAGGTCGGCCCTAAGTTCGGTGCCGGTCGGCTGCTGAACGGTGGAATAGGTCTTGGGTGACGCGCAGCCGGCGAGGGCGCTGATAGCGACGAACGAACATACCGCAGAATAAAGTCTGTTCATGCTTCGATCTAATTTGTTTCAAAGGGGGTAAATTTTTTTCCCCAGACAACGAAATTGGAGCCGCAAACTACTTGCCCATTCGACCAAACGAGTCGGATGTCAGGACGAACTAGCCCTTTTGGCAGCGGCGCTTTTGACAGCTGGCTGCTGCACCTGCAGGTACTTCTTGGCGTCGGCAAGGAGCAGCGCTCGATAGACGTCGTCGAGCTGGTTGAAGAGGGTCAGCAATTCGGAATCCGCTGGGCTCAGCGATGCATCTCCCGGACCGGCCGCCGTCGAACTCCCGACGAGGCGTGGTTTGTGCTCCGCCGACACATCAGGGATCAAGAATTGCCAGGCTTCTAAGCCAAATGCGCGCGCGACTTCCTCGACGTTGTCGATGCCGGCACTGATCTCCGCGTTGCGCATGCGCCCTATGGTCGACTTCGTGACGCGCCGAGACAGCCGGCTTTCCAACGTGACGTTGGATAGGCCAGCCTCGGTCATGAGTCGGTCTAGGTTCGCCCCGACAACCTCAGCAGCTGATTTTTTACCCATAAATGGAACTATGCCAAGGCTGGCAACCATTATGCGGGTTGACGGCAACCCAAATATGGGTTGAAAATGCGGCGCATGAACCAGCCGACCTTTCTCTCATCTGTTCTCGCTCGCCTGAGCACCGTCCGCTTTCCTGACCTTCCTGCCGTAGCCGCTGGGTCGGGTGTTCCGGAAAGCACGGTCCGCAAGCTGCGCTACGGCGAGGTGAAAAACCCCCGTGTGCACACAGTCCAGGCGCTGCACGACTACTTCGAGCGGTCGGCCACGGCGGCCAGCGGTGGGCCGCGCAATGGCAGCGACGGCACACCTGCTGATGCCCGCTCCGATGCGGCCGTGGGCGCGAGCCCTGTGGTCGAGGGGGTCGAACATGTCTAAGCGCGCTTCAACGCCCCAACTCCCCAGCACGTCCGATGCGGTAGCGCTGATCGCGCGCCATTTGTCGGTTACCCGTCGGCATCCGTCGGGCGCTGTGGCGGAGGAACGCGGGTCAGCGTCGGAATCAGGACGTGCATCGTCGAATCGAACATCTCTATTGCCGCGTCGCGAGCCTGGCTGTTCAGCATTCGCACACGAGCGGCCTCGGTCTCCACTTTCAACCGTTCCACAAGCTTCTCCGCGTCGTGGTGCGTCAGGATCAACGATTGGAATGCTACGAGCATGGCTTCGTAGATTCCGTACTGCGCTGCTGCGGGGTCGGGAATGAATTCCTTTTCGCCTTTCATGCTCGGTTCCTTGCCTCGTGGTTTGTGTGAGAGCAACCAGTTTAGAGGCTTGGGGCCGGGCGCCCAATGTGCCGATCGCGCCGTCAGAGCCGAGAGGGTGGAGCATGCGCAGGGGGCGGTATGACGCGGTCAAGTGCGCCAATCGCTCGTAGGGCGCGAAATTCGCAAGGGCGGATCGTCCGCAAATCGGTATTTCTGTGTGCACGCCGGGCAATGGGCAAGGCGCTTGGACTTGTCGTAGAACTGGAGTATCGACTTCACCTGCTTGTTGTCCAGGCACCCGGGACAAAGGTAATGCATGGGCTCTCCGTTCTGGCACGACTCTTTAAGGCGAAGGGCGAGCGTTCCCGGATAGTCCTCGACCAGCTCATAGCGCTCTCTGTCGGCAATGCGCTTTTCAAGGTCGCGGGTCTGGTCTTCAAGTTCGTGTATGCGAGTCAGCAGCGCGCGCTCGCTCTTGGCGCGCTCCGCATCCTTTTCCTGCACCGCGATGACATGCGCCAGGGCGATCGACAGCTTCATCTGCAGTTCGTTGGTGGCCGCAATGATCTGCGCTTCGTCCTTAAGCTCTACGGCCGCCTTATAGGCGCTGACTGCATTGGTAACCATCGAAAAGATGGCGGTGACGTCCATAAGGGTTCCCCCAACGTAGAAAAGGGTGGTGTAGGAGCCTCCGATTCTACGTTGCGTGGGAACTCCTGGCGGGGAGGGCGCGATGCCTGAACCGCGCTGGCCGCGCGCCGCCGTTGCGTCCCCTTTCCGCCGCCGCTTGCTGCTGGGCGTCGAACTGGCCTGCGCCGTCGAAGTGACCGCCACCTGCATCCGATTTTTCGACGCCGCCGGCCGCCTGCGCGTGGTCATCGGCGCCCTTTGTTTTTCCCCTTGACCTGACTGCATACCCGAATTGTGCCCGCCGCCGCGCGCCAGGCCCAGCCGAGCAATATCCGATAGGTAACCCATGAGCAACCCGACCCTGCATTCCCTGGAATCCCGCCCCTCCGAATCCTCGACTGGCGGCAAATGCACTGAGCGGCTGGACATTCCCTGCACCGCTGACCTGTATGACGCGATCGCCGCACTGGCCACTATGAGCGGCAAGACGAAGGCCGAGTACGCCCGCGCTGTGCTGGAGCAGCATGCGTTCGGCGCGATCGGCTTTGTGCGCGCACGCGCCGGCACGGTGGCATGACGCCATGGCCAAATCCAAGATCAACCATTTCGGCGTCTTCTCGGGATCGGGGATCGGTGCGGCTGGCATGCAGGACGCCAAACCGGCCATCCCCGGCCTGGAGGGCGAGATGGTTTGCCTGGGCGGGATCGACGTGGATCCGGCCGGTGCGGCAGACTTCGAGAAATTCACGGGCGTGCGCTGCACGGTGCGGGATCTGTTCAGCCGCAACCAGTACATCGCATTCCACGGCCACGAGCCCCCGGCCGGTTGGGTCGAGGCGATGCCGGCCGACATTCGCGCCGCTGCTGGCGGCCAGCGGCCGCACATCCTGTTTCTGTCGGCGCCGTGCAAGGGCTTTTCGGGCTTGCTGTCGCACGCGCGCAGTCTTACCGCCAAGTACCAGGCGTTGAACGAACTGACGCTGCGCGGCATCTGGCTGTGCCTGGAGGCCTGGAAGGACGACCCGGTCGAGGTCATCCTGTTCGAAAACGTCCCGCGCATCGCCACGCGCGGGCGCCACTTCCTCGATCAGATCGTCCAGCTGCTGCGCCACTACGGCTATGTGGTGCGCGAAACCGCGCACGATTGCGGCGAACTGGGCGGCCTGGCCCAAAGCCGTAAGCGGTTCCTGTTGATCGCGCGCCATGCCGAGAAGGTGCCGGCGTTTATCTACGAGCCGCCCAAGCGGCCGCTTCGGGCCGTGGGCGAGATACTGGGCCGCATGCACCTGCCGGGCGACCTGCGGGCCGGCCCCATGCACCGCATCCCGAACTTGAGCTGGAAAACCTGGGTGCGGCTCGCTTTCGTGGAGGCCGGCAGCGACTGGCGCAGTCTGAACCGCCTGGCGGTGCAGGACGGCTACCTGCGGGACTTCCTGCTGGTGCCGGAGATGCACGCCGGCGTGATGGGCGTGCGCAACTGGTCAGGCCCTTGCGGCACGGTCACGGGGAACGCGCGGCCCGTCACGGGCGCCTTCTCAGTCGCAGATCCTCGGTTCGATCCTTCGGCGGCGTGGAAGGACGGCCAGGCCTACGGCGTGCGCCGTTGGGACGCGTCGACCGGTGCGATCGCAGGCCAGCAAGGGCCGGGGCAGGGCGCCTACAGCGTAGCCGACCCGCGCCACCACGGCCCGGCTAAGCACAGCAACGAATTCCGTATCGTCCGATATGACGAGGCCGCGCGCGCAGTGACCGGCGCCCACGGCACGGGCCAGTGTGTTGCAGATCCCCGAGGCTTCGGGGCGGACACGCACAAGAACGTTTTCCGCGTGGTGCCCTGGACCAACAGCGCCGGCACCGTCAGCAGCGGTCACGGCCCTTCGAGCGGCGGGCAGGCCGTTGCCGATCCTCGCGGCGGCCCGGATGCCAGCAAGCTGCACGGGAAGTTTCACACGGCGGACTGGGCG
The DNA here is from genome assembly GCF_000633435.1 of Achromobacter sp. DH1f. Lineage (NCBI taxonomy): Bacteria > Pseudomonadati > Pseudomonadota > Betaproteobacteria > Burkholderiales > Alcaligenaceae > Achromobacter > Achromobacter sp. DH1f. The sequence goes on along the minus strand of NZ_AYMF01000024.1, from coordinate 261,193 downwards.
GAACACTCCCATGCTGTGATCGCCGGCTATGCCAATGGCGCATTCGCCGTCGCCGACCCGCGGCCGGGCTTGGCCCGCGAGCGCGGCGACCACTACCTGACCGCAGGGCACTACGGTGTCGCTGCCTGGGACAAGCATGTCGGCGCGGTGTCGGCGTCCGCCTGCCACGACAACGGCCGATGGACTGTCGCCGATCCGCGAAATTTCGAAAATTCGCAGTTTTCACTGCCCGCCGCCAACGACAAGCTGGTGTGCCGCATCATCGCCGAGGACGGCACCTGGCACCGGCCGTTCACGACTCTTGAGCTGGCGGCACTGCAGAGCATCTACGACCCCGACGACTACGCTGAGGCCGAGGAGCGAGGTGACGTGTTCCAGATGGACGGCCTTTCCGACAGCGCCCACCGCGAGCGCATCGGCAACGCTGTGCCTCGCAAGGCTGCCCGGGCGATGGCCGAGGAAATCGGCCGAGCCATCCTGCTGTCGCGCGCCGGGGAGACGTTCCAGCTCTCGTCGACGCCCATCTGGGTTAGGCCGATTGTCACGGCGCTGGCCGTGCACGGTGGAGAGGCAGTATGAGAGGCCTATTGTTGATAAGTGCTGTAGAACGAGTCTCGAAGTTTCGTCTGTCCCTCAAGCGATATCTCGGCAGCCTTTCGAATTTCGATGATGCGCCGCCCTTCTTCAAACCGCTGCCGGTTCACTCGATCGCTCGCGGATGTGGCGTCGTCAACCTTGATCTCAGCCTCCAGCATTTGAGTGATGCGGGCCGTGGTGTGGACGACAATGCCGCGCATCTCGAATCCCACTTGAACTCTCCTATTGCTGCCCAGTTCATGCAGCGGCAGATGATCGAATGCGTCAAGGGCCGCGGCACAGGTTCCCTTGAGATATGTTTGCCAGAACTCGGAAAAGGTGCGGTAGTCAAAGCGGTGCGCCGCCTGCGATATGGCGAGAATCTCGCCGTAGAGTTGGCTGACGACTCCTCGGCTTCCATCCTCAACTCTAGTCCTTTGAAGACGGAATATTTCGAGGGCTTGCTCGCGGGCTCGTCGTGCTTGGCGTTCACCCAAGAAGTAGGCCGCGGCAATGGCACCGATAGATCCAATGGCTTGAATCCATGCCGCCAGATCGGAACTGGTGGAGGGGGCGTACGAACCGGCGAACCAGGCGAAAACGACCGCGAAGATACCGACGCCGATGAAGGCGCCGGCCGCGGCAAGCAGAAGGCCATTGAAGCCCAGCTTGATAGATTTGCGAACGTTCATAGCCTCTCCAGAGTGCATGTGTGCCATCTTAGCGCGCTCGAGGGTAGGGTATGACCCCCAAACGGCCCTTGATCCGCTACCACGGCGGGAAATGGCGCCTGGCGCCCTGGATCATCCAGCACCTGCCGCCGCACCGCTGCTACGTTGAGCCGTTCGGCGGCGCTGCCGGCGTACTGCTGCAAAAGCCTCGAGCCTATGCTGAGGTCTACAACGACCTCGATGGCGATATCGTGAATCTGTTTCGGGTGCTCCGCGACCCGGTGGCCAGCGCGCGTTTGATCGATATGGTTAGCCTGACGCCGTACGCGCGTGATGAGTTCGACAGTGCCTATGAAGCTCATCCGGATCCCGTGGAGCAAGCGCGTCGAACAATTATCCGCGCGTCCATGGGCTTTGGGTCAGCAGGCGCGACGAAGGGGGCGACGGGGTTTCGTATCGACACGCGCAGGCGCTACGGCACCGCGCAGCAATTGTGGGCGGAATATCCGGCAACACTCGGCCCGGTTATTCACCGTCTTTCCGGCGTCATGATCGAGAATCGTCCGGGAGTCGAGGTCATCCGGCAGCATGACTCGCCCGATACGCTTTTCTTCGTTGATCCTCCCTACCTGCACAGGACACGATATGCCGACGCGAAGCGTGGGCGCTACTACGCCCACGAAATGACCGACGGGGAGCATGGTGCCCTGCTTGAAGTTCTGCGGGGTGTGCAGGGCATGGTCGCACTCTCCGGCTACCCCAGCACTCTTTATGACGATGCATTGGCCGGATGGGCTACAGCATCGACCACCGCGCGTATCAGCGCAGCCCGCGGTGCCGGCGTGCGGACCGAATGCCTTTGGTTGAACCCCGCCTGCGTGGAGGCGCTCAACCATGCCGGGCTTTTTGCTGCGGAGCATTCATGACAAAGCCCGCGCCTTACCCGGCAGACACGCGCGCCAAAGGCTGGCGGTTCGAACTCGACCACGAACGCATCCGCCAGTCTGATACCTGGGCCCTTGCGGCACCGGAGATCCGTCCGTGGCTGCTGATGCTGTGGATGACCGCCTGGGAGCAGACGCCTTGCGGCAGTCTGCCGCAGGACGACGAATTGATCGCTGCGCGCATCGGTATGCCTCTGGGCCAATTCCAGGCCTGCAAGGCGCGCCTCATGCGCGGTTGGTGGCTGGCGGACGATGGCCGGCTGTACCACGACACGCTCGCCGAGCGCGTTCTGGACATGATTGAGCGCCGCGATGGCGAACGCAACCGCAAGGCCGAATACCGCGAACGAAAGAAGGCCGAACGCGCGGCGAACCAAGGCGGAAATGGTCCCGAATCGTCCCCCGGTACTCCTGATTTGTCCCACGGGACAGGCGCGGGACTCCCGGGGGATTCCGGCGGGAGTGACGCTACCGGAACCGGAACCGGAACCGGAACCAATAATAAAAAAGATATAGCAGCGGCGGCTTTACATCCTCCCGCGCGCGACCCTGCGGACGACCCTGCGGACGACCTGCCGCCGCCGCTGGTCCTGGAGGGCAAGCCCGCGGCCGAACAGGCCATGGCCATTGCCGTTTGGCTTCGCCAGCGGGAGAAGGACCGCGGCAAACCGCCGCGTGGCGCGCAGGGCAACGACCCGCGCATCGTGCGATGGGTCCAAGCCGGTATCACCAGCCTGCAGCTGGCCGAGGCGTATTGCCTGGCGGTTGCCGACCGCGACGCCAACGGTGATCCGGGTACGGTGACCGCGGGCTTTCTCGACGTGTTCGTCGACAGGGTGCTGAACCCGCCAGTCGCCGCCAGCCGGCTCGACGGCAAGCCGCGCGCTGCGGCGCGGGCCGCCGATCCGCTCGCTTGGGTGACCAGCGCCAGCGGCATCACGGAGCAGGGCTCCAAGCTCGGCCTGGTCCAAGGCGATGGCGAGCCGTTCTGGCAGTTCAAGGACCGCGTCATCGAGCGCGCAGGCCTGACCGAAAACGACAAAGCGCGGCTGCGTGCCGACTACGGGGTGAACCTGTGACCACGGCCGTCCAGTGCGTCTACTGCCAGCGCTTCACCCTGCGCCACCACCACACCGCCATGGCCGCCCAAGGCCTGGGCCGCTGTGCGCTCATGACCGATCGCCCCGGCAGCTTCGTCAGCCCGTTGTGGCGCCGCAGCTGCGCGACCTATCAACCTGCGCCGGTGGCCAAGGCCGAGGCGCGCATCGAATGGCTGCGCGACCTGCGCGGCGAGGGAGTCTGATGATTGTCCAATCCCACACCCTGGTGCTGCCGTACCCGATCAGCGCGAACCGCTACTGGGCCAGCCGCACGATCACGTCGCGCGGCGGCCAGTCGTTCACCAGCACCTACGTCACGCCCGAGGCGAAAAGTTACAAGGCGAAGGTGCTGACGCTGGCGCGCCAGGCCGGCGTCGTCCAGCCTATCGCCGGCCGCGTTAAGGTCGAATTCACCCTGTTCCCGAACCGCCCGCTGGACTGGCAGAAGCGCATGCGCAAGGACGGCGCGGCATGGGATGACACCGTGCAGTGCCTGGACCTGGACAACGCGCAGAAAGTCGTCCTGGACAGCCTCAAGGAGGTGGCTTTCGAGGATGACGCCTGGGTGCGCGAGATCCACGCGCGGCGGGCCGAACCCGACGAGCATGGCGCGCGGCTGGTGGCGGTCATCACGCGGCTGCACACCTACGACCCGCAGTCCGTGCTGTTCGGCCTGGAGACTGCCGCATGAAGATCAGCGACCGCAACTTGGAAATCACCCGCAGGCGCGAGGCCGGTGAACTGCCCGCGGATCTGGCACGCGCCTATGGCGTCTCCCCGGAGCGGGTGTGGCAGATCGTCACTGCAGTCCAGCGCCACCAGCGTGGCGAACCGCCCAAGCAGCGCCGGCGATACCCGGCCAGCACCGCGGCGCCCGCGCGGCCTGTGGTGCGTCCGCGGCTGCGCCTCTGGCCCGATCGCCCGGCCGGCTCGGAGTGGTACGAATGCGTCGGCGCCGGCTGCATGGGCGTCGGTGCGACAAAGCTGGAGGCCTATGCGCGCTGGCTGTCCGCAAAGCCCGCCGAGCAGGCAGTGGCGGCCAGCGCGACCACCACCGCCAGCACCCCCGCCGGCACGTCCACCGGGTCCACCACCAGGACGGTATCCGACCGCGCGCCCGACCCAAAGCCGAAGCCGGCGCCCGAGGCACCCACGCTCACGCCGGTACATGCCAGCCAGGTGCAGGTGGTGCCGGGCGTTGCCACGCGCACTCCGCTGCGCATGGCCGCCAGGCTGGGCCTGAACGCCGAACGTCTCGGCGCCCAGCCGCCCATGCACTCGATGCACGGCGGCAGCCGCGCGCGCACCGGCGGATTCCATGACGAGGAATGACCAGCTGGCCGGGCAGGCCGGCGCACAGAATTTTCACGATTGCCAGGAGCGCACAGTGTCCGAACCGCTTTTCAAGGGTGCCCACCAGGCGCTCACCTACGCCTTCAACTACTCCGCCGGCACCCTGGACCGGCCGGCCATGGTGAAAATGGCCGATCGCACACCGCGCACCGGCCGAGGCCTGGCCGGCGTAGACGGCGCCGCTCAGGCTGGATTCATCCTGCGCGAGCTGCAGGCGTTGTCGCCGCTGCACCAGCGCATCCTGGAGGCCCGGTTCATGCCGCAGACGACGCCGTGCCCGTGCTGCCGCAGCAGTGTCTGGGATCAGGACTGGTTTGCCGCGGTGCGCGCTGTGTCAGACGGCGTCATGGCCAGCGGCGTCCTGTCCGGGCACATCGTGCACCGCGCCGTCCGCGACGGCATCGTCGCCCGGTACTTCGCTGCCAAGGCCAACCGCGGCCGCGTGCAGCTGGGCGAGCTGGCCGTGCACGCCGGCATCAGCGATCGCACCGTGACGGATCAGAACGGAAAAGTCACCATCTGGCTGCGCGGCTCGCGCGTGGTGCGCAAGGGCGCCGGCGTGGTTGAGGAAGGAAAGAAAGGCGAGGAAGCCCGCGCTATGGAGCTGATTGAATCCGTGCTGCGCGGCGCCGGCATCGTAGGAGAGAATGAGGCCGCTGCTTGACATTTGCGGATCGCACCCGCAAAATCGGCCCCATTCTGTCACTGGTCACCAGTGCGCGTAGAAACCCCGCCGGAAAACCGAGCGGGGTTTTTTTATGCCGAAAGCAGCTGGCGCACGAAAGGGAAAGAGTTGTAGAGGCTGAGCGCGAACTTCCACGCGCAGATCGCTGCTGCGCCTAGTGCGAGGGCATAAGGCAAAGATAGTTCTAGGCCTCGCCATGTGAGATTTCGGAGACGGAGACGGCGTGCGTGCATCTTCAGCCAAATTCCCAGAATCGCGCTTATAGCAACCTTGAATGAAGTTTTTCCCATTCCGGTCGGCCGGTCCCATTGAATTAAGTCCTGTTCCAGGTCGAACGTCAGATAATTTGCCTGGCCTGAGCGGAACCACGATCCCCACTCCAGGTTCACAAGGGCGCGTCCTATTGTGCCGGGGGTATCTGGACCGACAGGTTGAAAATTCACTGTGCGGCTGCCACGCTCCGCAAGGTTCTTGAACTGTTGATCGACGTAGATATTGAAGCTCTCTTCGAGTTCCGCGTTCTTTTCCTCTCGGAAGGCTGCTCGAGGCGCTGCCTGATCGGGTGCTAGATGAAAGCGTAGCCAGAAGTAGCCCAGTACCAGCGACGTGCATCCCCATGCGCGCCAGGGCTCCACCTCGCTCAAGTTCACTGCACCTACTAAACGTCCGTCCAATGGGATGCCAAGCGCCCAAACTGCCACGATGCCGGTTGCCACCACCATCAGGTTTCGCCGTGATTTTTCCGCTACGTCGTCCGCATCCATGCGTTCTCCAGTAGAAAGCGTGTCTCCTACGATTGTATTGGACTCTGTTACACCTTCCCGCTTATGCCCAAGCCTAAACCTCAAGCGTCCAACCCGACGCGGAAGTCACCTGCGTGCTCGAAACGCACGTTGTCGACCGCCGCCCGTCGCGTGGTGTCTGCGGATAGCCCGCTGACGCCCCAGCAGCGCCGGTTTGTGGACGAGTTCGCGGCGGGTGGCTTCCTGAACCAGACGAAGGCCTATGAGGCGGCCTACCGGGCCCGTGGTGCCGCAGCCATCAGCGGCGCGTCGCGCTTGTTGAACCAGGCTAACGTCGCCGCTGCGGTGCAGGTCCTGCGCGACAAGCTTTCGGCGAAGCTGGAAGTCACCGCCCAGCGCGTCCTCGAGGAATGGGTGGCGATGGGCTTCTACGACGCGGCCGACCTGGTGGTGACGGACGAGAATGGCGTGGTGCGCGATATCACCAGCCCGAAGGATCTGCGGCTGCTGCCCGAGCGCGTGCGCCGCTGCATTGTGGGCTGGAGCTGGGACCGCAACAGCAATTTCACGCTCAAGCTGGCGGCCAAGACCCCGAATCTGGAGCTGATCGGGCGTTACCTGGGCATGTTCGTGGAGCGCAAGGAGCTGCGGCTGGGCGACCTGGACAAGAAGTCCGACGCCGAGCTGGACGCCGCCATCGCGCAGGCTGCCCAGGAAATCGCCCAGGCCGAAGGCATCCCGGTGGAAAAGGTTCTTGCCCAGCTGCGCGCAGGAGGCGCTGGTGCCGGGACGACGATGCACTGATGTCCAATCCGCGCGTGATGCTGGCCAGGGCGCTGCAGGAGCGTGCCTGGCGCGCCAAGCGCAATCGGTTGAAGTACTACCGGCCGTACGAGAAACAGAGGGAGTTCCACGCACAAGGCGCCGCATACCGCGAGCGCCTTTTTTCTGCCGGAAACCAGCTGGGGAAAACCTTCTCGGGCGCCTACGAGACGGCCATGCACCTGACCGGGCGCTACCCGGATTGGTGGGAAGGCAAGGTTTTCCAGAAGTCCACGGCGGGTTGGGCGGCCTCGGTGTCGTCAGCGCTGACGCGCGATGGCATGCAGCGCCTGCTGCTGGGCCGGCCAGGCGTCGACAGCGAACGCGGGACGGGCGCCATCCCTGGCGACGCCATCAAGGAAGTGGCGCCGCTGGCCGGCGTGCCGGGCGCCGTGTCCATGATCGTGGTGCGCCATGGCGGCGGCGGTGACGTCCAGGCCGGCGAAAGCGTGCTGGGCTTCAGAAACTATGAGCAGGGGCGGGAAAAGTTCCAGGCCGAGACGCTGGATTTCGTCTGGCTGGACGAGGAGCCCCCCCACGACATCTACATGGAGGCCGTCACCCGGACCAACACCACGCTGGGCCCGGTGTACCTGACCTTCACGCCCTTGAAGGGCATGTCGGCGACGGTCAAGCGCTTCCTGATCGACAAGCACACGGGCACCGTTGTGGTGTTCATGGGCATCTACGATGCCGAGCACTACACCCGCGAGCAGGCCGACGCGATCCTGGCCAGCTACCCCGACCATGAGCGTGAGGCCCGTGCCTATGGCAAGCCGGTGCTGGGGTCTGGCGCGGTGTTCCCGGTGCCGGAATCCAGCATCGTAGTGCCACCCTTCAATATCCCGGACACCTGGCCGCGTATCTGCGGGCTGGACCTGGGATGGGACCACCCCACGGCCGGGGCCTGGCTGGCACACAACCTGGACGCGGACATCGTCTACGTCTACGACGTCTACGCGGCCGCCAAGCAGCCGGTTTCCGTGCACGCGAGCGCCATCAAGGGTCGCGGCAGCTGGATCCCGGTGGCCTGGCCGCATGACGCCCTGCAGGCGCAGAAGGACACCGGCACGCCGATGCGCGACGCCTACCTGGCCGAGGGCGTGTCCATGCTGCCGGAGCGCACGCAGTTCGAGGATGGCTCGAATGGCGTCGAGGCCGGCATCCAGATCATGCTCAACCGCATGGTCACAGGCAGATTCAAGGTGTTCTCGCACCTGGAGCTGTGGCTTTCCGAGTACCGCACCTATCACCGCAAGGACGGCGCCATCGTGAAGATCGACGACGACGTCATTTCCGCATCGCGTTACGGCGTGATGTCCCTCCGCTTCGCACGCAACAACGTGCCCGCAAACTTCAAACGACACCGGGAATCCTGGCGCGCATGAATACCTCCGTTACCGGCTTCCGCCTCCTCGATGGCAGCGACAGCGCGACCGCGCACGCCCGCGATCAGGCGCCGGCCGACGCCGGCGCGCTGTCCGTGTCCCAGCTCGAGCGCTGGCTGGACGAGATCCGCAACCAGCCGAGCTGGCGCCGCGAGGCGGACAAGGCCTGCGACTACTACGACGGCAACCAGCTGGACGCCGAGACCTTGGCTCGTCTCGAGGAAAAAGGCCTGGGGCCGCTGGTCACCAACCTGATCCAGCCTACGGTGAACGCGGTGCTGGGCATGGAGGCCAAGACCCGAACCGACTGGCGCGTTGGCGGCGACGACGAGCAGTACCAGGACGTGGCCGAGGCGCTGTCGGCCAAGATGCACGAAACCGAGCGGGAGGCCCAGGCGGATACCGCCACTTCGGACGCCTACGCCAGCCAGATCAAGGCCGGCTTCGGGGTCGTCGAGGTGTCCCGCAACAGCAACCCGTTCAACTATCCCTACCGCGTCACCAGCATCCCGCGTTCCGAAATCTACTGGGACTGGCGCAGCCGCGCCTTGGACTGGAGCGATGCCCGCTACGTGGTGCGCAAGAAGCGCTACGACGCCGACCACATCGCCGCGTTCTTCCCCCAGCACCGGGAGATGATCCTGGCCGCGGCAGGGTGGCGCGACTGGGCGGATTACCTGACGACTGAGGCCCGCATGTCGGCGGACTTCTTCAACGACATCGGACAGGGCACGCGCACAACGTGGGATGACCTGGACTGGCGCGACGTCGAGCGCAGGGTGGTGACGTGTTTTGAGGTCTGGTATCGGGTATGGGTTCGCGGCCTGGTGCTGGCGCTGCCCGGCGGGCGGACCCTGGAGTTCAACGAGCAGAACCAGGTGCACCGCGCGCTGGTCGCGGCCGGCGCCGTCCAGCCCAAGGTCGCCATCTACGACAAGATTCGCTGCGCTTTCCAAATTGGCCCCATCCGCGTGCAGGACCGGGCCACGAACCGCCGCCGCTTCCCCTATATCCCGTTCTTCGGCTACCGCGAGGACCTGACGGGCGTGCCCTACGGGATCATCCGGGCGATGCTGTCGCCGCAGGACGAGGTCAACGCCCGCGCCGCGCGCATGATGTGGCTGATGAACAGCCGGCGGACCTTCATCGACTCGGACGCGCTGGACGAGAAATACAACACCATGAGCGATGCCAGCCGGGAGCTGGGCCGGGCTGACGCGCTCATCGTAACGAACCCTGCCGCGCGCCGCGTCGGGGCCAATATCAAGGTCGAATCGAATTTCGACCTCTCTCAGCAGCAGTTCCAGATCATGCAGGAGCGCAAGCAGGCCATCCAGGAGGCGGCGGGCGTGTACGCCGCCATGATGGGCCAGTCGTCGAACGCCAGCTCCGGCCTGGCGATTCAGTCGCTGGTGGAGCAGGGCGTCACCACGCTGGCGAAGATCAACGACAACTACCGCGCCGCCCGCCGAGGCGTGGGTAATGCCTTGCTGGACCTCATCAAAGAGGACATGACCGACCAGGCCGAGATCCTGGTGGATAACGGCACGGTCAAGCGCAAGGTGATGGTGAACATCCCTCGCAAGGATCCGGTCACCGGCCAGGCCTACAAGGAAAATGACGTCCAGACGGCGCCGGTCAAGGTTGCGCTGTCCGACGTACCCAGTACCCCGACCTACCGCGCGCAGCAGTTCGCGGCCTTCTCCGAAATCCTCAAGTCCATGCCGCCCAACATGCAGGCGCTGCTGATCCCCTTCGCGTTGGAAATGTCCGATTTCAGCAAGCGCAAGGACATGGCGGCGTTCCTGCGGGCGCAGCTGGGCATCCAGGCCGACCCGAACTCGCCCGAGGCCAAGGCGGCAAAAGAGCAGGCCAGCCAGGCCGCGAACGCGCAGGCCGAGGCCGCGATGCAGGACGCCCAGTCCCGTATCGAGGAGCGCCAGGCCCGCACCCAGAAGCTGCTGGCCGAGGCCGATCGCATCCGTAGCGAGGCTGGCGCCGCCGGCGACAGCGACACGGTCGGCGAGGTGGATGGCGCTCTGGCGCGCTACGAGGAAGAAATGCAGAAGCTGCGCCAGCAGCTAGCAGACCGCACGATCGAGTGGCAGACCCGGCTGCAGCAGACCGAGATGCATGAGGAGGCCGAGACAGTACGGGCCCGCATCCGCGCCGAAGCACAGACTGGCGGTGCCCAGCTGCAGGATCGATTCCAGCAGCTCACCGACGAGGTCGACCAGGTGCTGGCGCGCCTGGGCACACGCCAAGCCACGACCGCATAGCACGACGAAACAGATTCCCCGCCCTGGGACACGGGCAAAGCACAGGCCCCCGCCGAGAAATCGCCGGGGGCTTTTTTCGTTTCAACCCACGGACCTATCCGAAAACTAGGAGCAGGAAGACATGACTACGGAAACCACGACGGGAAACCCCATCGACAACCTCGATGCGGTCTTGCGCGACCCCCTCAGCATGACGGACGACGCGCTGGCAGCGCTGGTCAGTGGCGACGATGCCACCACCGCCGCCGGCCAGCAGTCGGCCGCCGATGACGCCGCGGCCAACGCCGCCGGCGCCAAACCCCAGGGCGATACCAACGGTGCAGCGCCCGGCACCGGCGAGGGCGGCGCACAGCATCAGGGGGCGACCCAGGATGCTGTAGGTGCGCAAGGCGAGGCCGTTGTGCAGGCGAGGGACGGCAAGCACGTCATCCCCTACCAGGTGCTGCAGCAGGAGCGCGAGCGCGCAATCCGTGCCGAGCAGATGGTGCGGGACCTGACCACCAAGCTGGAGCAGGACCAGGCTGCCGCCCAACAAGGGAAGACCACCAAGTCGCTCGATCTGGACCAGATCGTCGACGAGCAGTTGCTGGAGCAGCTACGCGAAGAAGCTCCCGACGTGGCGCGCCGGATGGACAACCTGATCGACCTGGCCAAGAGCCTGAGCGAGCAGGTGGACGCCGGTCGGCCCGCCGCCGAGGACGCGGAAACCGCGCGCCGCGAACAGCAGGTGCAGGCACTGGTGTCCGTCGAGGATGCCATCCAGTCGATCCCCAAGCTCGCCCATCTCCGTGATTCCGCCCCGGAACAGTTCAGCGAAGTCGCTGCCATCGACACCATGCTGCGCGCCAATGCCGCGTGGAAGGACAAGCCGCTCCCCGAGCGGTTCGATGCGGCGCTGCGCATGTACGAAGCCGGGCACGGTGCGATCGAGCTGCCCAGCCAGGCCAACAAGGCCGCGGCTACGCAGCAGCCAGCCGATCCCGCCGCGCGCGTTGCGCAGGCCGTTGCGAAGGCGACGGCTGACGCATCGGGGCCTTCCACGCTTTCCGATATCCCTGGCGGCCAGCCGGCCGCCGCATCCGAGGCAGACGCCATTGCAGCGCTGTCGGGCAGCGCCCTGACCGATCGCTTCATGAACATGTCGCCGGATGAAATCGAAGCGCAGCTGGCGCGCCTCACTTCGTAAATCCCACGAACTGGAGGCTATATGTCCCAAACTACTGTTCCCGTTGGCTCGCCGCTCGCGCGCAAGGTTTTCGGCGCGGCGCTGTTCGCCAACACGCAACGTCAGCCCTCGCTGATGAACAACCTGACCGGCGCGGCGCCCAAGCAATCGGCCGCCGAGGCGAAGCTGAAAGGCCAGACCAGCCCGGACATGCCGCTCGTCCGCGTGACCGACCTGACGAAGTCGCAGGGCGACCAGGTCAGCGTCGACCTCATCAACCAGACCGGCGGGAAGCCGATCATGGGCGACAAGCAGGCCGAGGGCAAAGGCGAGCGCCTGGATATGTCCAGCATGGACATCCGCATTGACCTGGCCACCAAGGTGGTCGACGCCGGCGGCAAGATGACCCAGCAGCGCACCGTGCACAACCTGCGTGGCCTGGCAATGGCCAACCTGCAGGGCTGGTTCCGCCGCTTCAACGACCAGTCCACCATCGTGCACCTGGCCGGCGCCCGTGGTTCCCAAGTCGGCACCGACTGGGTGGTGCCCATGACGTCCGATCCGGACTTCGGCGAAATCATGATCAACCCGGTCAAGGCGCCGACCTTCAATCGCCACTGGGTGGCCGACGGCACGTCGCTGGTGCAGGGCGGCCAGGCGCTGGGCGCGATCGATACCACCGACACGTTCAAGCTGGAACACCTGGACCACCTGGGCGCGATCATCGACGACATGGAGTTCAAGCTCCAGCCGATCAAGATCGCGGGCGACGCCGCCGCCGATGACGAGCCGCTGTACCTGCTGCTGGTTACCAATCGCATGTGGCAGAGCATCCTGACCAATACGGCGGCCAACAGCCTGCAGTGGCGCACGTTCCTCCAGAACGCCTGGAACCGTGCCTCGTCGTTCACCGGCCCGAAGAAGCACCCGCTGTTCACGGGCGAGGCCGGTATCTGGCACAACATCCTGGTGCGCAAGATGGACCGTGCCATCCGCCTGAACCCGGGCGATTCGGTCCAGTACTGCACCCAGGCCGGCCAGGCCACGGCCGCCCAGGCCGACGTCACCATCCCGACGCTGCAGCCGGGATACGCCGTCGACCGCGGCATGCTGCTGGGCGCCCAGGCGCTGGCGCACGTCTACGGCAAGAACCAGGGATCGGACACCTACGCCAACTGGATGGAGAACCGCTACAACTTCGAGCGCAATCTGGAAGTGGCGGGCGAAGTCATGTGCGGCAAGGCGAAGCTCCGCTTCTCGGTGCCGGACGCGCGCGGCAACAAGATCCCGACGGACCACGGCGTGATGGTGCTGGACACCGTCGTCAACCTCAACACCTAATCGGCGGCGGGCGGTCAGCCGGCCGCCTGCTCCGGTGGAACTGGAGAAATTCATGGATCGCTACTCTCCCGACTACAACTCGAAGCCCCTGCACACGCAGGCCTTCGGCAATGCCTGGGTCGAGACCTACGGCTACCGCGGCGCCACCGGCGCCACGGACAAGATATATCTGGGTGTCATCCCCGCTGGCGTGGTGGTGACGGGCGTGCGCCTCATCACCGACGCCACCGCCGCCGGTGTCAAGGTCGATCTGGGCTTCGAGCCCTACGACGCCTCCGACGGTCCTCTGGCGGATCCGGATGCATGGCTCGCCGGGGCAGATATCGCTGCCGCCGGCATCGTCGATTCCAAGGCCCACCCCATCGTGTTCAAGCGCGCGGTGAAGTTGGTTGCCACGATCAGCGGCGCCGCCATCACCGGCACGCCGCAGCTCACGGCGGTGGTCAGCGGCCAAATGGTCGGCGTTGCGTAAGCCTCTTTCGGGGTGTTCCGTCGCCTTGTGCGGCGCTTGGGGCCGGGTGGTTCGCCACCTGGCCCCGCCTTTTTGGGGGTCTCATGGACCAAGACAATCTCATCCCGATCAAGTACATCGGGGCGAAGGACCAGAAGAAGGACACGGTTGCCGGTACCGGTCTGGTGTGGGAGCACGGGCAGATTCATTTCGTGCCGCCGCTGATCGCCATCAAGCTGACGCCCTACAAGGACGTCTGGCGCGAGGCGTGGGAGGAGGCGGAGGACAACCCGGGCGTCGTCGGCCTGGTCGTGACGACGCAGCAGGCTACCGGCGACGGCAAGCTGCCAGAGCAGAGCCAGGTGGCGCCGTTCAACATGCCCAACCTGCAGGGCATGAAGAAGGAAGACCTGGCGACTTTCGCTCGTGCCCAGTTCAACCATGAACTCGGCGCGGACCTCAAGAAGGACGAGATGATCCAGCAGATCGTCAGCCTGGCCAACTCGCGCGCCGCGGGCGAACCGACGTAATGGCCGCCCTCGCAGATTTCGAGCGGTTCGTGGTGCCGCTGATCGAAGGCGCGCCCACGCCGGCGGTCGAGGATGCCATCGTCGACGCAGCGATCGAATTCTGCACCCGCACCCGCGTGCTGCGCGCGTTCCTCGATCCGGTGACGCTGGTGCCTGGCACAGCCGAGTACGAGCTGGACCCGCCCGAGGCTGACACGCAGATTGTCGATGTGGTTGCGGCTTGGCTGCCCGAGGGCCCGGTGACGTCGGCCACGCGCACCGAACTCGAGGAGAAATTCCCCGACGGCTGGGCCTGGCGCCAGGCCGGCGGCACCGCCGAGGTGCAGCATTTCTACTGCAGGCTGCCGGGCTTCGTGCAGTTGGTGCCGGCGGTCACGGTCAAGGTGCCGCGGGCGCTGCGGCTCGAGGTCGCCTACGCGCCGACCCGGGCAGTGCGGGAGCTGCCCGACGTGCTGCTGAACCGCTACGCCGAGCAGCTCGCCAGCGGCGCGCTGGGACGCCTACACCAGCACAAGGCGGGTTATGCGGATCCGGGCCGGGCTGCTGGCTACCTGCAGGAATTCGATCAGGCCTGCACGGACCTGGCTGACGACGCCGCCCGCGGGTTCGCCAAGCGCCGGATGCGCACGGGTGGGGACGAGTTCAAATGAAAGTTGCCGAAGTCATCAGCCGGGCCCGCACCATCCTGCAGGACGCCGACGCGATCTACTGGGAAGCCGATGAGCTGCCTATGTGGGTGAGCGATGGTCGCCTCGAGGCATACCGCCTGCGCCCCGATCTGTTCGAGATTTCCGAGGATTTCGTCTGCGCCGACGGCGCGCGCCAGACCCTGCCGGGCGGCGCGCGCATGCTGTTCGATGTGCCGCGGAACGTGTCCGCCGCGCGCCAGCGCGCCGTCACGGTGGCAGACGCCGGCGCACTGGGCCGCGTGCGGCCGAGCTGGCGTAGCCAGTCCAAGGCCCAGGAGATTCGCCACTTCCTCTATGACGAGCGCAGCCCCGGCCAGTTCGATGTGTACCCGCCGGCGCGCGCCGGTGTGGTGATCGAGCTGTCCTACGCGAAGCTGCCGGCGCCGGTCACCAAGGAGGACGGCGACAAGGAACTGGCGGAGGAGGGCGCTTACGCGCCCGCTCTGGTGGACTACGTCCTCTACCGCGCGTTCCTCAAGGAGGCCGACACTGTGCCGGCCTTCCACCAGCGCGCCGCCCAGCACCTGGCTGCCTGCCAGGCCACCCTGACCAGCGACGTCACCGCCAAGGCGATGACCAGCCCCAACGAGCAGAAATAGCGCATGGCAACAGACAAGATTCGCCTGGTCCAGGGCGACACGGCGCCGCAGCTGCAGCTGTCGCTGACCGACCAGCGTACCCGGCGCCCGCTCGACCTGTCCGGCCCAGGCACGACGTCGCGCTTACTCTTCCGCGAAGTGGGTGCAGACACTGTCAAGGCGACGATGCCGTGCTTTGCGATCGCGGGTCTCGTCGACCCAGACACGGGCGACGTTGACTTTCGCCCACCCTACGACGTGCCTGGCCGCGGCGGTCGTCTGGCCATGGATTGGTCGGTCGACGCATTGGATTCCGCTGGCGAGTTCGAGGGCGAGGTGGAATTGACCTTTCCCGACGGACGGATTCAGACGGCCTTCGCCATTCTGAAATTTCAGGTTCGGGAGCAGTTCTAGCATGACCGGCCCTGTGCACATTGAGTACGAGATTGTCGCCGCCGCGGTCGATGCCTCGGTCACTCGGGTGGCACGGGTGGATGCGGTGGCAGACCCTCTGGGGCTGAATCCGATCCTGCTGGATTTGGGGTTGGCCGCGGAGTACTTCCGTCTGGTGCGAATCCTGAATCGCCTTGACCTGGCGGTGGCTGACGATCGGCGATCGGTTGGCTGGGTTGGCCGACGGCGGGATGCCGCCCTGGCGATGGAAGGCCTGGATGCCGAGCTGGCTGTTCGTCGCCGCGATGTCACCGGGGCACTCGACCTGTTCACTCTGGCCTTCGTGCATCGGTCTGTCGGCGCTGGCCATGACTGGATCCGCCAGCAGGTGCGGACGGTGCGAATTGATGCTGTCGTGGCAGTTGACGTTCTGGCTCTTGCTATGGCCCGTGAACGTCGAGACGCGGCAACCTCCCAAGACTCTGGTCAGGTGGTGCTGGAGAACTACGCCCTTGACTATGCCGACGATTACGTCGGTGACGCCACTTCCTTCTGAAAGGATTTTCCACATGAGCAAACTGCAGAATAGCTCCGGCGCCCTGAGCCGCGGCGATCTGGAAGTCATCATCCATCGTGGCCGTACCGGGAAAACCGAACGCTGCCTTATCAAGAACCTTTTCACTGATGATGGCCTGGCCTATCTGGCCGCGCGCAGCGCGGGCGAATCGGTGGCCGTAATTTCCCACATGGCGCTGGGTATCGGCACGACGCCCGCCGCGGGCACCGATAAGACCCTGGCGTCCGAGATTGTGGGAAGCCGAGTGCCGGTCACAATCTCGGGTGTTGGCCCCCAACGTCTGTATACGGCGACCTTCGGCGAGGGGGTAGGTTCCGGACCAGTGACCGAGGCGGGCCTGTTCAATGCCGCCACCGTTGGGCTGATGACGAATCGTTCGGTGTTCGGGGTCAAAAATAAGGAGCCCGAGGATGTGTTCACGATCAACTGGACCTTGGCGCAGCAGCGCGGGTAAGCCATGGCACGACTGCTAACCCTCCGGCGCAACCTGGCGCGGCTCTTGCGCCGCGATGAAGTCGACGACAACTTCGTCAACGTCGCGTCCGACTTTGCGGGGGGGGTGGATCCCGCCACCCTTGCGGGCGCTTATGTCCTTCCTTACATGCGATGGGCAGACACAGGCACGGGCTGGTTAAAGCGGCGCAACGCCGCGAACGATGGGTGGACCCAGGAGCAACGCTTATTGCGCCGGACGGTTCAACCTTTCAACGCCGGTGAGTTGCCTACGTCCGACGGTGGCGCCGTATACGTCAATGGCCAGGGCATGGCTGAGTGGGACGCGGCGGCAGGCAAGTATCGCGTGAAGTCGGCGGTACCTCTGGGCGCGGTTGCTTTGTGGCCTCTTCGTTCGTCCATTCCTGCAGGACAGATTCCTGCCGATGGCCAGACGATCTCGCGGGCGACGTTCCCCGACCTTGCACAAATGGTGATCGACGGGAAGTTGCCTGTGGTGGCCGAGGCCGATTGGGTGGCCGACCCGCTCAAGCGCGGAAGTTATACGCTGGGGGATGGCTCGACGACCATCCGCTTGCCCGACTACAACGGGCAGGCGGCGGGATCTGTTGGCGCATTGTTCATGCGCGGAGACGGCGCGATGTCTTCTGGTGCGAATGGGGTGATTCAGCGCGACGCGATCCAGAACATCAATGGCACATTTGATATTGGTTGGGGTGCGCTTTTGGGTCGGCTTGCTATGGACCCCTCCCGGCAGGTGTCTGGCCCGCTACGCTACAACCTTGGCCCCGGTTCTGGTCGGGTGATTAATTCGGACCTGCGAAGCGGCTACAGCGATTACCTTGAAAGCTATACCTTCGATGCCTCGCTGGTGGCGCGGACGGCTACTGAAACCCGCCCGTCCAACGTATCTGGCGTCTGGACGATCCAGACGTTCGGCGTCGTGGTCAATCCGGGCAGCGCCGACGCGGCGCAACTGGCCAGCGACTACGCGGTGTTGAACGCTGCGGTTCAGACACAGGGCGGCAAATTGCAGGTGCTCGATGGCCAGTTCCAGACGCTTAAGTCCAAGGCCTTTGGCGTAGATCAGGCCTGGATAGGTTTTACCCCTGGAGCGGGGGCCGGCCAGCGTATGACGACGGTTACCTACACCAACTCGACGTCGCGGCCGATCATTGTTGCCATCCAGTTCAGCACTACTGGCAACAACGGATACCTCATCGGATTTGTAAATGGCAAGTCAGTTGCCTTTGGTTCATGGGGGCCGTCCGGCTCAGGGCTTGGGATTAACTTCATCGTCCCATCAGGCAGCACGTACCAAGTGGATGCCGCATTGGCCGCGAACATCGAATGGCGGGAGTACAGGTAATGCAGACCTTCAAGGACACTGAAACTGGCCGGCTCTGGCTGTTCGAAGATGACGTAATAGTGGACAGCACTATGGGACCTCTGGTGTTTCGTTCGCCCACTGGTGCCACGCTTCAGACGCCTTCAACCCTTATTCCTGCAGAGTTGCCCGCAATGGGCACGCACGTCGAAGCGGTGCCTAGTTCTGTGTCGCGCTATCAAGGGCGCGAGGCCATGCGGATGATGCGCTTTCCGAAAGCTGACGTTCCGAATTGGACGCTCTTTGACGCGTTCGAAGCGCTGTTGGCGGATTCGACCACGCCGGCCTATTACCGCCGCGCCTGGGACGAGCTGCAGGTGTTTGAGCGGAGCAGCGCGATGCTGAACGCGGCGGCTGACGTGCTGGGCCTGAGCCCGTCCCGCCGCGACGATTTGTTCCGCCTGGCTGCCTCTATCAAAGCCTAGGCGGCAGCCTTCACTCTGGAGACATAATGGCTGAACCTACCAGCGCGATCAGCGCGGCCTTGCCTACGGCGTCTGCGCTGCTTTTCGGTGCCATGCTCCCTGGCGTCGATGGTGGCGCTCTCATAGGCGCATTCGCCGGCGCCGCCCTGTTCATCGTGCACAACAACGAGCTGGGTGTGTCCAAGCGCCTGGTCTACGGCCTGGTGTCTTGGCTCATCGGCTACTTTGCAGCGCCCGAGCTGGGCCGCCTGGTCGGTGTACAGGAAACTGTGGTCACGGGCTTCGGAGCGGCCGCGGTGGCCGTGACCGTCGCAATCACCGCGATCAAGAAGATCGAGGCCGCGGATTTCACATTCTGGAAGCGGGGAGGCTGATATGCACCCTTGGGACATCGGCAGTAATGTCACGGGCCACCATCTGGTGGCCTTTCTTTTTGTGCTCGCCAATTTCGCCACCGCGCTGCGCCTGGCGTGCTACCAGCGCCGCGGCGCCCGGTACCGCCTGGGCATGTCCGTGGTGGCCTATCTGATGGTGGTGCTGACCGGCGGCCAGGCGCTCGACGTGCTGGCGCGGCAGGGCAGCGTCACCCCTTGGCAGTTGGGCCTGACGCTGCTGCTGGCCTTCCTGGTGTTTCGGGCCCGGGGCAACGTCGCCAACATCGCCAAGCCGGCGCGCGCGAGGTAGGCATGCGGGAAGCGGAAAAGGCGTTCACGGGCATGCTGCCTCGGATCGAACCGCATCTGCTGCCTGCTGGCGCCAGCCAGGACGTACTGAATGCGACCCTGCAGCGTGGCTCGCTGGTGCCCTACAAGGCGCCGGCCAAGGTGGCCGACCTGGCCAAGGTGGGCACCAAGCTGGCAATCTACCGCTTCGGCCGCTCGATCGACGACGATGCCCGCTACTGGTTCCACTGGCTGAACGACACCGACGTGGCGCGCGGCGCCATCCCCGACGATGCCCAGGAGCGCACGTACTTCACGGAGGCCGGACAGCCGCCGCGGGTGACGGACTCGACGATGGCCACGGCAAACCAGGATATGCCGTCCGCCTGGTACAGGCTGGGAATCCCCGCGCCGACTTCGCGGGCCACGGTGACGGTCGCCCTGCAGCCCAATCCGCCCTCGGGCCTGGAACGGAAGTCGTGCCTGCTGGCCTACACCTTTGTCTCTGCCTGTGGCGAGGAAGGGCCGCCCAACCAGGTGAGCGATCCGTTCAACGCGGCTACCGACGACACGCTGAACGTCATCAACATGGAGGGGCCGCCGGCCGGCGAGTACAACATCACGCTCAAGCGGCTGTACCTTTCGACCACGGATGCCACCGGCACGGCCGTCCTGCGCTTCTGGAAAGAGGTCCCCGCCGGCGCAGTCACGTTCTCCGACAAGGTGGACTTCACACTGCTGGGAGAGGCCTTGCCCGAGCGGGCGCTGGTGCCGCCGCCGGCAGACCTGTTCGGCCTGATGGCGCACCCGGGGGGATTCATGATCGGGTTTTCTGGCAAGCGCGTGTATCGGTCTGAAGTGTTCAAGCCGTTCGGCTGGCCTTACTTCTCGCCGGTCGCCGATGAAATCGTGGGCGGCGCCATCATGGGCCAGGCCACCGTTGTCTGCACCAAGGGCGATACCTACCTGGCAACCCAGGCTGACCCAGTCACGCTGACGCCATTGCGGCTGGAGGGCAACCAGCCCTGCGTCGCAAAGCGCACCATCCGGGCGTTCAAGGGCGGGGTTGTCTACGCGTCGCCGGACGGCCTGGTGATGGTCGATCAGGCCGGAGGGGTCGGCGTGGTCACCGAGGAGCTGCTGACTCGTGAGCAGTGGCAGGCCTACCGGCCGGCGTCGATGCACGGCGCCGTGCACGACAACCGGTACTTCTGCTGGTTCGACACGGGCGCCGCGCGTGGCGGGCTGATCTTGGATCTGACCCGCGGCGCCATGTCTCTGACCCGGACTGACGTGTATGCGACGGCCTCCTATTCGGACGGCCGCCGCGACGAGCTTTTCCTGGCGCTGCCCGATGGCAACGTGCACAAATGGGACGGTGGCGCCGTGCCGCTGGCAATGCGCCGGGTGAGCAAGAGGTTCATCCTCGAGCGCGCGCAGAACATCGGCGCCGCCCAGGTCGTGGCCGCGGCCTACCCGGTTACGTTCCGGCTTCGGGCCACGATCGAGGCGGCTGGCGGACCGCTCGACGTGGAGCTGCAGCACCAGGTGGCAAACGGCCGGCCGTTCCGGCTGCGCGGCAACTATCGCGCCCGCAGCTACGAGTTCACGGTGGAGGGGAGCGCCGCCATCTCCGAGGTGACTGTCGCTTCCACCTTGGGCAACGTTACGGCGGTCTGACGATGGCGACTTCAGCACGTTCCGGCCTGCGCTACGCGGACCTGCCGGTGATCGAACCCGCCCGGCTGCCGGATAACCCCGCCGCAACGCGGGCGCTCGAGCAGATGCGGCTGACCCTGGCGACTCGCTTCGGGCAGGGCGGGCAGACGGTCGACCGCGCCGTGACCTGGGGCGACCTGGTCGAAAGCGGCATCGTCACGATGCGCGGCGCCGACGGCAAGCCGATCTTGATTAAAAACCCCGGAGGCACCTTCCAACCCAGCACGCCGCCCGTCATCGACGGCATCCCGCCCGCGCCTACCGGCTTCAACGCGACGCCGGGCCTGGGCACGGTGGTGCTGGAGTGGGACAAACCCAACTTCGCGTACTTCGGCTACGCGGAAATCTTCCGTGGTACGACCGACAACCAGGCGCAGGCGCTGAGCGTCGGCCAAACCACGGGTTGGGTCTATGCTGATCCCGTGGGCGGCGCCACCGCCACGACCTATTTCTACTGGGTGCGCTTCGTCTCTGTGGGCGGGAAGGTCGGGCCGTTCAATGGCATCGGCGGCACGACCGGCGCTGTCTCCCTGGATCCGGCCTACCTGATCGACGTGTTGTCCGCCGCCGGCGACCCCAAGGCGCTGCTGTACGAGATCCCTGAGCCGACGGAGATCAACGGCGTGCCGGTGCCGGCCGGCATCTACATGCGTGACTTGTACGTCGCCAACGGCTCGATCTCCAATGCGAAGCTGGGCAACGCTTCGATCACGGACGCCAAGATCGCCAACCTGTCGGCGGCGAAGGTCACGTTCGGGGAGATGAGCGGCGATCGCATTGCGGTGAACAGTCTGAACGCGGACCGGCTGACGGTCGCGTCGCTGTCCGCGCGCCTGGCCGTCATCACGACCGCCTACGTCAAGACGGCGAACATTGAGGACGCGGCGATCACCAACGCGAAGATCGCCAACCTGAGCGCCGACAAGATCACGGCCGGCGTGCTGAACGCTGCCCGGATCGCCGGCGGCTCGATCACGGCCGACAAGCTCAGCGTCGGGTCGCTGTCGGCCATCACCGCCACCATTGGCCTGCTGCGCACCGCAGTGAGCGGGGCGCGGTTGGAGATCCGCGACAACCTGCTGCTGGTGTTCGACGCCGCCAACGTGCTGCGCGTGCGCCTGGGGATCTGGTAATGCCGGCCGGCATCGAGACCTACGGGCCGAATGGAGCGGTGCTGACTTCCTACCTGAGTAAGATCGCACGCCAGTTCGGGCAAGTGGGCACCGGCACGTCGAACGGTTCGCATACCGATGGACGGCTTGGGGAGGGGGGTATGCCTTGGCTTGCGACGCTGCCGCAGGGGAACCCCGCCAGCTTGAATGCGCCGTTCGTGTGGCTCGATGGCATCACCATCAGGTGGCAATTCTTGGATGGCATGCCGGGCGATCGAGCCACAGCCACCATCATCTACGGGACGCGGTAATGCCCTCTGGCTTCCAGTTGCTGTCTGGCGCCAGCGAGGTGATCGTCGACAGCTCATCCATCAACATGTTCCTGCGCCACGCGGGCGTAGCGAGCAATTCGGCTGCAGTGGCGGCTATCAACCCGGTGCTGTACTTCCGGCCTGTCGGTGAGCCGTGCTACTTGGCGTGGGCGAACTTCTCGGGCGGGGTGTTGGAGTTCGCGTTCAATCGGCCCGCCGAGTATTACGTGTTCGACCGGCCAGTGGAGGGAAGCTACCTGGATGCTTTCAGCGAGACGGGCGTGCAGATTTTCACCGCCGCACAGCGCCCGCTGAACGTCATCGGCAGCGTGAACATCCCGGACTACTACACGGCTTACCGCACGGCGTTTCAGGACGGCTGGAACTTCAATGGCCTGGTATCGGGTAAGTATGCCTACAACCAGGCATTTGTTCGGCAGGGATACAACTCGCTGACAGGCATAGGTGGCTGGGAGACCTATCTCATGGCCGAAGCCCTGCAGGCCACACCGAACGGTTTCTGGGCCGGCTTTCCGCAATACGGCACTCGCTTCATCGGCTGGAGCCCAACCCGCACCAACACCTTCATTTCATACGCACCCAATGTGCCGGTTTCGATCATCGACGTGGCAGGGATTCTCTAACTAAAAGCTGGCAAGGACGACATGCAAAAGGAAATCGAAAACGCGATCTTCTCCAATGTGGGAAACCGCCTCACCGCGGAGCTGGCCATGGGCCTGGTCATGACCGTGCTGCAGGTGGCGCAGCGCTCGGTGGAGGAGGCGCGCGCGGCCGGCCTGTCGGCAGCGGCTGCCATGGTGCCGCCGGCCGCCGCCGCGGCCGGGCCCGCCAGCGCCGGCGACATCGACCCGCGTTATGCCCGTGACGCCGCGCCCGCCAGGCCGCCGGCGGCGCGACCGCGGCGGACTGCCGCGGCTCCCCGGACTTCGAAGGCGCGCCGATGAGCGCGCCTTTTTTTGACCAAGCCACGGCCATGCGCTGGATGCGGAACAACGCCAGCGCCGTCGACTTCCTGCGCACTGCCTTCGACGTGGCGCATTTCTGGGACGACCTGATCGACCGGGACAAGGTCATCGGCGACGCCGAGATCCACCGCGCCATGTTCCAGGCGCTGGTGCTGCTGCCGCGCAATGCGTTTTACCAGGCGAATTTCGCCAGCCTGAACGCAGTGCTGGCGAACGCCGCGACCAACTGGAACATCGCCACCGACCTGGAGCGCGCCGGCGGCGTGGCGGAGAAGCGCACCGCCTACGTCCTGCGCGCTTCCTATGTCGACCTGGTAACCCACAGCGCGCTGCTGGTGGGCGGCATGGACTGGGCGCGGACGGTGGGGGTGGAGCTGCGCCAGCTGGCTGAACCCTACGGCGAGTACTTGACCAACCTGGAGGCCGAGAAGGCCGCACGAGGTGACTGAAATGGGCTGCATGTCCACGGAAGTGAAGCAGGATCCGGCAGTCGGCCGGGCCCAGGAAGCCAATGCCCAGATCGGCATGCGCGCCCAGGATCTCGCCGAGCGAAATTTCGAGTGGAACCGCCAGCTGACCGAGCAGTTCGCACCGATCTACCAGGGGCTGATGAACAACGCCCTGGGCGAGGCGACGAAGAACGCGCAGCGCGGTGACGATCAATGGGAACAGTACAAGAGCGTGTTCCAGCCGATCGAGAACAAGATGGCCGAGGAGGCCATGAACTACGACAGCCCGGAGGAGGTCGCGCGGCGCGAAGGCCTGGCCGCGGCAACGGTCGGCCGGCAGTTCGACAACACGCAGGCGCAGACCTCGCGCGAGATGGCGCGGATGGGGGTGTCGCCCACCAGCAGTCTGGGCGGCGACGCGATGACCGACCAGGCCAACACCCGGGCCCTGGCGACGGCGGGCGCCATCAACAAGGAGCGCAACGACACCAAGCTGCTGGGCATGAGCCTGCGCGAGAACGCGGCGAAGTTCGGCCGGAACCAGACCGGCACTGGTATTGCGGCGTCGCAGGCGGCGCTGCAGGCGGGGAACTCGGCTACCGGCGTCATGGGGGCGCAGTCGGCCCAAGGCAACGCCGCAGGTACGGGTCAAGGCCTGCTGGGCATGGCGAGCGGTGCACACAACTCGATGGGGCAGTTGGGCCTCAACCAGATGCAGATGCAGCAAAACGCAAACTCGGCCGGCCAAGCCGGCCTCGGATCGCTCCTCGGGACTGGGCTTATGGCCGGCGCCATGGCCTTCTCGTCGAAAGAACTCAAGGAGGACGGTCGGCCGCTGGACGACGACGAGGCGCTGGCGGGCATGTCGAATGTGCCGGTGGAGAGCTGGAAGTACCGAGACGGCGTGGCGGACGGCGGCGAGCATGCCGGTCCCTACGCCGAGGACATGCAGGCGCAATTCGGGGACAAGGTCGCTCCTGGTGGGATAGGTCTCGACATGATTAGCGTCAGCGGCCTGCACCATGCGGCGATTCGAGCCTTGGCGAAGAAGGTCAAGCGGTTGGAGCGGGCGCGGCCTTCCGCGGGTTTGGCAGACGCCGTGGATAGGGCCGGGGGGCAAGGGAAAGACGATGATGCGGCCGGCGAATTGCCGCCGGTGTTGGCCGGCGACCTGTCGGCAGGGCTGGTTGGACTGGAGAGGATCTGATGGCAATGAACGGAAGCTTTGCGGGCGGCCTGGCCGACGGGCTGCGTAACGGGATGGCGATCGCCCAAGCCTATGACGTTTCGAAGGACCGCGAACGTGCTCGAGATGAGGTGGACCGTCGTAAGAAGGCCGATCGGGAGATCGCGGCAGCGATGGCGGGTACTACTGATGTACCGTCGCCTGCGTCTGGCCTAGATGCGGCACGGGCTACTCAAGCGGTGGACGGCAGCATGCCGACTGGTGAAGGCATCGGCCTGCAGTCAGCGGCGACGGGGGCGACTCCGATGCCTATCGCGATGCCCTCCCAGTCTCTCGGGTTGTCCGATGTTTCGGCCCCGGGGCAGACGCCGCCGTCAGCGCCGGCCTTCGCCGGGCTGGGTACGTCGATTCGGGCTGGAGGGGAAAAAAAAAGCCCGCCTTCCGTTGATTATCTCGGCGCCGGCGATTTCGGGCAGGTAGCCGATGGACTGACGCGCGCATATCGAAAAGCGCTGGAGCTGGGAGAACCGGGCCGAGCGATGGAGCTGCTGGCGGACAGGGAGAAGTATGTTGGCCAGCATCGCGAGCAGGCCTTCGCCGCGGCGCAGGGCCGGTACCAGCTAACGGGAGATGCCAATTCGTTTGTGCCCTTCGTGAACCGTTTCATGCCTGGTGGCATCGAGGTGAAGGCGATCAACCGACGTGCGGAGCAGGGCGGCGGCGCGCCGTTGTATGACTTCGTGGGGGTGGATACGGCGACGGGCAAGCCGGTGCAGCAGCCCATCAGCGAAAGCATGCTGCAGACGTTCGTGCGCAGCATCAGCGATCCGAAGGCGCAGCAGGCTATGGTGGCCCAGCAGGCCAAGCTGCTTTTCGAAGCTGAGCAGAAGCGTCGCGAGCAGGTCCTGGCCAGTGACCTGCGCAGGAATGAGGAGGCGAGCAGGCCGCGTATCCTGGGCAAGGACCAGACCCTGTATACCCCCGATGGTCAGGGCGGGTTGCGCGTCAGCGCCCAGGGCACTGAGGCTGGCAAACCCAAGATGACCACGTCCGACAAAGATTTCGCCAACCACGTTATGCGCCTGTTCAAGGTCGACAGCATGGAGGGGCTGGGCGATGACGAGCGAAAACGCGTTGGCGGAATCATCGCCACCGGCGAGAACATCAACCGGTTGAACGCTGGCACACCCGCCGGCGAGGTTCTGACCGCGGGGAACCTGGCTGCCCTGGCCCAGCAGGTGCAGGCCGGCACCGCCGAGATCATGCCCATTCAGCTGGGCGATCGCCAGTTCGGCTTTGGTGTTGAACACGAGGGGCGACTGGTTCGCCTGCCCGTGTCGGTCGTGCCCAAGGACGTGCAGGACAAGATCCGCGCGCGGCTGCAAGAGAGCCCCGCGCCCGGCGGCGGCCAAGCTGCGCCATCAGCACCCGCGACCCCGACCCGGCCTGTGCAGGGACCGGATGGCAGCCCGACGCCGGCGACGCCTGCGCGCGCGTCGGCCGCGCCGTCCACTGCCGCGACGGCGCCGCCCGATAGCGCCGAGGGCGCTCAACTCGATGCGGCCCGCGCCGACCTGCGCCAGGCCGAGGCGCTTGTCCGTCAGCTGCGCACGAAGCCTCCCGGCTTGAAGGCTGGCCAGGATGCGCGCGCCAAGCATGCCGCCCAGTTGCAGCAGGCGGAGCGCGATGTCGAGCTGGCCCGCGTGGCCGAGCGCGCAGCTGCCGAGCGCTGGGCCCGGGCTACCGAAGGATCCGAAATTACGCGCGCCGCAATGGGCCGCACCACCGCTGAATAAAGGGAACAGATGGAAAACTTTGAAAATCCCGCTGACGGGATCGAGTTCAAAGACAACGTGGCGGCGCGCCGCGATCAGGTCCGCGCCGACCTGGATGTCCAGTTTTCGGACGCTGGTGCGCCGGCGGGTGCTGCCAGCAAGCCCTTGCCGTTCACTTTCCGCGTCGCCGACTACACGCGGCCGCAGCAGGAGGGCGGCGGCATCGAGTTCGTCGACTTCCCCAAGACGCTCGCGGGCGGTGCGATCAAGGGCGCCGGCAGCGCCGTGCGCGGAGTAGGGAAAATCGCCGAAGGCCTGGGCCGTGTCGGCGTGACGGCGGTGAATCAGGCCTTCGATGCCGGCCTGGAAGGCCCCACGAACCCCCTCGAGGGCGCAGCCGATGCTACCCACCGGCTGGGTGAGCGCGTGCTGGATTCTCGGACGGCCGAGGCGAAGCGGCGTGAGGCGGATTCGCAGCCGGCTGGCGATCTGGACAAGCCGGACACCTGGACGCTGGGGCGCGACCCGTCGGCGTCGGGACTGGCGCTGCAGGCGCTGAACGCCGGCGGCTCGAGTGTGCTGCCGGTGCTCGCGTCGATGGCCGCCGGCCCTGCTGGGATCGGTGCGCGCATGGCCGCGGGCGCTGCTGCCGGCGGGGCCATGGGCGGCGGCAACGCGATCGAGCAGGCGCGCGAAACCATCGACGGGCTGGACGATCAGCAACTGGCCGCGGCGTCGTCCGCGTATCGGGATCTCATTGCGCAGGGTGTCGCGCCGCAGGAGGCACGGGCGCGGGTGCGCGCCGACGCAGAAAATGCCGCCTTCGTGCGCACGCTGCCTGTGTCCGCTGTTGGCGGCGCGGCTACCGGCCGGATCCTGTCGCCGGCCGGCCGCGTGCTGGGGGACCGGGGCGTTGTGGCGCAGACGTTGGGCAAGGCGGCCTTAGCGGGCACCGAGGAGGCCATCCAGGAAGTGGGTGAGGGGTATGCCACCCAGAAGGGGATCAACGCCGGCGCGGGTATGCAGCTCGATCCGCTCGCGGGGTCGTTCGGCAACGCGGCATTGGGCTTCGTTGCCGGCATGGGGCCGGGCGCGGTGCACGGCGCGACCGAAGGCGTGCGTCATCGCAGCATGGCGACGGCGCCGAGTCTTGAGGCGGGCGACGTGATGCACGCCAGCGGCAAACCCTTCGTGACGGCCAGCGCCGCGCGCCAGCGTGCCGAGGAACTGGGGACCGGCGCGCAGGTGCTGCGCTACGAAAACGGGTTCATCGTGCGGCCTGGGGCAGCGGTCGACCAGCAGGCCGCTGGCGCCGCGCCGGCGGCAGCAGAGGGCACCGGCGGCACTGAGGGCGCGCCGGCCGCCGTGGACACGGTGAATGCAGACGGCCAGGCCGCAAGCTTTGCACCGCGCCAGCAGGTCTACCTGCGGCAGAATGGCCGCGAGCTGCCCGTCGAGTTCCTGGGCGTGGAGAGCAACGCCGCGACCGCGCGCCCCGGTGGCGAGCAACTGGCACGGATCCGAACGGCCGACGGCCGCGGGCGTTTCGTGCGGCTGGGCGAACTGTACGCGGAGCCCATGGCGGGCAACTCGCTGCGGCAGACGATGGGCGGGCCGGCGGTGCTCGAGGGGCCGGAAGCCTTGCCCGTCTTGGACGGCCCCAGCCAACGCGAGGCATTGCCGGCGCCGGATGGGTACGCGGCTGGCGAGGGCTTCGTCGCCCGTCAGTCGTGGCGCATGCCGGCCAATGCGCCGCGCGGTATCCGCAACAACAACCCGGGCAACATCCAGAAGGGCGTCGGGTTCGCCGGCGAAATCGAGGGGAATGATCCCCGCTTTGCCACCTTCGCCACGCCCGAGGATGGCATCCGGGCAATCGGGATGAACTTGCTGACCTACCAGCGCCAGCATGGGCTGGACACCGTGCAGGGCATCCTGCATCGGTGGGCGCCGCCTTCTGAGAACGACACCGGTGCCTATGTACGCCAGGTGGCGCGGTCGCTGGGTGTGGAACCCAACCAGCAACTGGATCTGAGCGATCCGAAGACGCTGGTCGGGCTGACCGAGGCGATCATCCGCCACGAGAACGCCATGCAGCCCTACAACGAGGCGCAGCTCGAGGACGCCGTGGGCGCCGCGCTTTCTGGCGCGCCGGTGCGACGGTCGCTGCCGGCGCCGGTGTACCAGGTCGATGGCGAGGGCGTGGCGGCCACCGCCGGCCAGCGTGACGCCGAGCTGGCGCGCCAGGCCGCTATGGGCATGACGCCGGACGTGGTCGCCGCCGGCGAGCGGCATCCTGGTGCCGCAACCGATGCCGCCGCTCACGAGGCCGCCACGTCCCCCGCGAACGACAGGCCGGAGCCGACCGACGCCCAGAAAGAGGCCGGCAATTACAAGGTCGGGCACACGCGCATCGCAGGGCTCGATATCTCGATCGAGAACCCCGAGGGATCGGAGCGCCGCGGCACGTCCCCCGACGGTAGCGCCTGGGCCAACAAGATGGCCGGACACTACGGATACATCCGCCGCACGAAAGGCGCTGATGGGGACCAGGTCGATGTGTTCGTCCGGCCCGGCACCACGCCCGATTTCTCGGGGCCTGTGTTCGTCATCGACCAGGTTGATCCTGCTGGTGGTCGGTTCGACGAGTCCAAGGTGATGCTGGGCTACGACACCCGCGAGGACGCCGAGCGCGCCTACCGCGACAGCTACACGCCGGACTGGCGTGGCATGGGCAAGGTCACCCAGATGGACGTGCCCACCTTCAAGCGCTGGATCGACGAAGGCGATACGACGCGGCCGGCCGCCGATTCCGGTCTGGGTACGCTGGTGGCCGAGCCCGACATTACCGCCAAGGGTGGCCGGCCCTTCCTGACCCGTGGCGCGGCCCAGCGCGCCGCCACGCTGCACGGAAATGCTGACGTCGAACCGGCGGAGGGTGGCTTTGTGGCACGCCCGCGCACCGGCGAGCCCCTGCGCGAGGCGCCGGCGCCGTCTGCGGCCGACTTCGCCCGTGGCGCGCGGCGCGATTTCCTGCAGATGGTGCGCCAGGCCGGTGGTATCCGTCCCGAGTTGGCCGCCGATATCTACGGCGATCGGGCGCACTTGGCGAATCGCCGGGTGCCGGGCCTGTTCCGGCAGGGTGGAATGGACGCCGATCGCCTGGTCGAGGCGATGCAGCAATCGGGCTACCTGCCGATGGATGGCGATACCGTCGACTTGGCGGGCACCGCGATGGATCGCGTGCGCGAGGCGATGGAAGGTGAGGCCGTCTATTCGCTCGAGCAGATGGACGAGGCCGCCCGCCGCGCGTATGCTGAACAGCAGGCCGAGCGGTTCAGCGATGCCAAGGATAAAAACAAGCTGGCCGAGGATCTTTTTGGCGTGATCGACGCCATGCCGGCCGACACGACCATGCAGGAACTGGCGGCGCAATTCGATGCCGCGGTCTTCCTAAGCGAGCAAGGAATTACCGATGTCCCTACCCAAGAAGCCATCATCGAGCGAGCCTCAATCCAAGCCGACGGAGACCCCGGCGTCTTCGAAGCCGCGGTTAAGTCCCAAGCAGCAGCGCTTGGTCGACGGGACGATGGCAGTCCTCAACGCCCTGCGCAACAGCCAGGAGCGGGAGGCGATGGAGCAGGCGCAGGAGGTGATCGCCAAGGCGGCCCGCAAGGACTGACCCTCGAAAGCCCAACGCCTGACGGGCTGCGGGCGGCGGCCAACGAGCAGGCCGCCCATCAGCAACAAACCGCTATCGAGGCCCGCGAGGCCGACCGGCGCGCCGCGGCCGATGCCGCGCGCGACGAATTCGCCCTGACCGGCAGCGACCGGGCCGCCGACCAGGCCGCAGCGCGGGGCCAGCAGGAACTGGCACCGGCGGCCGAGGGGCCCGCCATTGCTGCGCAGGACCAGGGCGCGCCCGCCGCGGGTGATGTGCCGACCTCCCGTCCCGGTGGCCGCATCGAAGATTTCGGCGAGACGTTGCAGGGCGCCCGCAAGCACTACGCCGAGCAGTACGCCGAGCGCATGCGCCAGGCCGAGGCGCTGCCGATCCGCGATCATGCACTGGCCGAGACCTGGCCGGAGCCGAATTACGCCAAGCTCCTGGAGGACGGCGCCGAGCCGATCCTGGTGGCGCTGGTGCACGCCAGCCGCGACGAAGTGCCCAGCAAGCCGCGCAAGGGGTGGAAGCTCAAGGGCTGGGCCGACCAGGTGCAACGGCTGCGAGAATTCTCCGGCGAGCTGCTGGGGGGCGGGATCAAAGGCGCCGACGTGCGCGCCATCCTGGACAAGTCACAGGATCTGCGCGACGTCTACGGGCGGGCCCAGCTGTACGAAGCCGTGGGCCATGACCGCTCCCTGCGCGGGGTTTCCCTGCGGTCGGCCGACTATGGCGTTTTCGCCGGCGAGAGGTTCGACTCGCCGCGCCGGATCTGGACGGTCGAGCGCAAGGCGTCCACCGGCATGGGCAACTGGCCGGAGATCATTGCCAAGGGCGACAGCGCCGCGGCGGCGATCGCCGATTTCAAGCGCGCGACGGATGAGCTGGCCGGTGAGCCCGCGCCGGCGCGCGAGGTGCGCTTCGATATCTACTCGCGTCCGCGCATGCCCGGCTTCTATATCGGCAAGAAGGTGGGCCGGACCTACATCGACTTGCAGCATTTCGACGACGCCAAGGCCGCTCGCGCCTATCTGGCCGACAACAAGGAGCGGCTGACCCAGCGGCTGGACGAGCTGAAAGACGTTCCGGCGCATCGGCGCGAGACGAACGCGCCCCGGGTTGGTGTGGATCACCGTGATGGTGGTGACGTGACGCCGACGCAGTTCAGCGATGCCTTCGGCTTTCGAGGGGTGCAGTTCGGCAACTATGTCGAGGGCGGTCGCCGCCAGGCGGATCTGAACGAAGCCTACGACGCCCTGATGGATCTGGCTGGCGTCATCGGCGTGCCGGCGCGGGCGCTGTCGCTGAACGGCGAGCTGGGTCTGGCTTTCGGCGCGCGCGGCGCCGGCGGTAAGGATGCACCCATGGCCCACTACGAGCCAGGCCAGGTGGTCATCAACCTGACGAAGAAGCGCGGCGCCGGTTCGCTGGCGCATGAATGGTGGCACGGCCTGGACAATTATTTCTCCCGCCGCGGCGGCACGTCGGCCGGCTACGCCTCGGAGTCTGGGAACGCAACTTCCGGGATCCGACCGGCGATGGCCGAGGCATTCGGCGCGCTCAAGCAGACGATCGGCCTGATCGGCATGCGGGAGCGATCGCGCAAGCTGGACGAGCGCAAGGCGAAAGACTACTGGTCCACCGGCCGGGAACTGTCCGCGCGGGCATTCGAGAGCTACGTCATTGCCAAGCTGGCCGACCAGGGCGCCGCCAACGACTACCTGGCCAACGTGGTGCCGGAAAAGGCATTCGGCGACGAGCTGGCCTACCCGTACCCGACCGCAGGCGAGATCCCGCAGATTCGGGCAGCGTTCGATCGCTTTTTCCAGACGGTGGAGCAGGTGCCCGGTGACGGCGGGCGGATTGGCCTCGAGAGTCGGGGCGACGGCGGGCAGGGTGTCGACCCTGTCGAGGCGCGGCGCCAGGCCGCCGAGTTCATGGGCAAGCTGCCGGGCGCAGCCGCGCTGCGCGTGTCGGTGGTGGAGCGCGTCGATCAGATCCCCGAGGGGGCGAAGCCGTCGGCGCTGGCGGAGGGCGCGTACTATCCGGCTGGTGACGGCGGCCGAATCTACCTGGTCGCGGAAAACCTGCCCACGGCGGAACGCCTGCAGCAGGTGCTGGCGCATGAGGTGGTCGGCCACTCCGGGGTCGAGGCGCTGCTAGGCGACCGCTTCCGTGATGTGCTGGCCGACGTGCGCCGCCTGGCTCGCGCGCCGGATGGTGCACACATCCCGCGCGATGCGGGCCCGGACCATGCGCACTACGCCACCTTCGAGGCTGTGACGGCACGCTATCCGGACTACTCTGCCGCCAATCGCGCGCGGGAAGTCCTGGCGCGCATGGCGGAGCAGGGCAAGCGCCGGGTGTTCCTGGAACGTCTCTACGGCATGATCCGCGCCGCGCTGCGGCGGCTGGGCCTGAATCTGCAGCTGAACAACGCCGACATCCGCAAGATGGTCGTCGACGCCGGCCGGTTCCTGCAGCGTGCGCCGGCGGCGCGCGTGAGCGCCGGCATGCAGGAGGCGGCGGCTTCGATGGCGGCAAGCCGTGGGAGCAACGCCGGCGGGGCCGGCGTGACCGTGCTGACAGGGCAGGAGCTGGGCCCGACCAATCAGGACGCCAAGGAGCTGCGCGACGCGGCGCGGGTCTGGGCGGCGGACAATTTGAAGGGGAAGGATTTTGTGAACCGGGCGACCGGTTGGAAGGTGCAGGTCAGCCAGCGCGGCATCAAGGAGTCACTGTCGCGCAGCGCCCGCATCAGCAAGATCCAGTCCATGGCGGCGCTTCCTAGCCTGATCGAGCAGGGCATCCTGGGCCACTCCGAGGTCAACCGCAATAAGCAGCGCGACCCGTTCACCAGCCAGGTGCATACGCTCTATGCGCCGGTCGAAATCGCAGGCCAGGACTACCTGGCGCGCCTGGTCGTGAAAGAAAGCGCCAACGGCCATCTGTTCTACGACCACGACCTGTCCGACGTGGTGGAAGCAAAGCGCCCCGACAACACGTCCGCCGTAAGCATTCCCGCTTCCAAAGCGGGCGCAGACCGGACGCCGTCAGGGCGAGCCTTTACGGTAGAAGATATCGCGGCGATCGTCAACAGCGAGGGGCGTGCCGGCTGGGTGTTCGACCCCGGGGCCATGGAGTCCCGCCGTCGCCAGGAAGAAGCCCCGCCCGCCGCGGGGCTTCGTTCTTCTGGCCCTGTGGAATCCCGCGCAGCTGCGGCGACCGCCGGCGCGCCGCCGGCGCAGCCGAGCGCGGCCCGCGAGCCCAAGCGCGGCGCCAAGGTCGAACGACCGGGCGAGACGCTGTCGGACATCGAGCGGGGTCAGCGCAACAAGTTCCTGGGGAAAATCGGTGCCTGGGCGGAACAGGAACCCATCAAGGCGCGCCTGGCCAAGGCATCCGATCGTTGGCAGGCAAAGCTGGTGCAGGGGGTTTTCGATCAGTTCGCGCCGCTCAAAGGGATCAGCGCCACTGCCTACATGCAGGCGCGGCTGTCCAAGGGCGCCGACGGTGCCGCCGAGTATCTGGTGCGCCATGGCGCGGTCAAGCTGCAGGATGGCGCGCTGGACACCGCCGGCGGCAAGGGGCTGGCCGAGATCCTGGCCGACCTGAATGGCGAGCACGACCATTTCATGGCCTGGATCGCCGCCAACCGGGCCGAGCGCCTGGCCGCCGAATGGCAGGTGCGGTTCGACAATGGCGTGACCGAGCGCTTCTCCAGCGAGGCCGCGGCGCGCGCCGAGGCGGGGAAGTGGCCCGGCGCCAAGGCCGAGCCCGCGTCGCGCGAACGGCTTTTCACGCCCGACGATATCGAGGCCGGCAAGCGCCTGGCTCAGGGCAAGATGGCCGACGGCCGCGACCGAGCCTCCGTCTACCGCGAAGCCCTGGCCCAGTTCAACGAGCTGCAGCGCTCCGTCCTGGACGTGGCGCAGGAGGCCGGCCTGGTAGACCCCAGCTCGCGCAAGCTGTGGGAGAGCGAGTTCTATGTGCCGTTCTACCGGGTGATGGAGGATGACGCCACCGGCACCATGGGGCCCGGCCAGATCGGCGGCCTGGTGGGCCAGCACGCATACAAGCGCCTCAAGGGCGGCACGGACAAGCTGGGCGACCTGGTCGCCAACACGGTGTCGAACTGGTCGCATCTGCTGTCCGCCAGCATGAAGAATCTGGCCGCGCAGGGCGCGCTGCAGGCGGCGGAAAAGCTGGGTGTCGCCACGCGCGTGCGCCAGGCCGAGCGCGGCAGCGTGCGCGCGATGTTCGCTGGCCAGGAGCGGAACTACCAGGTATCCGATCCCCTGGTGCTGAACGCTCTGACGGCCCTGCACTATGTCGGCTCCAATGACCCGTTCACCAAGGCGGCGCGCAAGTTCAAGCACGCGCTGACCGTGGGGGTGACCATCAGCCCGACCTTCCGCGTCCGCAACCTGCTGCGCGACACGATCCAGGCGATGGCGATCGACAGCAACCTGTCCACCAACCCGCTGCGCAACCTGGTGGAAGGGTGGAAGGCGACGGGTGCCGAGAGCGACACTTGGCGCCGGCTCATGGCTGGGGGCGGGGCGGTGCGCTTCGGATCCTTCAACGACGGCAACGCCCGCAACGTGAAACGCCTGGTCGACGAGCTGGGCGCCCATCCCGATGACGTCATCACGTCGCCGGCTGGCATGGGCCGGGCACTGCGCAAGGCCTTCGACTGGTACCAGGAAACCGGCGATCGGTCCGAGACGATCAACCGCGCGGCGATCTACCAGCAGGCACGCAAGGCCGGCCGCAGCCACCTGGAGGCCAGCTACGCCGCCCGCGACCTGATGGACTTCACCGGCGGCGGCACGTTCTCCGCAGTGCGGATGCTGTCGCAGGTGGTGCCGTTCTTCAACGCCCGCCTGCAGGGCATGTACAAGCTGGGCCGCGGCGCGGCCGCGGATCCTGCCCGGTTCGCCGCGGTAACGGGCGCCGTGGCGATGGCGTCGGCGCTGCTGTACCTGGGCATGAAGGACGACGACGACTACAAGCAGCTGCCCGACTGGGCGCGCAATTCGTTCTGGATCACGAAACTGCCGGGTACCGATCATTTCGTCTACATCCCCAAGCCGTTCGAAATCGGCGCCCTGGGCAGTGTCGTCGAGCGCGGTACCGAGCTGGCTTTCGGCGGCGAGGATTTCCGCCTGCGCGACTTCGGCCGGACGGTGGGCGCCATTCTGAGCGAGCAGCTGTCGATGAATCCGGTTCCGCAGCTGGTCAAGCCGGCCATGGAAGCCGCGTTCAACTACGACTCTTTCCGCGAACGCGACATCTACAGCGTCGGTCAGCAGCGCCTGCCGGCCGGCGATCGCTTTACTGCGTCGACGTCGGCCGGGGCGGTGGCGGTAGGCAAGGCCTTGGGCCTGTCACCGCAGCGTTTGGAGCACTTGGTGCGCGGCTACTTCGGCTGGCTGGGCACGCAGGCGCTGAACGTGTCCGACCACCTGGCGCGGCCGCTGTCCGGCCTACCGGAAAACCCGCGCCGCGACCTGAACCGCTTGGATAACTGGTTCGTCGTGGGCGACTTCGTCAAGGAGTCCGACCCGCGCTCGAGCAAGTACATCCAGCGGTTCTACGACGAGCAGCGCGAAATCAATCAGGTCTACGCGGCGTTCTCCCAGGCCCGCGAGCTGGGCGATTTGGAGCGCGCACGCGAGCTGGCCGGCGACGACCACATGCGCGTGCGCGCTTTGTTCAAGGCCGCCGACACTCAGTTGCGTGACGTCAACCAGAAGATCAAGGCGCTCGAACGGGCCAGCATCCCGGCCGACGAGAAGCGCACGCAGCTGGACCTGCTGTACCGCGCCCGCAACCGCCTGGCCGCGCTGGCCGACCTGCACGCCCGCAGCGCACGCCCCTGACACCTACCTTTCCGATTCACCCGCCGCGCGCCCTCGGGCGCGCTTTTTCATTGAGGAGCAACCATGCCCGGATTCAACCTATCGGCGCGCAGTCTGCAGCGCCTGGACGGGGTGCACCCCCGACTTGTCGAAATCGTCAAACTGGCGATTCAGCGAACGGCGGTGGATTTCACTGTCGTGGAAGGGGTGCGCACGGCGGAGCGCCAGCGCGAGCTGGTCGCCCAAGGCGCCAGCCAGACGCAGAACAGCCTGCATCTCAAGCAGCAGGATGGCTTTGGTCACGCCGTCGACCTGGCGCCGTTGGTGGGCGGCACGATACCCTGGGCCAATTGGGAGGCGTTCATTGCTGTGGCAGATGCCATGAGATCGGCGTCGCTCCAAGTCGGTGTCTCTATCCGTTGGGGCGGTTCATGGACGCTCTTGTCAGAGCTTCCGAAAACGATCACTCGCTCCATTCTTCACAAGACATTTCCGGATGGCCCGCACTACGAGATCAAAGGGCTTCGTTGATCCGCTCAATTGTGTGCCCCATACATTTCCAGCCATATTTCAATGCCTTGTAGATGCGGTCCTGACTTGTTCCCAGCATGTCAGCAGCTTCGGCCAATGACTCTAGGCGGAAGTGGCCGTCAACTAGGACGGCCACGTTTGCGCGCGTATTTCGGGCTTGGCCTGTCCTCGTTATCCATCGGCAGTTTTCGGGGCTGTATCCCAGATCGTTGTCGATACGGTCGAGCGTAAGTATCGGCGAAAAGCCACTGGATTCCGCCCACGCAATGAACGCGCGGGGGGTGTGCCATTCCTCGCAAACCGTGATGCCTCGTTCCTTGTAGTACGGCTTTTTTTGTTCATCGTCGCTTTGACAGCGAGACATCATCGTCTTCCAGCGCGTGTAGGCGGGGTGAGCAGAAAGAGCGGAATTGAGCAATGTCCGGGTTTGCGCCGCACAAGATTGGCATCGTCCTTGTGTTCTCTTGGCCGTGTCGGCTCGCACCAATCGCAGCGTCCCGCAGGACGGGCACGTTTGCATGACTTGCGTACGTACTCGATTTTTCGCTAGGCAAGCGCGGCAGGTTCTTCTGCGCCCAACAGTCACCGTTCCGCTTGGTAGCTTATTGCGGAATTCCTCAAACGATTCAGGAGATTTGGTCTCATGACACGCTTTGCACTTGATCATCGGTTCAGTATAGCAACGGGGTTTGGTTCCCTCTTTCAGTTGCCGCGCGGTTGGACGGCGGCAGCATGATGACCGCCGGCGAAAAGGTGGCCGGCCTGTTGTTGGGGTGGCGGGGTTACGCCGCAGCGGCGTTGGTCGGGGCGCTTGCCGCGGGCAGTGGCGCCTGGACGGCGCAGGCCTGGCGCTACACGGCGCAGGTGGCGGAGGTGCGCGCCGCCCACGCGCAGGAACGAGATGCCCAGGCCCAGGCCACTGTTGCCGCCGTCGAGGCGGTCAGAAATGAAGAATGGCGGCGTATGGCCGCCGTGGAGAAAGCCCGTGATGATGCCCAGAAACAAGCCTCTGCTGCGGCTGCTGACGCTGCTGGCGCTCGCGATGAGCGCGACCGGCTGCGCACCCGCACAAACGCGTTGGCTCGCGCCGCAGCTGCCGAACACCCCCGCCTTGCCGACGGAAGCCCGTCAGGAACAACTGCCGTCGATCTGCTCGCCTACATGCTCGGCCGCGCTGTCGATCGAGCTGAGGCGCTTGCGGGCGTTGCAGACCGTGCCCGCCTCGCGGGACTGACGTGCGAACGCTCATATGACGTGCTGACTACGGTGAAGTGATGGCGCGGGGTGGTGGCGGCGGAGTAGCCAAGACGGAAAATGGCTACCCAAGAGGGAAGCCATTTTGATGTGAGCACTAAGAAACAGAGAACCCCGAAGGGAGAGCAATAGGCTACGCCGATCTTAGCGGGCGCCGCACAGGTGAAAAGGGAAGTATCTGGCCCCTTCCTTCGATACTACTGTCAAGGGGGGAGGGCACCCGATTAGAAATGTCTTTGAGCTTTGGTAGTTCAACAACGTCCCCTTTCCCGTCAAGAAACAGTGCTGGCAAGCCAGTCAACGATTCTATATCTCGCTCGGAAAGCCCAAAGTGGCGTGCTACGCCATCGATTGCCATAATTCCGGCATCAAGCACTAACTCCACCGCCCGACGAAGCATCCGGGGCGTCTCCGGCTGCCTAGACGGATCACCAGGCTCAGATTTGGCACCCCAGCGGGCGGATCGTTGCTTAAAAAGCGCGGTCTTGCCGAAATCATTGATGATGTCGAGCGCTCGCAGGCGCATGATCATAGCCCCGACGGATGCTCCCCACCGTTGCTTCAATAGCAATAGACTGTCTAGCGTCACAGGAAGTCTAACTTCGCCAGCAAAGGTCTCAGCAGGAAGCAAAAATGCGCCAGCAAAAGCATGGGCTTGTTGTTCCATCTCGGCGTGCCCAGCAGCTGCCCTCGTCGCTGGAATCGATTTATGGAGCATGAGGTGCCCGAGTTCGTGCGCAGCGTCGAATCGGCCACGGAAAGCATTCCCCTTGTCTGCGACGAGAAGGATGATAGGGCGATTTAGAGGATGAGCCCAAGTCGAGAGCCCTTCTATTTTTACCGTACCGGTTTCTTCCCTCACCAGTATCACACCTGC
Organism: Achromobacter sp. DH1f; assembly: GCF_000633435.1. Classification (NCBI taxonomy): domain Bacteria; kingdom Pseudomonadati; phylum Pseudomonadota; class Betaproteobacteria; order Burkholderiales; family Alcaligenaceae; genus Achromobacter; species Achromobacter sp. DH1f. The sequence continues at coordinate 222,253 of NZ_AYMF01000024.1, read as the reverse complement.
GTTTTCAAGAGCTAGTGAAACGTCGGGAATCGGCCCAGAGCCGAGACCCCAAGCGTCTCGGCATTCTTGCGCTGCAGCTTCAATATCTTGCTGTGAAATATCGTCGCTCGACAAAAAAGCTCGTGCAGGAATGTTCACCGCGGGGAAATCCATGAATTCCTCGAGCGCCAACGCGATGTCCTGCGCCCATTCAGTGCGCGCGGCCAGCATGGCTCGAGCCGCAGCATGGGCAGACGCGTTGCTTCTGTAGAGGGGAGCGGTAATTTCAGCCGAAATCGGCCGAGTAAACCATTCCGGCGCCACATTCACGACAGACGCGAGCCGGTCTAAGGCTGTGGCATCTGGTGCTTGAGTACCTGCTTTCCACTTGCTGACCGTAGACGGTGCCATTCCAACCATAGTGGCAAGCTGAGTTTGGGATAGCCGTCGAGCCGACAGGACCTGCTGGAGACGTTCTGGCTGAAAGCCATTTATGCCTCGTTTCATGATGATGTACCACCTTCGTTGCTTTGCTTGCGCGTCCGATTTGCTTTGAGCGCTGGCTGAGCCTTGTCGACTTGTTCGACGGGTTTGCTATAGCACTGGAGAAACTCCGCCACAGACTTTGTGTATAGCCAGGTGCGCATCTCTGGATCTGGGACCGCAATTTGAATATCTACTGGACGCTCGGGTGACTCCGCCAAGCTTTTCGCAAAAATCGCTACGAAGAAAACCGTAGCCTTTGTGGGTGCTTCTTGGTGTTCCCCGAACAAATCTGGTTGCACTAGGTGTGAGATCGTCCGATTTACCTCAGCTAGAGCTCTCCGCTGCACGCTGCGCCGCGCGTTGTACCATGGGCCATCCTTTATGCTCATGCGCGCGACGCTGAACATTCCCGCCTTTCCCACCACGAGGGCGTTGCCCCGTAAGGGGGTCGGCTGGCCGCCGGTCGCCTCCAGCGCATCATAGAACGCTTCGCCGATTTGAAAGTGCCGCATCATTCCCACAACGTGAGCCTTGTGGCCATTTCTGGCGTTCTTGGAAACGTCGTGCGCCAGTTGAGCTCCGGCATCGAAAGATGCCTGTACGGCGAGAACTAGTTCCCGCGGCAGATCTCTAGTTAACAGGGACTCAATGGATTCGGGAGCGGACATCGGCATAAATCACATCTCTGTACGGGTTGCGTGAAACCGGATTTTACATCAAAAAAATTTCCAATGTGAGATGTGTTGTTTTTTTTGTCAGTCCCCAGGCTCTCGACATCCGTCCGATTGTGGGTGCCGTTTTTACGGTCCATCGTCGCAGACGGCGGCAACCCGCGCAGCATAGTGGTGGGCTGTTTTTTTGTACAGTAAAAATCGTCTAGGGGCGACCCAAGCTCAGCTTGGGTACGCCTGCAAATGCGCCCACGGCTCGAGGTCGGCGCCATAGCAGGGGTAACCCGGCCACACCAGATCTATCGCTTCTGGTTGTGCTTACGTCGAGTCAGAAACGAACCCCCCCCCCAACCCGTGAGGGGGCTTGGGGGCGTAGTGTCCAGATGCTGCCCGCGAAGGGCGCAAATGGGCGGCAGGAGTCTATCAGGTAGACCATCTTTCGGATTTGGCTGATCAGGCCCCAGCGGCCCACGACGGCCTCGCGCTCGGGAACTGCCTCGTCGCCGGCATCGTGCTCGACCGGTCGGCGGATGAAAACGCCCGGGTAGCGCGGCCACATGTCGTACTTGCCACCGGCCGGCTTGTTGGGCGCGCCGAACTTCTTCAGCAGCAGCTCGGCGTCCTTCAGGGTCTGGTAGTGGCTGCACATCAACGTTCTCCCACGACGCGCGTTCACGTGGCCGCTATTCCGTCAAGCCAAGTTCCTTAAGCGCGCGCTTGACGGTGTTGACATCGAACCGCTCGATCAACGCCATGATGACGGCCTTAGGCACAGTATCGTGTGGCGATTCCTCAAGATACTCCAGGTCGCCGAGAGCTGCGAGGGCCTGGGGCGTCAACTCGCGGACGCGCTGTTTCAGTCGGCGATCACTATGGACTTCTTCGATCGACAAACGCAAGTCGGCCAAAGGCGTCTGCATCTCGACGGGCCCGTCCGGACCTTTGAGAAAGACGTGATCGGTGACTTCAATGTGGCCTTTCGCCACCAGCTTTCGGGCCAGATGTGCCAGGTCCAGAACCGTAGCGTCATCCGGTAGCCGCTCGATGCTTCCATCGAACCGGATGCCGCGGCGTTGGATGAACCGATCCTTCCGCTTTTGGCGCCCGTCTTCGTTGGCAGTAACGAGATGGTATCCGGGGATCAGGCGCTGATAACGCAAGAGGCGATCCGAAAAATCTTCCCAAGTGCTTATGGCCATGCCAATTCCTTTATGGGTGTTAAGGATGGCAGGCAGTATATCTTTCTTGCCAGCAGAAAACAATATCGATGCTATAGATAAATAATTTCACGTGGGGTTTAAATTTTGTGGTAAGCACTGCATCATCCGGCTTGGCGCAACGGTGTCACGTTCCATTCTGCGCCCGAGGCGCAACTGCCCAGGAAAGCCGCCCACAGTTCCAGCGCCACGCGCCGCTCGGGGATGTCCTCCCGAACATCGTAGATCCCCTCCATCCCCTTGAGCTTGTGGTTCAGCGCCAGTTCTGACACCTCATTGCTGACGCCGAGGTTTCGCATGTGGCCTTTGGCCGTGCTGCGGGTGTCGTGCGGGGTAAACCGCCGGATGTCAATGTCGCCGCGCGCGAACGCGCGCTGGATGGCTGCCCACAGGGTGGTCTTGCCCACGTGGGTGTCGCCGCCCTGGTTGCGTCGGCGCCGTTCCTGGCGTGCGGGCAGCACCCATTCGGAAGTCCCGGCCAATTCCTGCAACTGACGGAACCAGCCGACCACGGTAGGGGTGAGCGGCACCATGAAGGCGCGCCGGACCTTGACGTTTTCCTCTGGCACGATCCAGCGGCCAGCCTCGAGGTCGACATACTCCCACCGCGCCGTGGCCAGTTCGGTCGATCGCACGCACGTGGCCAGGAGAATCCGCAGGGCCAGCGCGTTCTCGGTGCCGATATCCTCGAGGCCGGCCAGCAGCGTGCGCAGTTCCGGCTCGGTGAGCATGACGCGCCGACGGACCGGCGGCCGGGGGCCGCGCAGCGCAACCAGGTCAATGCCGACCACTGGGTTGACGTTGATCAGCCGTAGGCCGCAGGCGTGGGCGAACAGCATCTTGGCGCTGGTGAGGATGCGCTTGGAGATCGTCCAGGTGCGGTTTGCCGTCTCGAGCATATGCACGACGTCGGCAGGCTGCACCTGGTCGACGGGCAACGATCCCAGCTTGGGCAGGATGATCTTGTCCAGATCCCAGATGCGGTAGCGCACCGTGTCGACCGCCAAGCCGCCCAGCTTCTTGCCTTTGAAGTCCTCGACCAGTTGCCGCACCGTGGCGATCTTGGTGACGCGGGCCTTTTCCTGGCGCTTCTCCACCGCTGGATCATCGCCGCGGTCGATCGCGGCGCGCAGCTTCCGGGCGGTCTTCCTGGCCTCGGCCAGGGTGACGTCTGGATAGTTCCCGATCGTCACTTCTTTCTGGGGGCCGCCAAGGCGATAGCGCAGCACCCAGGTGGCCGTACCGGCCGCTGACAGGGTGAAGGTCAGGCCGTCGCCGTCGCTGCGCGCGATGCGCTCGCCGGCGGCGATCCACCGCCGCAATTGGATATCGTCCAGCAGGTTCGATCCACGCTTTGCCACACAGGTCTCCCACTCATTTTGAGTAGCTGGGGCCCTGGCTACTCATCTGGCTACTCATTGAATTGTCGCCAGCAAAGTACTACATGGCACGCCCAGAAACAAAACAGCCCGCGTTTATGCGGGCTGGCGGGGAGGCGGGTGTTCGCTGGGAAACGGTCTGACACCTGCATGCAGCTTGCAGGTGGCGAGTTTCATGTTTCTTGTGGATCGCTTCGGTGTTGCGGGAGGGCGGGCTGCGGGGACCGCGTCAGGAAAGCCTGGCCACGTGCGCGCTGCGCGCCAGGCGATGCGCCGGGACAGGCCAGATGATACCGCGCGTGGGCGGCAGGGCTGCCTTGCGCGGCTTGCGCTTACGCCGTTCTCGGCAGGCGGTCTTCAGACGTGGGCGGGTGGCCATGACACAACGCCTGCGCGACGCTGACCCAGTCAACTAGATCGAAAAATGGAAAAGTGTGTTCGGATAAATGGAACTTTGGCAGAATATGGGGGCCGGCCCCAATTTTTTTCCGATGAATCCCATGAGTCCTGGTCGTGTTGATTTTCGAGGCGCATGCCGCGCCGCACGCTCGCAATGGCGCCCCTTTCTACTGGGGGTGCTGATGGTCTTTCTGGTTGCGTTGACCTGTTATCTGTATCTGCACGGTTCTGAACGCGCTGAACGCGCCGCGCTGGCCATGGGCGGCACGTTCATCGGCATGCTGGGCGTGGCGTGGTGGGTCTGCCGGCGGTAAGACTATCCCTTCACCAAGCCCCCATCCACGATCAGGTTCTGTCCCGTCACCGCACGTGACCACGGGCTGGCAAAGAACAGTACCGCGTCCGCGAACTGGTCGGGTGTGGTCACTTCGCGCAGCGGCGTGCCTTCGGCGATCAGGTCGAACACGGCTTCGGGGGTGGCGGCCGACGCGTCGGTGGTGCGCAGCAAACCGCCGGACACCATGTTGACGGTGATGCCGTCGGCGCCCAGTTCATGCGACAGGGTGCGGGTGAAGGCCAGCAGCGCGGCCTTGGCGGCGGTGTAGTCGTGGTAGGGCACCACCGGGTTCTGGACCAGGTTGGTGCCCACGTTGATGATCCTGCCGCCGCCGGCCGCGCGCATCAGCGGCAGCACAGCCTGGGTGGTGTTCAGGGCCGCGCGCACGCTGCCTTCCAGTTGCGCTTGCATCTGCGCCCAGTTCAGCGTGTCGGCATGCGGCCGCGCGTCGCCGTTGAACTGGAAGGCGGGCAGGGCGTTGTTGACCACGGTGCTGACGGGCCGGCCGAAATGCTGGCTGGCGCGGGCGACCATCGCGGCCACGGCCTCGGCATCGCGCACATCGGCCTGCAGCGCCAGGGCGCGGTCGGGCGCGGTGGCGGCCAGCGCGCGGGCCTGGGCTTCGCTGTTCAGGTAGTTGATGACCACCTGCGCGCCTTCGCGCAGGAAGGCGCGCGCGATGGCCGCGCCCAGGCCGCGGCTGGCGCCGGTGACGATGACGAGTTGCTGGTTCAGGTTCAAGACGGGACGTTGCATGGGAGATTCATGGCGCGTGCAGCGCCGCGGTTCGGATTCAGGAAAACGGTCGCTGGCCGGCGGCGTGGCCGGGCAAGCATCGAAGGCGCAGTGGCGCCGGTTCAGTGTTCCGAGCCGCTGTTGAGCATGCGGCTGCGGGCTTTCTCGATATGGGCCAGCATGATGTTGCGGGCGCCGTCGGCGTCCTGCTGCTGGATCAGGCGGTAGATCTGGCGGTGTTCGTCGATGGCGGCGCGGGTGCGCTTCCAGGGTTCGCTGTGAACCAGGTGGCGCATCATGTTGACGGCATGGCTGACGTCGTATTCCAGGGACTTGAGCACCTGCACGAAGCGCTGGTTGCCGGTGGCCGCGGCGATGGCGCGATGAAAACCGTAGTCGTGGTGATGGGCGATGGCGCCCGCTGCGTCGGCCGCCTCGTAGCCGGTCAGCATGCGGTCCATTTCGTGCAGATCGTCGTCGGTGCGGCGCAGTGCGGCCAGATAGGCGCATTCGGGTTCGATCACGCGGCGCAGTTCCAGCCCTTCCAGGATGTGGCCCACGCGCCGGGCCGGGTCCACCGCGGGCATGCCGCCCATCAGGTCGGGTTTGGCGCGCACGTAGCTGCCGGATCCGCGTATCGACTCGACCAATTGGTCTTCGCGCAGCCGGTCCAGCGCCTGGCGCACGACGGGGCGCGACACTTCGAACAGCGCAGCCAGTTCCAGTTCGGTGGGCAGCTTGGCGCCCGGGCCGATCTTGCCGGTGGCGATGGCATAGAACAGGCTTTCGTAGACGCGCTCGGCGAACCGTTCGGCGCGCACATAGCCCAACCCGGAAGCGACTTCCGCCAGCACATCCAGTTCGGGCCGCGGCCGGCTGGCCGCGATCAGCAGCTTGTCCAGCTGCGGGTCGCGCACATTGCTCATTGCTAGGTTCCTCCGGTCGGGCCGGTCGGTTTTGTTATTTGTCCTGACAAATCGGGTCGGTGGCAGGGGCTTTGTAAGATCGCCATCCAACTAGGGATTTCCCCAGGTCGGCCCAAATTATCCTGAAGCTTGGGACGAAAGGTGTCAATTGAATTGACAAGTCGAGGAGGGCTCTCGTACCTTGTTCCGATACCGACACCCCCGCCATACGGCCCACACTTTACTCCGCACACCGTGACTCAGAAGAACTTTATCGCCAATCAATGGGTGGCCGCCGCCACCGGTGAAACCATTCCCGTGCTGAACCCGTCCGATGGCAAGCCGTTCGAGGCCATCGCGCGCTCGGGCGAGGCGGACGTGGACCGCGCGGTCGTAGCCGCGCGCGAGGCCTTCGAGGGCGAGTGGGGCCAGATGGCGCCGGCTGCCCGCAGCCGCCTGCTGATGCGCATCGCCTTTGCGTTGCTGGACCGCCAGGAAGAACTGGCGCAGCTGGAATCCGCCGACACCGGCAAGCCGATCAAGCAGGCCCGCGCCGACGCGGCCGCCGTGGCCCGCTATTTCGAGTTCTATGCCGGCGCGGTGGACAAGCTGCATGGCGAGACTATTCCCTACACCCCCGGCTTCACGGTGCTGACCGTGCGCGAAGCGCATGGCGTGACCGGCCACATCGTGCCGTGGAACTATCCGCTGCAGATCTTCGGGCGCAGCGTGGGCGCGGCCCTGGCGGCGGGCAATGCCTGCGTCGTCAAGCCGGCCGAAGACGCCTGCCTGTCGCTGCTCAAGGTGGCCGAGATCGCGGCCGAAGCCGGCCTGCCGGCCGGCGCGCTGAACATCTGCACGGGCTACGGCCACGAAGCCGGCGCGGCGCTGTCGGCGCATCCGGGCATCGACCACATTTCGTTCACCGGTTCGCCGCAGACGGGCAAGATGGTGGCGCACGCCGCCGCCGACAACCACGTGCCGGTCACGCTGGAACTGGGCGGCAAGTCGCCGCAGATCGTGTTCGACGATGCCGACCTGGACGCCGCGATGCCGGTGCTGCTGGCCGCCATCATCCAGAACGCCGGCCAGACCTGCTCGGCCGGCAGCCGCGTGCTGATCCAGCGTGGCGTGTACGAAAAGGTGTTGACGCGCCTGGGCGAGGCGTTCTCGGCCACCGTCACCGGCCCGGCCGCCCAGGACCTGGACGTGGGCCCGCTGATCAGCGCTCGCCAGCATGATCGCGTGCGCGGCTTCCTGGCCGAGGCCGAAGCCGAAGGCCTGAAGGTCGCCGCGCGCGGCAAGCTCAAGGACGGCACGCCCGAATCCGGCTTCTACCAGCCGCCCGTGCTGTTCCGCGACGTGCCGCCCAATAGCCGCCTGGCGCAGGAAGAAGTGTTCGGTCCGGTGCTGGCTGCCATGGTGTTCGACACCGAGGAAGAGGCCCTGGAAATCGCCAACGGCACGCTGTACGGCCTGGTGGCCGGCGTGTGGACGCGCGACGGCGGCCGCCAGCTGCGCCTGGCGCGCCAGCTGCGCGCCGGCCAGGTGTTCGTCAATAACTACGGCGCCGGCGGCGGCGTGGAGCTGCCCTTCGGCGGGTCGCGCCAATCGGGCTACGGCCGCGAAAAGGGCTTCGAGGCACTCTACGGCTTCACCACCCTGAAGACCATCGCCATCCGCCACTGATCCGGCGGCAATCGGGCGCCGCGCCCCGCCCGGGGCGGGCGTCCGGTGGCAAAATATCGGTTAACTTTGATGTTTTGCCAGGGGCGCCACGCCCCGTATCCAGGATCAGCATGTTTACCGGTATTGTCCAAGGCACCGCGAAGATCGCGAACATCGCGGACCGCGAAGGCCTGCGCACGTTTACGCTGCAATTTCCCGAAGGCTTCTGCCAGGACCTGGCCATTGGCGCCAGCGTCTCGACCGACGGCGTCTGCCTGACCGTCACCGAAATCCTCGACGCCAACCAGGCTACCTTCGATGTCATGCTGCAAAGCCTGGCCATCACCACCCTGGGCAGCTACCAGGAAGGCGACCGCGCCAACGTCGAGCGCGCCGCCAAGGATGGCGCCGAGATCGGCGGCCACCCGCTGTCCGGCCACGTCGATTTCACCTCGGAAGTCGTGATGGTGAAATCGTCGGACACCAACCGGCTGATGCGTTTTTCCATTCCCGAGGCGTTCCGCAAGTACGTCTTCGCCAAGGGCTACATCGCCATCAACGGCGCCAGTCTGACCGTATCGGAAGTGAACCGCGCCGAAGGCTGGTTCGAAGTCTGGCTGATCCCCGAAACCCGCCGCATGACGGTGTTCGAAGACAAGCAGGTGGGTGATTCGGTCAATATCGAAATCGAACGCAGCACCCAGGTGGTGGTGGACACGGTGCGCGAAACCGTCCAGGAAAGCCTGGGCCGCCTGCAGCCCCTGCTGGAAGCCATCCTGAAGGAAAAAGGGCTGACGCTCGAAGATTTCGTCAGCCCCCAGGGCAAGCTCAAGTAACGCTGGCTCTGCGCGGCGCGGCGGCCGTCGTGCCGCTTGCCGCGCCCATTCATTCACTCGGTAAACGCGCGCCCCAGCGGCTTGACGCGGATGCCCGGCTGCAGCCGGGTCCAGGGCAGGTCGGCGGGGTCGGCCTGCATCGGGCCGGGGGCCTTGGCCACCAGCACCTCGTGCGCGATCGGCTGGAAGTCGGCGCGAAAGTGCACCGAGCTCTTGACCACCAGGATGGCCATTTCCTCGGGCTGCACGCCGCCCACGCGGAACAGGTTGCGGTCCAGCATCTGCGTCTTGGTGGCGCTGACCACCACGCGCACGCCGCCCAGCCGCAGGCCGGCCACGGCTTCCAGGTCCACGTCCATGCCGTGCATCATCGGGCCGTCATAGCGCAGCTTGCCGGGCGACAGCGTTTCCACCACGAATTCCCCTTCGAAGGGCGTATCGCCGGCCACGCCGGACTGCCCGCCCAGCCGCAGCCGCACCGTGTTGCCCACGCCCGCGGCGGTGGCCTGGCGCACGGCGTCGGGATCACAGAGCAGGCCCAGCGCCGCGTTCTGCGCGTCGGCCTCGACCAGCGCGCGCAGCATGCCGGTGGTGTTGGCGTCGCCGCCCGCCCCGGGGTTGTCCTGCGTGTCGGCGATGACCACGGGCCGCGAGGCGCCGGCCGCCAGGGCCTGCGCGCGCTTGACGGCGTCGGCCGGCGCCAGGAAGTCGGGCGACCACTGCGGCTCCAGTTCCAGCACGCGCTGGTACAGCGCTTCGGTCACGCGTTCGACCGCGGCGGCGTCGGTGCCATAGGCCCAGACCACCGGCCCGCACTCGGGAAAGTCGGCTGCCGGAAAGCCCGGCGCGAACGAGATGGACGCGACACCCGGCGTCTTTTCCAGGCGTTCCAGTTCTTCGTACACGCCTTGCGACGGCTGCAGCAGCGTGCACATGCCGTTGATGGGAATCAGGAAGGGCAGGCGGCGCTCGGCCCGCACCCAGGCGTTGCCCGCCGCGAGGCGCGCGGCCAACAGGCGCGCGGTGTGCTCGCCGGTATCGGCCATGTCCACGTGTGGATAGGTGCGAAACGCCGCCAGGCCATCGGCCTCTTGCAGCATCTGCGCGGTGACGTTGGCGTGCAGGTCCAGGCTGGCCACGACCGGCAGATCGGGGCCGGCCACGGCGCGCACGCGCGCCAGCAGCTCGCCTTCGCCATCGTCCAGGTGCTCGGCGACCATGGCGCCGTGCAGGTCCAGGTAGATGGCGTCGTAGCCGCCGGCCCGGGCCGCGTCGACGATCTCGCCGGCAATGCGCTCATAGGCGTCGCGGGTGACGTGCGCCGACGGGCTGGCACCCGCCCAGATCACGGTGCTGACCGTATGGCCGTCGGCCAGCACGGCGTTGATGAAGCCGCCCGCGGGGATGTTGACCTCGCGCAGCGCCAGCATGTCTTGGCCGCGCACCATGGCGGGAAATCCCTCGCCGCGCACGAAGTTTTCGTAGGCGGCCTTGGACGGCGCAAAGGTATTGGTTTCGTGCTGGAAGCCAGCCACCAGGATATGCATGATCGATTCCTTGGTTCGTCAGGCGCGCGCGGGCGCGGATTTCGGAGGACGGTTCACCAGCAGCAGCAAGGCCCCGGCCACCAGCAACGCCGAGATCACATACAGGCCGCCGGCCAGCGTGCCGGTGGCCGCTTTGGACCAGCCGATGATGGACGGGCTGAGAAAGCCGCCCAAGAGGCCGATGCTGTTGATCAGCGCGATGCCGCCGGCTGCAGCTTCGCCTTGCAGATACTGCGACGGGATCGCCCAGAATACCGTGTATGCCGCCCACATGAACCCCGTGGCAAGCGTGATGGCCGTCAGGGATAGCGCGAATTGCGTCGGTGCGGCGGTGGCCACGCACAGGGCGATGCCGGCCAGCAGCGCGGGCACCAGCGTGTGCCAGCGGCGCTCGCGGCGGCGGTCCGAACTGCGCGCAAACGCCAGCATGAAGATGGCCGCGGCAATGTACGGAATCGCCGAATACAGGCCGATCTCCATCGTGTCCTGCACGCCCGCCAGCTTGAGCAGGGTGGGCAGCCAGAAGCTCACGGCGTAGATGCCGCAGATCAGGCAGAAATACGTCAACGCCATGCCGTAGATGGCCGGGTCGCGCAGCACCTGGGCAAAGGCGTGCTTCTTGTGCGCGCCGCGGCTTTCCAGGTCGGCGGCCAAGAGGGCCTTTTCGTCGGCGCTGAGCCAGCGGGCATCGGCCGGCTTGTCGTCCAGGAAGCGAAAGGCAATGACGCCCAGCAGCACGCAGGGCAGGCCTTCGAGCAGGAACATCCATTGCCAGCCGTCCAGCCCGTGCGAGCCGGAGAACGCCGTCATGATCCAGGCGGACACCGGGCCGCCGACGATGCCGCCGATGGGCCCGGCCAGCATCACCACGGCCATCACGCCGGCCATGCGCGACTGCGAATACCAGTAGGTCAGGTAGAAGATCATGCCGGGCGCGAAGCCGGCTTCGAACACGCCCAGCATGAAGCGCAGGACGTAGAAGCTCCATTCGCCCTGCACGAACAGCATCGAGGCCGACGTCAGGCCCCACAGCACCATGATGCGGCTGATGGTGCGGCGCGCGCCGATGCGCGTCAGCAGCAGGTTGCTGGGCACCTCGAACATGACGTAACCCAGGAAGAAGATGCCGGCGCCCAGGCCGTAGACGGCATCCGAGATGCCGATGTCCTGCTGCATCTGCAACTTGGCAAAGCCGATGTTGATGCGGTCCAGGTAGGCGAACACATAACAGAGCAGCAGGAACGGCAGCAGGCGCCAGGTGATCTTGCGGTAAAGGGGGGCCAGGCGCGGATCGGCGCCTGGCGTGGCCTGATGGGGCATTGTCGAGTCTCCTCGCGCGGGTCTGCGCCCGCGGCGGCTGAAATAGGGGGGGGCGGTCCCGGGGCGGGTCCGCGCGGCGTCCATATTGCGAGAGCCGGGTGTTCGAAACAATGACCAGGGTGATAAATTATCGTTGCCTTCAAGGCAACACTTAAAACAAGACGCAGCACGGGACGGTTGCGCGGCAGGGACGGCACGCGTGCGGTCGCGCGCCGCGCCGGCCACGCCGCGTCAGACGGGGAAGCGCCATGCAGGAAATCAGCCAGCTGCGGCTGAAGTACTTCAACGAGGTCGTGGCCTGCGGTTCCATCCGCGGGGCGGCCGACAAGCTGGGCACCGCGCCGTCGGTCATCAGCCGCCAGATCCAGCTGCTGGAAAAAGAGCTGGGCGTGGCGTTGTTCGAGCGCCGTTCGCGTGGCCTGACGCCTACCGAAGCCGCCGACATGCTGCTGGAATACCACCGCGGCTGCCGCGCCCAGCAGGAACACCTGAACACCCGGCTGCAGGAACTGCGCGGCATGCGGCGCGGCAATGTCCACCTGATGATCAGCGAAGGCTTCATCGACAGCCTGATGGAACACGTGGTGGGGCCGTTCTGCATCGAGCACCCGCAGATCAACATCAGCGTCAATGTCGGGTCGGTGAACGAGGTGGTTGAAGCGGTGGCCACCGATGCCGCGCATATCGGCCTGGCCTACAACCCGCCGGTGGACCCGCGGCTGCGCTGCCGGGTCAGCCGCAAGCACCCGGTATGCCTGTTGGCGGCGCGGGGGCATGCGCTGGCGCGGCACCGCGCGCCGCTGACCATCGCGGACATCCTGCCGTATCCGTTCGCGCTGATGTCGGCGCCCTATGGCCTGCGCCAGGCGGTGGACCTGCTGGAATTCACCGAGCGCATCCACCTGACGCCCAGCCTGACCACCAATTCGCTGCGTGTGCTCAAGCAATACGCCATCAGCGGCGCAGGCGTGACGCTGATGCCCAACCTGGGCGTGCACCACGAGCTGGCCAGCGGCGAGCTGGTGGCGCTGCCGATTGCGCATCCGATCCTGAGCGCGCCGGAATGCCAGGTGCTGCTGCGGCTGGGGCGGCCGTTGTCGTCGGCCGCCCACGACGTGGTCAGGCGCATCGAGCAGCGCCTGCCCGCGTTTGTGCAGGAATAGCCGGGGAGTGCCGGCGGGTGGCGGCTACGGGGGAGGCGGGTAGGCGCCGGGTGGGTTCGGCGCGGCGTCAATCCATTTGGCGTGGCCGGACCTGGCTCCAGATGTCGGCGGGCATCAGGTTGGCCAGCCACTCCTGGCGCTGGCGCAGAATGTCGTCGGCGTAGGTGGACCCAAGTGCCTGGCAGAAATCGCTTTCGATGGCGCCAGTGAGCGCCGACGTGATGCGGGCGCACCAGGCCGGATCGTCGTACAGGGCGGTGTGCACGCCGATGACGACGGTGCGCAGGGCTTCGAGCTGGGCCTGGCTTTGCAGCAGCGCGATGTGCATTTTCTGGACGGTTTCGGCCAGCGTCAGCAGCAGGTCGTGTTCTATTTTTTTCAAGCGATGTCTCCCCTTGCGGACCCGCGAGCGGGGTGCCGCGGGTGGGTAACGGAGATCATGGACGGGGCAAAGGGCGGCTGGAATCAGAACTTTCTGAAAAGGGCCCGATCGTTCGAGGCGGCGTGCATTCCGTTACCGTTGGCCGTGAGGTGAAAATTTAAAATCCAGCATTCATGCGATTTTCAGGGCATTTTGTTGCTGTAGGTCAATGAATACGCCACTTCTGTTGCAAGAAAACCGTGTGACGGGCATTTCAGGGCAGTGTCAGCTACAATGGAGCCACTTTCGGAGGTTTCTATGTCGGTCATATCCGATATCAAAATACGCCCCCTGGAGCGCGGCGACCTGCACTTCGTGCACAAGATCAACAACAACGACGTCATCATGCGTTATTGGTTCGAAGAGCCCTACGAGGCCTACGACGAACTGGTCGCCCTGTATGACCGCCACTTGCACGACCAGAACGAGCGGCGCTTCATCATCGAGCACGATACCGGCCAGCCTGCGGGCCTGGTCGAGCTGGTGGAAATCGACTACATCCATCGTCGCGCCGAATTCCAGATCATCATCGCGCCCAGCTACCAGGGCCGGGGCTACGCCAAGGCGGCGACCCGCATCGCAGTGGGCTACGCGTTCCGCGTGCTGAACCTGCACAAGGTCTACCTGGTCGTCGACAAGGACAACACCGCCGCCGTGCACGTGTACGAGCGCTGCGGCTTCCAGATCGAAGGGCTGCTGAAGGAAGAATTCTTCTCCAACGGCATGTACCGCGACGCCTACCGCATGGCGCTGTTGCAGCACGAGCACCTGCGCGACGTGGGGCCGGGTGCGCCCGATGCGCCGGTGCTGCGTGACTGGCCGCAGGAAGAGCAGACGGGCTGACGGGTTTGCCAGGCCAGGCCGCCCGACTGTGCGTCGATCAAGGCATCGGCCAATCCGCCGGCCCCAAAGCAAAACGCCCTGGAGGTTTCCCTCCAGGGCGTTTTGCATTGCACTGGCCTTGCTGCGCGGGATCAGGCCGCCTGCGGCGCCGCGCGCAGCAGGCGCAGGCCGTTGGCCACCACCAGCAGGCTGGCGCCTACGTCGGCGAACACCGCCATCCACAGGGTCGCGTTGCCGGTCATGGCCAACGCCAGGAACACCACCTTGATGCCCAGCGCCAGCACGATGTTCTGGATCAGCACGCGGTGGGTGGCGCGCGACAGCCGCAGGAAGGTGCCGATCTTGCGCAGGTCGTCGTCCATCAGGGCCACGTCGGCCGTTTCGATGGCGGTGCCGGTGCCTGCCGCGCCCATGGCGAAGCCGATGTCGGCGCGGGCCAGCGCGGGGGCGTCGTTGATGCCGTCGCCCACCATGCCGACCTTGCCCGCGGGCGCCAGCTTGCTTTCGATGGCGGCCAGCTTGTCTTCAGGCAGTTGGTCGCCGCGGGCTTCGTCGATGCCCACCTGGCGGGCAATCGCTTGCGCCGTCGGCGTGTTGTCGCCCGTGAGCATCAGCGTGCGCACGCCCAGGGCATGCAGGTCGGCAATGGCCGCCGCGCTGGTGGGCTTGACCGTGTCGGCCACGGCCGCCACCGCCAGCACGCGGGCGCCGTCGGTCAGGGCGATGGCGCTCTTGCCCTGGCGTTCCAGCTCGTCCAGCCGGGTTTCCAGCTGCGGGCTGGCCACGCCCAGTTCTCGCATCAGGCGCCGGTTGCCCAGCTGGAACGGCACGCCGTCCACCCGGCCGCTGACGCCGCGCCCGGGCAGGGCGGTGAAGTCGTCGACGTCCAGCAGGGGCTTGCCGGCTTCGCGCGCGGCGTTGGCCACGGCCAGGGACACCGGGTGGTCCGAACGCGCGGCCAGGCTGGCCGCGATCAGCGCGGCGGGTTGGCGGGTCTGGTCGGACACATCCCAATCCAGCAGGTCGGTCTGTACGGGCTTGCCGTGGGTCAGCGTGCCGGTCTTGTCCAGCGCCAGCCACTTCAGGTTGCGGCCTTCTTCCAGATAGACGCCGCCCTTGACCAGGATGCCGCGGCGCGACGCCGCCGTCAGGCCGCTGACGATGCTGACGGGCGTGGAGATCACCAGCGCGCAGGGGCAGGCGATGATCAACAGCGCCAGCGCGCGGTAGATCGCGTCGAACCAGGGCTGGCTCCAGAACAGCGGCGGCAGCACCGCCACCAGCAGCGCCACGCCGACCACGGCCGGGGTGTAGATGCGCGAGAAGCGGTCGATGAAACGCTGGGTCGGGGCGCGGGCGCCCTGGGCTTGCTCGACGGCGTGGATGATGCGCGCCAGCGTGGTGTTGCCCGCCGCCGCGGTGACGCGGTAGTCGAACGAGCCGGCCGCGTTGACGGTGGCGGCATAGACGGGATCGTTCTCGGCCTTTTCCACCGGCAGGCTTTCACCGGTGATGGGTGATTGGTCGACCGCGGAACGGCCGCTGACGATGATGCCGTCCGCGGCGATGCGTTCGCCCGGGCGCACGCGCACCACGTCGTCCACCTGCAATTGCGCCGCCGGCACTTCGCGCCAGTTGCCGTCAGCCTGACGCACGGTGGCGGTTTCGGGCGCCAGGTCGAGCAGACCGCGGATGGCGTTGCGGGCCCGGTCCAGCGAGCGCGCTTCGATCAGTTCGGCCACGTTGAACAGGAACATCACCATGGCGGCTTCGGGCCATTGGCCGATCAGCACGGCGCCGGTGACGGCGATGCTCATCAGCGCGTTGATGTTCAGGTTGCCGTTGCGCACGGCGATCCAGCCCTTGCGGTAGGTGCTGATGCCGCAGGCCAGGATGGCGGCCAGGGCCAGCGCTGCCGTGGCGCCCCAATGCATGCCGGCAAAGTGCGAGGCTTCGGACAGGGCGGCCAGCACGCCCGCGCCGCCGATGGCCCACCAGTTCACCGGGGCGGCGGCGGGGGCCGGCGCGCGGGGAGCGTCGTCGGCCAGGGGCTCGGGCGTCATGCCCAGCGAGTGGATGGCGGCCACGACGCGGTCCAGCGCGCCTTCGGCGTGCACCACGGTCAGGATGCGCTGCATCAGGTTGAAGTCCAGCGCGTGCACTTCATTCATGCCGTCCAGCTTCTTGCGGATCAGCGTTTCCTCGGTCGGGCAGTCCATCTGGCCGATGCGCAGGCGGGCCAGCACCTGGCCCGGGCCGGCTTGCAGCGCGGCTGCGCCGCCCGCGGACAGGCGCACGTCGGCCGCGCCATGGTCGTGGCCGCAGCAGGCCGCGGCGGCGGGGGCGTGGCCGTCAGCGTGGTCGTGCTTGTGGTCGTGATTATGGTCGTGCCCATGGTCATGGCCGTGATCGTGCCCGTGGTCATGCTTGGGGCCATGATCTTGCGCCCGGGCCGGGGTATCGCCGTGGCCGCCGCAGCAGGCGTCGGCCTGCGCAGGAGGGGTGCCGCGAGAGATTTTGATGGGTGCCAGGGACATGCTCGTTGCCTTTTCGTAAGCGATTGGCCGCATTTCACACCTTGGAGTTACTATAGGGTCAACCCCCTGGGGCTTTTTCGTGTGAATCGGCCCCGACCCATCGGATGCATTCCGGGAGGCGTCATGCGTATCGGCGAATTGGCCACGGCGGCCGGCACCACGGTCGAAACCGTCAGGTATTACGAGAAAGAAGGGCTGCTGCCCGCCCCGGAACGGGGGCTGAACAACTACCGCAGCTACGGCCAGACCCATCTTGAGCGGCTGCGGCTGATCCGCAACTGCCGCGCGCTGGACATGACGCAGGACGAAATCCGCGCCATCCTGTCGCTGGCCGACAATCATCAGACCGGATGTGGCCCCATTAACGAGCTGTTCGACGAGCATATTTCCCACGTGGATGAGCGCATCGCCGAACTGACCCAGTTGAAGTCGCAGCTGACCGACCTGCGCCAGCGCTGCCTGTCGGCGCGGCCGGATACGGACGATTGCGGCATCCTGCACGGCCTTTCGGAAATGCAGGTCGAAGAACGCCAGGAACGTCATACCCACCTGGGATGATCCTGCCGGGCCGCCGGGCATTTCCCGCGCCGCCGGCCCGAGTCGCCATGCCCGGGGCAGGGGGATAGCCCACCCGGCCGCGGTCGTGGCGTAATATGAGAACCTTTCCTATTTACGCCGTTGCGGTTCTTGCCGCTCCAGCCCCATTGCGCCAGATCTATGACCCAGACCACCACTGCCACGCCGCTGCACGCCATCACCTCACGCCGTTCCGTCAAATTCCTGCGCGCCCCGGCGCCCAAGCCCGACGAACTTGAACTGATCCTGCAGGCCGCCATGTCGGCCCCCGACCATGGCGCGCTGCGTCCGTGGCGTTTCGTGGTGATCCAGGGCGAGGCCATCGGCAAGCTGGCCGACGTGGCGCTGGACGCGGTCAAGCGCAGCGGCGATCCGCGCATGACGCCCGAAAAGGAAAAGTCGGTGCGCGAATGGATGGCGGCGGTGCCGCTGTTCATCGCCGTGGCGCAGAAGATCGCCCACGACAACACCAAGATCCCCGAAGCCGAGCAATTGCTGGCTACCGGCTGCGCCACCATGAATATCCTGAACGCCGCCCACATGCTGGGCTACGGCGCATTCTGGAGCACCGGCATCGGCACCTACGTCGAAGACGTGCAGCACGCGCTGGGCCTGGATTCCCTGGACTACCGCTTCCTGGGTTTCCTGGCCATCGGCACGCCCGCCTGCGCAGTGCCGCCGGCCAACCGCCCGGCGTACAGCGAATTCGTCACCACCTGGACCGGTCCGGTCTGACGCGGGGCGCGAGTGCGTCATGAAGTGAAAAACCCGGCCACGAGCCGGGTTTTTCATTCTCCCGCCGGGCCATCGCAAGCCCTCGTGCCCTGTGCTAATCTGGCCCCCGGCCATGCATGATCATCCCTTTGCATGCGCCGACGATGGCAATGTTCGAGGTCACCCCCTTGAACAGTGTCTTTGGCAAGAAGAAGACGCATGACACGATCAAGCGTGGAGACAATACATGAGCCAATATGGGCCGCTGAAGTTGCACGTCCCCGAGCCTACCGGGCGTCCGGGTTGCAAGACAGACTTTTCCTACCTGCGCCTGTCGCCGCCAGGCGAGGTGCCCAAACCCCCCATTGATGTTGCCGCGATCGATACCGGCCCCCTGGCGTACAGCCTGGTGCGGGTGATCGACGACGATGGGCGCGCCGTCGGGCCCTGGGCCCCGGAGATCAGCAACGAGCTGCTGCGCGCAGGCATGCGCGCCATGCTCAAGACGCGCATCTTCGATGGCCGCATGCTGACCGCGCAGCGCAAGAAGAAAATCTCTTTCTACATGCAGAGCCTGGGCGAGGAAGCCATCGGTTCGGCCCATGCGCTGGCGCTGGAGCAGGGCGACATGTGTTTCCCGACCTACCGCCAGCAAAGCATCCTGCTGTCGCGCGACGTGTCGCTGGTGACCATGATGTGCCAGCTGATGTCCAACGAGCGCGACCCGCTCAAGGGCCGCCAGCTGCCGGTGATGTATTCCGACAAGCCCAACGGCTTTTTCACGATTTCGGGCAACCTGGCCACGCAGTTCATCCAGGCGGTGGGCTGGGCCATGGCCTCGGCCATCAAGGGCGACACGCGCATCGCGTCGGGCTGGATCGGCGACGGCGCCACCGCCGAGGCCGACTTCCACACCGCGCTGACCTTCGCGCACGTGTACCGCGCCCCGGTGATCCTGAACGTGGTCAACAACCAATGGGCCATCTCGACCTTCCAGGCCATCGCCGGGGGCGAGGGCGCCACCTTCGCCGGCCGCGGCGTGGGCTGCGGCATCGCCTCGCTGCGGGTGGATGGCAACGATTTCCTGGCGGTGTACGCCGCCTCGCGCTGGGCCGCCGAACGCGCCCGCCGCAACCTGGGCCCGACCCTGATCGAATGGGTGACCTACCGCGCGGGCCCGCACTCTACCTCCGATGACCCCTCCAAGTACCGTCCGGGCGACGACTGGAGCCACTTCCCGCTGGGCGACCCGATCGAGCGCTTCAAGAAGCACCTGATCCTGCTGGGCATCTGGTCCGACGCCGAACACGACGCCGTGCGCGCCGAGCTCGACGCCGAGATCCAGGCGGCCCAGAAAGAAGCGGAAAGCTACGGCACCCTGGTGGACGGCCACGTCCCCAGCGCCGCCAGCATCTTTGAAGACGTCTACAAGGACATGCCGGATCATCTGCGCCGGCAACGTCAGCAGCTCGGAGTGTGAGTGATGGCTATCGATAACAACGTGGGTCCGGCCTCTGCGCCGATGACCATGATCCAGGCTTTGCGCTCGGCCATGGATGTCATGCTGGAGCGCGACAACAACGTAGTGGTGTTCGGCCAGGACGTGGGCTATTTCGGCGGCGTGTTCCGCTGCACCGAAGGCCTGCAGGCCAAGTTCGGCAGTTCGCGCGTGTTCGACACGCCCATTTCCGAAGGCGGCATCGTCGGCGTGGCGGTGGGCATGGGCGCCTATGGCCTGCGGCCCGTCTGCGAAATCCAGTTCGCCGACTATTTCTACCCGGCGTCCGACCAGATCGTGTCCGAGGCGGCGCGGCTGCGCTACCGCTCGGTGGGCGAATTCATTGCCCCCATGACCATCCGCATGCCTTGCGGCGGCGGCATCTACGGCGGCCAGACGCATAGCCAGAGTCCCGAGGCGATGTTCACCCAGGTGTGCGGCCTGCGCACGGTGATGCCGTCCAACCCGTACGACGCCAAGGGCCTGCTCATCGCGTCCATCGAAAACGACGATCCGGTCATCTTCCTGGAACCCAAGCGGCTGTACAACGGCCCGTTCGACGGCCATCACGACCGCCCCGTCACGCCCTGGACCGGGCGCCCCGGCAGCGTGGTGCCCACCGGCTACTACACGGTGCCGCTGGATACGGCCGCCATCGTGCGGCCCGGCAACGCGCTGACGGTGCTGACCTACGGCACCACCGTGCACGTGTCGCTGACCGCGGCCGAGGAAACCGGCATCGATGCCGAGGTCATCGACCTGCGCAGCCTGTGGCCGCTGGACCTGGAAACCATTGTCAATTCGGTCAAGAAGACCGGCCGCTGCGTGGTGGTGCACGAAGCCACGCGCACCTGCGGCTATGGCGCCGAACTGATTTCGCTGGTGCAAGAGCACTGCTTCCATCACCTGGAGGCGCCCGTCGAGCGCGTGACCGGTTGGGATACTCCCTACCCGCATGCGCAGGAATGGGCGTACTTCCCCGGCCCGCGCCGGGTCGGCGAAGCGTTCAAACGCGCGATGGAGGTGTGAGATGGGGATTCATGTCATCAAGATGCCTGACATCGGCGAAGGCATTGCCGAGGTCGAACTGGTCGGTTGGCACGTCAAGGTCGGCGACACGGTCGCCGAAGACCAGCCGCTGGCCGACGTCATGACGGACAAGGCCACGGTCGAGATTCCGTCGCCCGTGGTGGGCCGCGTGGTCGCCTTGGGCGGCGACGTGGGCCAGGTGATGGCCGTGGGCGGCGAACTGATCCGCCTGGAAGTCGAAGGCGAGGGCAACCTCAAGGCCGACGCGGCGCAAAAGCCCCAAGCGGCAGCTGTGTCCACGGCGGCGCCGGCTGCGGCTTCCGCGGCGGCGCCCAAGGCGGACAAGGCGCCCGCGGGCGGCGTGGCGGGGCAGATCGCCGCGTCGCTGCAAGCGGCGGCGCCGGCGGCATCCACCGCAGCAACCCCGTCGCACGCGGCCGCGCCGCAAGGCCAGGGCCGTTCGGGCGCCGCGCGCCAGGCGCCCGCCGCGGCGCGCCAGCCCGGTGAAAAGCCGCTGGCCTCGCCTGCCGTGCGCAAGCGCGCCTGGGACCTGGGCATCGAACTGCGCTTCGTGCCGGGCAGCGGCCCGGCCGGGCGCGTCTTGCACGAAGACCTGGACGCCTACCTGCAAGGGCAGGGCGCCGCCAGCGCGCGCAGCGGTCCGGCCTACGCCGAGCGCAACGACGAGGAACTCGTGCCGGTCATCGGCCTGCGCAGGAAGATCGCGCAGAAGATGGCCGAGTCCAAGCGCCGCATTCCGCACTTCAGCTATGTGGAAGAGATCGACGTCACCGAGCTGGAAGACCTGCGCGCGCAGCTGAACCAGAAGTTCGGCGAGGCGCGCGGCAAGCTGACGCTGCTGCCGCTGCTGGCGCGCGCCATGGTGATCGCGCTGCGCGATTTTCCGCAGATCAACGCGCGCTATGACGACGAAGCGGGCCAGGTGACGCGCTACGGCGCCGTGCACATCGGCATCGCCACGCAAAGCGACGGCGGCCTGATGGTGCCGGTGATGCGCCACGCCGAAGCGCGCGACGTCTGGGCCATGGCGGCCGAGATCACGCGCCTGGCGCAGGCGGTGCGGTCCGGCAGCGCCGGGCGCGACGAGCTGTCCGGGTCCACCATCACCATCACCAGCCTGGGGCCGCTGGGCGGCATCGTCACCACGCCGGTCATCAACCATCCCGAGGTTGGCATCGTGGGCGTGAACCGCATCGTCGAGCGGCCCGCCTTCCGCCAAGGCGCCGTGGTGGCGCGCAAGCTGATGAACCTGTCGTCCTCGTTCGACCACCGCGTGGTTGACGGCATGGACGCCGCGCGGTTCATCCAGGCCGTGCGCGCGCTGCTGGAACAACCCGCGCTGCTTTTCGTGGAGTAAGCATGAGCCAGACTACCAAGACGACAACCTTGCTGGTGATCGGCGGCGGGCCCGGCGGCTATGTGGCCGCGATCCGGGCCGGCCAGTTGGGCGTGCCCACCATCCTGGTCGAAGGCGACCGCCTGGGCGGCACCTGCCTGAACATCGGCTGCATTCCGTCCAAGGCGCTGATCCACGCGGCCGAGGAATTCGACAAGGCGCGGCACTACGCCGGCCAGTCGGCGCTGGGCATCTCGGTGTCGGCGCCGGCCATCGACATCGGTCGCACCGTGGCCTGGAAAGACGGCATCGTCGGCAAGCTGACCGGCGGCGTGGGCGCGCTGCTCAAGAAGAACGGTGTGCAGGTGGTACACGGCTGGGCCAGCCTCCTGGACGGCAAGACGGTCGAGGTCGATACCGCCGACCAGGGGCGCGTGCGCATCCAGTGCGAACACCTGCTGCTGGCGGCCGGGTCCGAGCCGACGCCGCTGCCGTCGGTGCCGTTCGGCGGCATCGTGGTGTCGTCCACCGAAGCGCTGTCGCCGGCCGACATCCCCAAGAAACTGGTGGTGGTGGGCGGCGGCTACATCGGCCTGGAACTGGGCACGGTGTACCGCAAGCTGGGCGCCGAGGTGGCCGTGGTCGAGGCGCAGGACCGCATCCTGCCAACCTACGACGCCGAACTGACCAAGCCCGTGGCGGCCGCGCTGGCCAAGCTGGGCGTCGAACTGCACCTGGGCCGCAAGGTGCTGGGGCTGAACGGCGCCGGCAACGCGGTGCGGGTGCAGGACGCCAGCGGCGCCGAGACCCAACTGCCGGCCGATCGCGTGCTGATCGCCGTCGGCCGGCGCCCGCGCACGCAGGGCTGGGGCCTGGAAAACCTGCAACTGGACCGCAAGGGCAACGCGCTGCGCATCGACGATCAATGCCGCACGTCCATGCGCGACGTCTGGGCCATCGGCGACATTGCCGGTGAACCCATGCTGGCGCACCGGGCCATGGCCCAGGGCGAGATGGTGGCGGAATTGGTGTCCGGCAAGCGCCGCCACTTCCAGCCGGCCGCCATCCCCGCCGTGTGCTTCACCGACCCCGAGGTGGTAGTGGCGGGCCTGTCGCCCGCCGACGCCGAAGCCGCGGGGCTGGACTGCCTGGCGGCCTCGTTCCCGTTCGCCGCCAATGGCCGCGCCATGACGCTGGAATCCACCGACGGCTTCGTGCGGGTGGTGGCGCGTCGCGACAACCACCTGATCGTGGGCTGGCAGGCGGTGGGGCGCGGCGTGTCCGAGCTGTCCACGGCCTTTGGCCAGTCGCTGGAAATGGGCGCCACGCTGGAAGATGTGGCGGGCACCATCCATGCGCATCCGACGCTGGGCGAAGCGGTGCAGGAAGCGGCGCTCAAGGCGCTGGGGCACGCATTGCACACCTAGCAGGCCTGGCGTGCATTGACTGGCTCGGCGTGACCGGCCGCGGCGCGAGGAAATCGCGCCGCGGCTTTTTCATGGGCAATGACGATGCCGCCGCCACGTTTCAAGCGGCACGGCGGCGCTGCTCAACGGCGGCCGTCGACGTAGGGCCGCGATTGCAGGATCACGATCTTGTCGCCCACCACGGCCCACTCGATGTCCTGGTCCACACCGCCCAGCCGCTGCTTGATCTGCCTGCCCACGGCGGCCAGCCGCGCCACCAGCGCGTCGTTCAGCACCTGGCGGTTGTCCGTCAGCGCCACTTCGCGCACGCCGCCGGCAGCGTCCGCCACCAGTTGCGTGTCTTCGGCCGAGCGGGTCAGCACCTGTACCGCCTTGGACCAGCTGGAATACATCACCTGTTCCGCCTGGCGCTTGCCTTCGACCACCTTGATGCCCAGGCCGCGCTTGGCCGAAATGTAGGTCACGTAGCGCCGGCTGGCGTCGAACGGGTCACGCGTGATCATCACGCCGGAGCTGTCGGACGGCGCGGCCAACTGCACCAGCACGGCCATCACCACCGCGTCCTGGCCGATGCCCGCGGCGCGGCGCGCCTCGTAGGCCTCGAAGTTGTAGACCGAGGCCCATACCGTCAGCACGGCCTGCACGAACGCGTCGGCCTGCACCACGTTCGGCACGGTGGTGTACAGCCCGGCGCCGCTGAAGCCCGGCAGGTCTTCGGAATTGGACGAGCTGCGCACGAACACGCCGCGGCCTTTCAATTGCTGTTGCCAGCGCGCCTGCCAGGCGGCGGCCAGCGCCGGGTCGGGGCGGGCGGCCTGGATGTCCTGGCGCAGCTTGGCCAGTTCCTGCCGGCGCACCGTGGCGTCGGCCTTGAAATCGTCGCGCTGTTCCAGCGCTGCCACCCGCTGGGCGATGCCCAGCTGCGTCATGAATGCCGCGTACTGCGAGAACGGAATGCAGAAGCCGTCCGGCACGCTGGCAGCCGGGGGCAGGGCGGATTTCAGCGCACCCAGGTTCGCGGCCTTGACGCCGCAGTGGCGACTGTCGCGCACCGCCAGGGCGTCCAGCGGCTTCAGGACCTGCACCGTCAGGTCGGGCTTGGGCAGCACGGCCTGCGGCTTGGGCGGCTGGCTGCCGGGCCCGGCCGTGGCGGGGCGTTCGGCGGGCTGCACCTGGTAGTCGTTGCCGGTGACGGTCAGCGTCACCCATTGCCCGTCGTACTGGCGCAAGGCCGTGGCCGCATCGCGCACATAGGCGTTGGGCACGCCCCAGCCCTTGGCCAGCAGGTTGACGTGCGACAGCAGCGTGGACGGCCGCTGCGTGATCAGCCCGGCCACGGGCGGCAGCCAGATCGGCACCTCGTCCAGCACCACGATGTCGTCGCGCGCCAGGTCGGGGGTGTTGTCCACCGACGCGACGATGCGCAACCGGCCCTGGGCGCGGCCCGGGTTCAGCGGCAGAAAGGGCTGTTCGCGCAGCAGGGCTTCCTGCGTCACGAACGTCAGTCCCGTGGTCTTGGCGGCCTGTTCCTGCAAGGTGGAATTGCTTTTGAACTTCACCGGGGCATAGAAGCTTTTGCTGACCGCGTCGTCCGCCACTTTCAGCAGATCGGGCGTCAGGCGGTCGCCTTCCCAGAATTCATAGGTGTAGCCCGGCAGGTCGCGCTGCCAGCTGAGGGTGCCGAACAGCAGGCGCCGGTTCGGGTCCTTGTATTGCGCGGTCAGCGCGGCCTTGTCCTTGCCGGGCAAGAGCTTGCGTTCGCGCGCAAAGGTCTCATGCAGGCCATAGCGCGGCGTGTCCAGATAGAAGATGCGGTTGCCGCGCTGGCGGTCGATCACGAACAGCAGGTGAGGAATCTCCAGCGGCGTGCCGGCGTTGTACACGCGGGCCAGTTGCTGGAATTCGGCTTGGCTTTGCACCTTGGCCAGAAAGGCCGGCCCGCCGCGGCGAGCATCCTCGGCCTTGCGCGCCTCGATTTCATCGGGCGTCGGCGGGCGCAGGTTCTCGTAGGGCGACGGCTTGCGCGCGGTCTGCGCCTGGGCAAGCTGGCCGGCGGCCAAGGCCAGCAGGCAGGCGCCAGTCAGTAGAGACAGGCGCAAACGGGAGGAAGCGAACGGCGTGGCGGCAGACGAGCGCAAGGCGGGCATGGAGGGAAATAAGGGCCGGAAAGCGAACATGATAACGAACCTGGCGGGGCTCGAGAGTGTCCCCCTCATGGGGCATGAGTACGTCCGATTTGTGGCCAATTGCGACGGATAGACGGCGGAAGGCAGTTAACGTGGACTGCTTTCGCCAACCGCTGGGCGCCGTGCAGATCTATCCCTACATCCTGATGCTGGATTCCAACCATACGTGGCTTGTGCGTTTCCCGGACATCCCGGAGGCGGTGACGTTAGGTGAGGATGTACGCGAGGCTGCGATCAACGCCCAGGAGGCGCTTGAGGCCGCACTGGAAATCTACGTTGACGAGGGGCGTCTCATCCCTGCGCCATTCTCTACAACGATGGTCCCGGCCTCGGCTACGTTGTCGCCCTTGGCCACCAACCATGATTCGAAATCCACGTATCTGGGGTGGGCAGTCGCTGATTTGCCAACGTTCAAATAAAAAACGGCTCCGGAAACCCGGAGCCGTTTTTGCGTGCAGAGCCGACTGGCGTGTCAGGCTGCCGTTTCCTGCAACACGCGGCGGGCTTCTTCGGCGACGCGGTCGGGGGCGGTGCCGCCGACGTGCTTGCGGGCCGCGACGGAGCCTTCCAGGGTCAGGACCTGGTGGACGTCGTCGCCGATCTGGGCGTGGTAGGCCTTGAGTTCGGCCAGCGACAGGTCGGCCAGGTCGCAGCCGCGTTGTTCGCAGTCGCGCACGGCGTGGGCCACGACTTCGTGGGCGTCGCGGAAGGGCACGCCGCGCTTGACCAGGTAGTCGGCCAGGTCGGTGGCGGTGGCGAAGCCTTGCAGGGCGGCGGCGCGCATGTTGTCGGCCTTGACCTTGATGCCGGCAGCCATGTCCGCGAAGATGGTCAGCGTGTCGCGCACGGTGTCGACCGTGTCGAACAGGCCTTCCTTGTCTTCCTGGTTGTCCTTGTTGTAGGCCAGCGGCTGGCCTTTCATCAGGGTCAAGAGGGCGACCAGGTTGCCGTTGACGCGGCCGGTCTTGCCGCGGGCCAGTTCGGGCACGTCGGGGTTTTTCTTTTGCGGCATGATCGAGCTGCCGGTGCAGAAACGGTCGGCCAGATCGATGAAGCCCACGCGCGGGCTCATCCAGAGCACCAGCTCTTCGGACAGGCGCGAGACGTGCGTCATGATCAGTGCGCCGGCGGCGCAGAATTCGATGGCGAAGTCGCGGTCGGAGACGGCGTCGAGCGAGTTGCGGCAGACGCCGTCAAAGCCCAGGGTCTTTGCGACGCGTTCGCGGTCGATCGGGAACGACGTGCCGGCCAGGGCGGCGGCGCCCAGCGGCAGGCGGTTGACGCGGCGGCGGCAGTCGGCCAGGCGTTCGGCGTCGCGGCCGAACATTTCGGCGTAGGCCAGCAGGTGGTGGCCGAACGTGACGGGCTGGGCCACTTGCAGGTGGGTGAAGCCGGGCATGATGGTGCTGGCGTTGTCCAGCGCGACCGAGGCCAGCGCGTGGCGCAACTGGCGCAGCAGGTCGATCAGGGTGTCGATTTCGCCGCGCAGCCACAGGCGGATGTCGGTGGCGACCTGGTCGTTGCGCGAACGGCCGGTGTGCAGGCGCTTGCCCGCGTCGCCGACCAGCTCGACCAGGCGCTTTTCGATGTTGAGGTGGACGTCTTCCAGGTCGAGCAGCCACTGGAAGCTGCCGGCGTCGATTTCGGACAGGATCTGGGTCATGCCGCGCTGGATGTCAGCCAGGTCCTGGGCGCCGATGATGCCCTGGGCGGCCAGCATGTCTGCGTGCGCGAGCGAACCTTGAATGTCGACGCGCGCCAGGCGCTTGTCGAAATCCACGGACGCCGTATAGCGTTTGACGAGTTCGGAAACCGGTTCCGAGAACCGGGCGGACCAGGCCTGCGCCTTGTTGGCGAACTGGTTTTGATCGGGGGAGGGAGTGTTTGCCATGATGGCCCGAATTATAGGGCCTGCCATGGGGGGCTGACTTGTCGGATAATTCAGGGTCGCATCCGCGGGCCGCCGGGGCGTATCCTGGCGGCAGCGATCTGGCCGGTTCGCGCCGCGCCGCCTTGTCCGAATCACCATAGAGAGCACCCGAGCTATGCCCATGGAATGGGAAGAACTGGCCACCGAACTTGATACCTACATGCCGCACCAGCCCTGGGCCCAGACGCTGGTCGGCATCGGCGTGCTGATCCTGACGGCGCTGTTCGTCCAGTGGGTGGTCGCGCGGGTGGTGCTGCTGCTGGCCCACCGGCTGCTGGTGGTGAGCGGCCACGAAGACTGGGACAAGGCGCTGCAGCGCCGCCGCGCCTACCAGAACCTGTGGTACGCCGTGCCCTTCGCGGTGGTGTCGATCGGCATCGAGCTGGTGCCGCACGTGGAAAAGGCGGCCGCGCTGGTGGGCCGGCTGGCGCATGCCGGGGCCTGGATCTGCGTGTTCGTGGCGTTTTCGGGGGTGCTGAGCGCCTGGCAGGACACCTATTCGGCCACCACGCGGGCGCAGACCCGCTCCATCAAGGGCTACATCCAGATCAGCAAGCTGATCCTGATGGCCGTATGCACCGTTTTGGTGCTTTCGATCTTGATCGACCGCTCGCCGCTGTGGATGATTTCGGGTCTGGGCGCCTTGTCGGCGGTGTTGCTGCTAGTGTTCAAGGACACGTTGCTGTCGCTGGTGGCCAGCACCCAGCTGACCAGCAACGACATGCTGCGCATCGGCGACTGGATCGAGATGCCGCAGTCCAACGCCGACGGCTTCGTCAAGGATATCGCCCTGCACACGGTCAAGGTGCAGAACTGGGACAACACCGTCACCACGGTGCCGACCTACAAGCTGTTTTCCGAAAGCTATCGCAATTACCGCCACATGTTCGAGTCGGGCGGCCGGCGCATCAAGCGCACGCTGCGCATCGACGCCAGCAGCGTGCGCTTTCTGACCGACGAAGAAGCCCAGCGGCTGATGCGTTTTCGCCTGCTGCACGACTACCTGCGGGTCAAGACGCACGACATCGCCCAGGCCAACCAGACCATGGGCGAACTGGCCAGCGTGCCGGCCAACCGCCGCCGCCTGACCAATATCGGCACGTTTCGCGCCTATGGCCTGGCGTTCCTGAAGCAGAACACCGAGGTGCGCCAGGACATGGCGATGATGGTGCGCATGATGGAACCCACGGCCGACGGCATCCCGGTCGAGGTCTATTGCTTCACGGCGGTCACGGCCTGGGTCGAGTACGAGCGCATCCAGGGCGACATTTTCGACCACCTCCTGGCGATCCTGCCGGAACTGGGCCTGCGCCTGTACCAGCAGCCGTCCGGCGCCGACATCGGCGCCATGGGCAGCTACCTGCGCGACGGCGCCATCCAGGCCGCGCTGGCGGCGGAAGGGGGGCGCCAGGGGCCCGACCGTCTGGCGCCACCCGCCGCCTAGGCGGCCTGCGGGCGGCTGGCAGGTGGGGGGCGACTCGTCGGCAGGCGCTTGCCGCACCCTGCCGCTCATAGGGGAATGCCCCGGTTCGCCGGATGACGCCGTGAGATAATCGGCGCTTGGATTCCTAGGCGATAGAAACCCGATGTCGAACCCGTTCTTCAACCTGTATTCCCACGGTTTCGCCCGCGTGGCGGTGGGCGTGCCCGAGTGCCGGGTCGCGGACCCGGCCTTCAATGCCGCGCAGACCATTGCGCTGGCGCAGCAGGCCGCCCAGGGCGGCGCCGTGCTCGCCGCGTTCCCCGAGCTGGGCCTGTCGGCCTACACCTGCGACGACCTGTTCCACCAGAAGGCCCTGCTGGACGCCTGCGAGGCGGCGCTGGACCAGGTGGTGCAGGCCACGGCCGAACTGGATATCGCCCTGATCGTCGGGGCGCCGCTGCGGGTGGCGCACCAGCTGTTCAATTGCGCGGTGGTGGTGGCCGGCGGCCGCATCCTGGGCGTGGTGCCCAAGACCTATCTGCCGAACTACGGCGAATTCTACGAAGCGCGTCAGTTCAGCGCGGCCGATTGCGCCGCGCAGGCTGAAATCTCCCTGCTGGGCCAGACGGTGCCGTTCGGCGCCGAACTGCTGTTCCAGATGGAAAAGCTGCCGCTGTTCCAGTTCCACGTCGAGATCTGCGAAGACGTGTGGGTGCCGATCCCGCCGTCGTCGTTCGCGGCGCTGGCGGGTGCGACGGTGCTGGTGAACCTGTCGGCCTCGAACATCGTGGTGGGCAAGTCCGAATATCGCCACCAACTGGTGGCGCAGCAGTCGGCGCGCTGCCTGTCGGCGTACCTGTACACGTCGGCCGGGCGCGGCGAGTCGTCGACCGACCTGGCCTGGGACGGCCAGGCGCTGATCTACGAAAACGGCGAACTGCTGGGCGAGTCCGACCGCTTCCTGACCGAATCGCATCTGCTGTTCTCGGACGTCGACCTGGAACGCCTGTCGCGCGAGCGCATGCGTCAGACCACCTTTGGCCAGTCGGTGCGGCGCCACCAGGACGAAGTGCGCAAGTTCCGCAGCGTGCTCGTGCCGGTGAATCCGCCGCTCGAAGACGCCGAGCTGCCGCTCGAGCGCCGCGTGGCGCGCTTTCCCTATGTGCCGGCCGATGCGCAGCGCCGCGACGCGCGCTGCAAAGAGGTCTACAGCATCCAAGTGCAGGCGCTGGCGCAGCGTCTGTCGGCCAGCGGCATGTCCAAGGTGGTGATCGGCATTTCGGGCGGACTGGATTCGACCCACGCGCTGCTGGTGTGCGCGCAGGCGATGGATACGCTGGGGCTGCCGCGCTCGAACATCCTGGCGATCACGATGCCGGGTTTCGCGACCAGCACGCGCACGCTGCAGCAGGCGCGCCAGTTGATGGCGGTGGTGGGCTGCACGGCGTCCGAGATCGATATCCGCCCCAGTTGTCTGCAGATGCTGAAAGACCTGGGGCATCCTTATGCCGACGGCCAGCCGGTGTATGACATCACGTTTGAAAACGTGCAGGCGGGCGAGCGCACCAACCATCTGTTCCGCATCGCCAATTTCAAGAACGCGATCGTGATCGGCACGGGCGACCTGAGCGAACTGGCGCTGGGCTGGTGCACGTATGGGGTGGGTGACCATATGTCGCACTACAGCGTGAACGCCAGCGTGCCCAAGACGCTGATCACGCACCTGGTGCGCTGGGTGGCCGAGTCGGGCCGTCTGGGTCCGGAAGGCGCGGCGGTGTTGCTGGACGTGCTGGGCACGGACGTGAGCCCCGAACTGGTGCCGGGCGGGGCCGACGGCAAGCCGGGGCAAAAGAGCGAGGACACGATCGGGCCGTACGAGCTGCAGGATTTCAATCTGTATTACACGCTGCGCTACGGTTTTTCGCCGACGAAGGTGGCTTTCCTGGCCCTGGCGGCCTGGCGCGACCGGGATGCGGGGGCCTGGCCGGACGGCGGCCACGTGGCGCGCAACCAGTACGACCTGGCGGCGATCAAGCGCAATCTGAAGATTTTCCTGGATCGGTTCTTCCGGCTGAGCCAGTTCAAGCGGACGTGCGTGCCGAATGCGCCGAAGGTGGGGTCGGGCGGGTCGCTGTCGCCGCGTGGCGATTGGCGGGCGCCGAGCGATTCGGAATCGGTGGTGTGGATGCGGGACG
Source organism: Achromobacter sp. DH1f (assembly GCF_000633435.1). NCBI lineage: Bacteria > Pseudomonadati > Pseudomonadota > Betaproteobacteria > Burkholderiales > Alcaligenaceae > Achromobacter > Achromobacter sp. DH1f. The sequence continues at coordinate 191,475 of NZ_AYMF01000024.1, read as the reverse complement.
CGGACCGGATTCCGGACGAGGCGCCGGGCAGCTAGGCGCCTGCGGGTTTTCCCGGCAGCACGGGGGGCGGCGCCAGGGTGGCGGCCGCTATGCCCGGTGGTATTCTCTTAATCATTGCGCCTTGCCGGCATGTGGCCGGGGCGGGGCGTTGCAACAGATCAAAAACCAGGACGACGAACGTGAAACAAGTCACCGCCATTATCAAACCCTTCAAGCTCGACGAAGTCCGCGAGGCGCTGGCCGAGGTGGGCGTCAGCGGGCTGACCGTGACGGAAGTGAAGGGGTTCGGGCGCCAGAAGGGGCATACCGAGCTTTACCGGGGGGCGGAATACGTGGTGGATTTCCTGCCGAAGATCCGGGTGGAAGTGGTGTTGCCGGATGATCAGGTCGAAGCGGCGATCGAAGCGGTGGTGAAGGCGGCGCGTACGGGCAAGATCGGGGACGGCAAGATTTTCGTCACCCCGGTTGAGCAAGCCATCCGGATTCGGACGGGTGAGAGCGACGAAGAAGCTTTGTGATGGTTGTTGGATAGGTTTTTTTTGTAGGTTGTTGTCTTCGTAGGTCGCCCGGCACGGGCCGCGCATCGCGTGTGCGCGCCAACGATTGCGGTCCGGAGCCTTCGCTCCGGACTTCCCCCTCGTCATCTTCGTACGGGCCTTCGGCCCTCCCTTCAGATTCCCTCGGGCGCATCGACGGCGCGCACACGCGATGCGCGGCCCGCGCCGGGCTACGGGTTGCCAGAAATGGTTCGCCGCTAGACCTGTGAGGGGGGCGAGGTTTGCGGGGCCCGCCGAAAACGGCCGCGCGGGCGGCCGTCCCCGGCTTACGCGTTGTGGGGCGTCGTGGCGGTGGCCGCTGCGCGCTGGCGTTGAGCGGGTTTTTTTGGGGTGTCGTAGCTTGCTGGCTGCGGACCTTTGCTATTTGCGTCGCGTGCAATGCGCGTATCGCCGGTTTGCTTTCTAGCGGATCAGTTGATTCATTTCCAGAATCGGCATCATCACCGCCAGCACAATCAACAGTACGAATCCCCCCATCAGCAGGATCAGCGCGGGCTCCAGCAGCGCCGTCATGGCCATGGCTCGGCGTTCCAGGTCGCGGGAGAGGTTTTGGGCGCCTCGGTCCAGCAGTTCGGGGAGCTGGCCGGTCTTTTCGCCGCTGGCGATCAGGTGCACGAGCAGGGAGGGGAAGACTTTCTGGGCGGCTAGCGAGCTGGACAGGGCGGCGCCTTCGCGGACGCGGGCGGAGGCTTCGTCGACTGCGGTGCGCAGCACGTCGTTGCCGAGGGTGCGGCGGGCGGCTTCGAGGGCGGTGAGCAGGGCGACGCCGCTGCCGCACAGGATGGCGAGGGTCGAGGCGAAGCGGGCGGCGTTGACGCCCAGGACGAAGCGGCCGGCCAGGGGCAGGCGCAGGACGCGGGCGTGCCAGGCGTGGCGGGCGGCGGGCACGCGCAGGGAGTAGCGCCACAGGATGATGGCCAGGGCGATGGCGGCGCCGGTGGCCAGGCCCCAGTCGCGCACGTAGTCGGACAGCGACAGCATGATGCGGGTGAGCAGCGGCAGCTGCTGTTTGGCGTGGCTGAAGGCGGAGACGACCTGAGGCACGACGTAGCCGAGCAGGAAGATGACGATGATGACCGAGACGCAGCCGACGACGGCGGGGTAGATGAACGCGGTCATGACCTTGCTGCGCAGGGTGTTGCGTTCTTCGATGTAGTCGGCAAGTTTTTCCATGACCTGGGCGAGGTCGCCGGATTCTTCGCCGGCGCCGATCAGGGCGCGGTAGATCTCGGGGAAGTCGCGGGGGCGCGAGGCGAGCGCGGTGGACAGGCGGTGGCCGGCGCGCACGTCGTCGCGCACGCCTTCGAGCGTGGCGGCGATGTGCTTCTTTTCGGCTTGTTCCAGGGTGGCGGACAGCGCGGCGTCCAGCGGCAGGCGGGCGGCGAGCAGGCTGGCGAGCTGGCGGGTGAGCCAGGCCAGGTCGGCATCGGACAGGCGCGTGCGCAAGGCCGCGCCCAGCCCTTCGGCGCGCGCGGCGGGGGACGTGGACAGGGGCAAGAGGCCGCGGCCGCGCAGTTGATTGCGGGCGCCGCGTTCACTGTCGGCGTCGATCGTGCCGTGCACGATTTTTCCGAGCGCGTCAGTCGCTTCGTAACGAAAGGATGGCATGGTGGGAGGGTGATCCGGGTGCCTGCCCGCAGGCGCGAGAGGCCCGTGAATAAAGGCTTTCCAGGCCGTCACCTTGCCTTTGGATTATGACCGTAGTGTTGCAGTGTCACCCCGTATACTCCGACGCGCTTTCACCTTTTTTTACACGACTTCACGTCTCAGGCACATCCCGTCATGCGTCATATCGCGCAATTCAGCCTTGCGGTCTTGCTCGCGGCAAGCCAACTCGGACCTGTGGCCAGCACGGCCTACGCTCAACAGGCGGACAATCGCGTCAGCCTGAACTTCGTGGACACGGATATCCCGGCCGTGCTGCGTGCGCTGTCGCTGTTCACCAAGCGCAATTTCCTGGTGGACCCTCGGGTCAAGGGCAAGCTCACGCTGGTGTCGGACCGGCCTGTCGATAGCGGCCAGGCGTTGTCGATGCTGACGGGGGCGCTGCGCTTGCAGGGCTTTGCGATCGTCGAGGTGGACGGCGTGACGCGCGTGGTGCCGGAAGCCGACGCCAAGCTGCAGGGCAGCGCGGTGGTGGGCGATCCGCGGCCGGCGACGCCCGCGGGCGGATCGGGCAAGGGCTCGGTGCCGGTGGCGGCGTTTGCACGCAACGGGTCGGGCAACAGCGGCGAGATGCTGACGCGGGTGTTTCCGCTGAAGTACGAGAACGCGGCGAACCTGGTGCCGGTGCTGCGCCCGATGGTGCCGCCGAACAACCCGATCAACGCGTATCCGGGCAACAACACGCTGGTGGTGACGGACTACGCGGACAACCTGGACCGCATTGCGGCGGTGATCGCGCGCATCGACGTGCCCAGTTCGATCGACACGGACGTGGTGCCGGTGCGGTCGGGCATTGCGTCGGATATCGCGGTGTTGGCGTCGCAGTTGCTGGACACGCAAAGCAACGACCCCACGCAGCGTATCGCGGTGGTGGCGGACCCGCGCAGCAACAGCGTGCTGGTGCGCGCGGGCAGCCCGGCGCGCACGCGGTTGGCGCGCGACCTGATCCTGAAGCTGGACGCGCAGCAGAACCGCGCGGGCAACCTGCACGTGGTGTACATGCGCAATGCGCAGGCCACGCGTATCGCGGAAGTGCTGGGCGGCTTGCTGGCCGGCCAGGCCAATGCCGCGCCGGGCGCCAACCAGGCGGGTGGAAATACGGGCGGTGCACAGACGGGCAACAACCGGCCGCAGCAGCCCACGGGCAGCAGCACGGGCAACAACGGCCTGGGGCTGTCGGGCTCGACGGGCTCGTCCAGTTCGTCCAAGGGCGGCATGTCGGGCGACCAGGAACGCATCGCGCGTGACGAGACCGGCAACCAGGCCGTGTCGTATTCGGCGGGCGGCGCCACCATTCAGGCGGACCCGGCCACCAATTCGCTGATCATCTCGGCGCCGGAGCCGCTGTACCGCAGCCTGCGTGAAGTGATCGACCAGCTGGACCAGCGCCGCGCGCAGGTGCTGGTGGAAAGCCTGATCGTCGAAGTGAGCGAAGACGCGGCGGCCGAGTTCGGCATCCAGTGGATGACGGGCGCGGGCAACATCAACAGCGGCGGCACCAGCTTCATCGGCGGCACCAACCTGGGCGGCAGCGGCCTGTCGGGCAAGGGCCCGACGTCGATCGATGCGCTGGGCGGCGGCCTGAGCCTGGGCGTGGTCAAGGGCACGGTGGACGTGCTGGGCAACAAGGTGATCAACCTGGGCGTGCTGGCGCGGGCCATGCAGAACACAGGGCAGGCCAACATCCTGTCCACGCCGAACCTGCTGACGCTGGACAACCAGTCGGCCAGCATCCTGGTGGGCAAGACGGTGCCGTTCGTGACGGGGCAGTACGTGACCAGCGGCGGCAACAACAACAATCCGTTCCAGACCATCGAACGCGAGGACGTGGGTCTTAAGCTGAACATCCGGCCGCAGGTGTCGGAAGGCGGCTCGGTCAAGCTGGACATCTACCAGGAAGTCAGCAGCATCGACGAAAGCCGTTCGACGCCCACCACGGGCATCGTGACCAACAAGCGCGCCATCGATACCAGCGTGCTGGTGGACGACGGCGAGATCATCGTGCTGGGCGGCCTCTTGGAAGAAAACGTGACGATCACGTCGAACAACGTGCCGGGCCTGAGCTCGATTCCCGTGCTGGGCGAGCTGTTCAAGTACGAAAGCCGCAAGCGCACCAAGACCAACCTGATGGTGTTCCTGCGGCCCTACGTGGTGCGCGATGCCAATCGCAGCGCATCGGTCACGTTGGACCGCTACGACTACATGCGCCGTGCGCAGGCGGCCACCCAGCCGAGCAACCACTGGCTGCTGCCGGACGCGCAGGCGCCGATGCTGCCGCCGGCCGGCGCGGGCGCGGGCTCGGTGTCCAACAACGTCTACGACTTCCGTGGCAACCCGCAGGCCCAGGCCACGCGGCCGGCCGCGGCCACGGTGCAGTCGTTCGCCGTGCGGCAGTATCCGGACCTGGTGCAAACCGGCGATCCGTCGGTGCCGATCCGCGCGACCCGGCCGCTGGCCGCGGGCGCGGCGCGTGACCTGTCGTCGCTGCAATGAGCGCGCATCCCTTGCCCTATGCCTGGGCCCGCGCCCAGCGGGCGGTGCTGTCGCTGCGCGCGGGCCATGCGCAGTTGACGGTCAGCCCACGCACGCCGGAATGGGCGGTGCGCGAGATCCGGCGCTGCCACGGTGATATCGCCGTGGCGCAGGTGGACGACGAGGCGCTGGAAACGCTGCTGGCGGCTGCCTACAGCCATGCGGAGGATGCGGCATCGGTGATGGGCGTGGCCGAAAACGAGATCGATCTGGACCGCCTGCTGCAGGACATGCCCGAAGTGGCGGACCTGCTGGACGCGCAGGACGACGCGCCGGTGATCCGAATGATCAACGCGCTGTTCGCGCAGGCCGCGCGCGACGGCGCCAGCGACATCCACATCGAGCCATTCGAGACGCATTCGGTGGTGCGCTACCGGGTGGACGGCACGCTGCGCGACGTGGTGTCGCCGCGCAAGGCGCTGCATGCGGCGCTGATCTCGCGCATCAAGATCATGGCGCACCTGGACATCGCCGAAAAGCGCTTGCCGCAGGATGGCCGCATTGCGCTGCGGGTGGGCGGCCGGCCGATCGACATCCGCGTGTCCACGCTGCCCACGGGGCACGGCGAACGCGCGGTGCTGCGCTTGCTGGACAAGGAAGCCGGCCGGCTGCGGCTGGAAAAGCTGGGCATGGCGCCCGGCGTACTGGGCCAGCTGGACCGGCTGATTCGCCAGCCACACGGCATCGTGCTGGTCACCGGGCCGACCGGTAGCGGCAAGACCACCACGCTGTATGCCGCGCTGAGCCGCCTGGATGCCTCCACCAGCAACATCCTGACGGTGGAAGACCCGATCGAATACGACCTGCCGGGCATCAGCCAGACGCAGGTCAACGCCAAGATCGACATGAGTTTCGCGCTGGCGCTGCGGGCGATTCTGCGGCAGGACCCGGACGTGATCATGATCGGCGAAATCCGCGACCTGGAAACGGCGCAGATCGCCGTGCAGGCGTCGCTGACGGGCCACCTGGTGCTGGCCACGCTGCACACCAACGATGCGGTGTCGGCCGTGACCCGGCTGACAGACATGGGCGTGGAACCCTTCCTGTTGTCGTCGTCGCTGCTGGGCGTGTTGGCGCAGCGGCTGGTGCGCAAGCTGTGTCCGGCGTGCAAGAAGCCGTCGATGCAGGATGGCGCGCCGGTGTTCCAGCCGGTGGGCTGCGAGGCCTGCAACCACACGGGCTACAGCGGCCGCTCGGGCATCCACGAGCTGTTCACGGTGGACGACGAGGCGCGCAGGCTGATCCACGAAGGCAGCGACGAGCGCGAGCTGCGCCGCGCGGCCAGCGCTGCGGGCATGTTCAGCATGCGCGAAGACGGTGCACGCTGGGTGGCAAGCGGCGATACGTCGCCGGAAGAAATCCTGCGGGTGACGCGGGACGCCTGAAGGACGCGGGGCGGCAGTGCGCACGCCCCGCAATGCAAGAGGGCGCGAGCCCGCGTGGCATGCGCGCCCTTACTTGCCCCCTTACTTGCCGGTGCCGAACTCCACCGTATCGCCGCTGCGCCGCCCCAAGGTGGACATCAGGCCGTCCAGCGCCGCGCGGTCGGCCTCGCTGGCTGACGGCGCAAAGGTGGCCTGGCCCGTGAAGCGCACGCCGCGCGCGTTGGCGCTGCCCTGGCCGGTGACGGCCAGCGGACCGCTTTCGGTGGTGAGCGCCAGCGTGGCGCCGGACTTGCCGTTGCCGCGAATCCTGAGCAGATACGTGCCCACCGGCGCCACGCGCGTGAGCGCCGTGCCGGCATCGCGCCAGCGCAGGTCGGCCAGCGGCGCGTCGGGCAGGTTGCCGCCCAGGCGCAGGGCCTGCCAGCTGACCTCGATCGTGCCTTCGGGCGCCAGCGTGTTCCAGGGCGCGCCCAGCGCGGGCAGGGCGGTGGCCGGCAGGCGCAGCGATTGGGCCGAGAGCGTGACGCCCGTCCAACTGACGCCAGCGCGTACCGGCCCTTGCAGCCAGGGGTGCGACAGTTCCAGTGTCATCGACGGCCAGCGCCATTGCCAATGCAGCGCCTGCGGCAGCAGCCGGCGCGCGCCGGGCGGACCCAGCGCGATCCAGGCATTGCCGTTCCAGATCGTGCCGGCGGCATCGGCCAGCGTGACCGGGGCGTCGGCGGGCAGCAGCGCCAGCAGCCAGCGGGCCGGCAATACTGTGGCGGCGGCCGCCAGCGCACAGGCGCCGCAGGCCAGCGCCAGGCCGGTGCGCTTGGGCAAACGGGGCAGGCGCATCAGGACCGGGCCTTGCGTGCCGGCAGCGCCAGCGTGACGCTGCCATTGACCAGGCCCGGCAACGGGCGGCCGTTGGCATTGGCGGCGCGGGTCAGGTCCACGTCTTTGACGGCCAGGCCCCAATCGCCCGCGGCGTTTTCCAGCCAGCGCAGCAGAGCGGACGAGGGGATTTCGGACAGGGACAGCGTGACGCTGTCGCCCTGGCCCGGGTGGTCCAGCTTCCAGTGGTCGGCCGGCAGGCCCGCGCGTTCCAGGCTGGCGCCGATGTCGGCCGCAGCAGGCAGGGTGGCGGCGGGCGCAGCCGCCTTGCCGCGCAAGGCCATGGCCTGCGCGCCCAGGTCGGCCACGGATGCCGCCTGCGTGCGCAGCAGGGGCAGTTCATCGCGCAGCTTGCGGGTGGTGGTCAGGGCCGGTTCGATCATCACGGTAAACACCACGACCGCGCCCAGCAGCGCGCCGGCCGTGTTGACCAGGCGGCGTTCGCGCGGGGCCAGGGCCAGGTAGCGCTGACGGGCGCGTTCGGCGGCGGGCGCCAGGGGTTTGCGGACGGCGCGCCAGGCGGCGTCCAGGCGTTCGAGGGGCTTCATGGTTGGCTGCGCGTGATGCGCCAGGTGTTGTCGGTATCGCCGCGTTCCAGCTTCAGGCCTTGTGCGGCCGCTTGCTGGATCAGCGCGGGGGTTTCGGCCACGCGTTGGGCGGCAGGGCCGGCGTCGGCCAGTTGCAGGGTGAGAGCCTGGTCGGCGTAGGTCAGCCGCGCCACTTTGTCGGCGGCGAACGGCAGGGTTTGCGCCGCGGCACGGGCCAGCGGCAGGAAGTCGCCCGCGCTGGCGGCGCCGCGATGGTTGCGCAGCGCGTCCAGGCCTTGCTGGGCCTGGCGGGCCGGGTCCAGCACCACGGGAATGTCCGGGAACGCGGCCAGCACCTGGCGGCGCATGCCGTCGCGCAGGGACTGGGCCTCGCCGCGCAGTTGCGCGGCATGCAGATTCAATCCGCCGATCCAGACCACGGCGGCCGCCGCGCCCCAACGCCAGACGGGGCGCCAACGCGACACGCGCGCGGGCGCCAATTGCGGCATGGCGAGCGACCAGGAGGGCGATGGGGCCCGCCAGCGCGGGTCCGCGGGGTCGCGCAGCGGCGTGGCGTCGTCGGGCGCCAGGGTCTGCGGCGCGATCAAGGCGTGGGCGCGCAGGCCGTGCGTGTTCAGCAGGCTCCAGGCGCGGCGCACCGGCTCGCGCGCGGCCCAGGCCAGCGGCACCGAGCCGTCGGCCGCGCGCGGGCCGTGGCCGATCGCCAGGTCGTCCAGGTCGCTCAGCACCAGGGGTTCAAGCGCGCTGCGCACCGCGGCGCCGAAGCGTGCGCGCGTTACGGCCGGCACCTGCACGGTGGCGGCGATGACGTCGCCGGGATGCAGCACGGCTTCGCAAGCGGCTTGCGGATAGGCCTGGCCCAGGGCGGCCAGCGTCAGTTCACCGCGGCGCGCGCAATTGCCGCGGCGGTCGAACCACGCAAAGGGCAGCGGCGAGCCGGGGCCGAATTCGGCCAGGGGGGGCAGCGCGATGCGCAAGGAATTCTTCACGGATTTTCTCTTGTCCAGAGGGTGTCGGGCGCGGCCGGCGGGGCGCTGCGTATCAGTGCCTGCATCGAGACCCGGGCCCGTTCGTAGGCAACCACGCCATTGGCGATGAACCAGCCGCTGGCGGTGACGACGGCTGGCGCCGGGGTTTTCACGCCCGTGGCGGCAAGCCGGTTGGCGAAGTCGCCGCTGTTGTTGAACCAGTTGCCGCGGTCGCGTTCGCCGGTGATGGCGCGGGCCTGGCTGAGCGACAGGCCCGGCACCAGCGCGGCGATGACTTCGGGCGGTGCGGTGTTGACGTTGACATTGGTGGCCAGCGGCAGCACGGTCATGGTGCGGCGCAGTTCGTTGCGCACCGCGGGCTCCAGCCCCAGCAATGCGGCCACATCGTCGATGCCGCGCGGCTGCGGCGCACGGGCATCCGGGGTCTGGCCACCCTGGGCCGGCGTGGGCGCATCGGCCGGCTGCGCGGGCGGCTGGCTGGCCACGATGATGTCGAGCATGCGCGCGGCCAGCGCGTCGGGCAGGCGCAGGCTGGCGAGCAGGCGCCGCAGCACCTGTTCCTGTTCAGGCTGCGGCACGCCGTGGCTGGCCAGGTTGTTCAGGTTGTACTTGCCTTGTTCGTCCTGCACGCGGCCGGAGAACACGGCCACGCGGTCGTCACCGGGGCGTTCGATGCGGGTGTCGAGTATCGGCGTGGCCCAGATCTGGTCGCCGCGGGTGGTGGATTCGCGCTTGCCATGGTCGCGGATCACCAGGCGGGCCCAGTCGATGCCGCCGGCCAGCATCATGCGCGCCTGCACGCGTGCCATTTCGTTTTCGACGCGGCGCGTGCTGGCGGTCTGGCGCTGGAACAGGCTGGTGGTCAGCGCGGCCACGATGGCCACGATGATCAGGGCGCTGATGACGGCAGCGCCGCGTTCGCGCGGGCGGGGCGCGTTCATGGCAGCTCCAGGATGCGGCTGTAGCGGCGGGTGTCGGCGCCCGCCCCTCGGTCCAGCGCGATCTCGATGCCGCTGGGCGTGGCCGAAAACGGCGAGCGCGTATCCATCCAGCCGGCGCCGGGCACCCAGCCGCGCAGCACCAGCGCGCGCACGCCGGGCAGGAGCAGCACGCCGTCGCCCGCGGGCGGCAGCGGCGCCTGTTCGGCCGACGCACCGCTGGCGCGCCACAGCCCGTCCTTGCGCACGGACCATTGCACGCGCTGCCAGCGGCCGCTGCCGTCCGGATCGGGCCGCAGGATTTCCAGCGTCTGGGCGCCGGCGGTGCCGGGCAACAGGCGGATACCGCTGGTGAAGACGCGCGCATCGATGCCGGGCGAAGCGAACGACGGGCCGTTGTAGGCCAGTTCGGCGTCGCGTCCGATCTGGCCCAGCGTACGCACGATGGCGTCGGTGTCTTCGGCCTGCTGCGAGATCCATTCGCGTGCGCTGGACACGCTTTCCAGGCCGCGCCAGGCCATCAGGCTGACCAGCGCCATCAGCGCCAGGGCCACCAGCACTTCGATCAGCGTGAAGCCCGCTTCGGCGCGGCCGCGGGGGCGGCGAGCGTGGCGCGGGGTTGGGTGCGGGGTGTGGCGCAAGGTGTGGAGCAGACTCATCGCAGGCTCGACAACAGGCCGTCCAGTTGCAGCAGGACCCCGCCGTCCGCGTTGTCGCGGACCTTGACCGAGACCTGGCGGAAACTGCGATTCAGCGAATTGGTGAATTCCAGCTCGCAGCGCAGCGCCAGGCCGCCTTGCGGGCAGGGCACGGTCTGCGTGCCGGCGCGCGGCAGCGTCTGCTCCAGCCGCAACTGCGTCAGCGCGTTCTGCGCGGCCAAGAGCGCCAGCGTCTTGTCCTGCAGCGCGCGGTTGTTGGCGGCCATGACGCCGGTGGCGCGCAGGGCCGCGCCCATCGCGACCGCGATGATGGCCAGGGCCACCAGCACTTCAATCAATGTGAAGCCGCGCTGGCGCTGGCGTTGCCGCAAAGCGGGAAATTCAGCGGATGTCATAGCGTCCCGACGCATCGCGCGACAGCGTCACGAGCGATTCGCCCGCCCGCAGTTGCAGGCTGAACGGATCGGCCACCCACTCGGTATTGAAGACCAGCGGCCGGTTCGGGTTCAGCCGCAGTTGCACGGGGCCAGCCAGCCAGGCGCGCGGACGCAGCGCGTCGTCGCGTTCCAGCTTGTCCACGGGCAGCGTCACGTCTTCGTCGGCGGTGGGCGAGTCGGCGCGGCCCTGGCGTTCGAACGACCAGCCGGCGGCGGCGGGCAGCCAACGTATCGGCCGGCCGTCGCTGCGGGCTTCGCTTTGGGCCACGGTAAAGGCGTCGGCCAGGCGCTGCGCGTCGTCGCGCAGCGGGTCCGGGCCCTTGCCGATGGACAGGCTGACCATGCTGGCGGCGATGGCGACGATCACCAGCACCACCAGGACTTCGACTAGCGTGAAGCCGCGTTCAGAGTTCCCACGAACCGATGTCGGCATCACCGCCTTCTCCCCCGGGCTTGTTGTCGGCGCCGAACGAGAACACATCGATATCGCCTTTGACGCCAGGGCTCAGGTATTGATACGGGTGGCCCCAGGGGTCATTGGGCAGCTTGTCCAGGTAGCCGCGCCAGTTGGACGCGCCTTCGGGCTTTTCGACCAGCGCGCGCAGGCCCTGGGCGGTGGTGGGGTAGCGGCCGTTGTCCAGCCGATACAGCTTGAGCGCCTGCATGATGCCGCCGATATCCTGGCGCGCCGCCACCTGGCGGGCCTGGTCGGGACGGTCGAGCACGCGCGGAACGATCAGGGCCGCAAGAATCCCCATGATCACGATGACCACCATGATCTCGATCAGGGTGAAACCTTGCTGGCGGGCAGGCCCACGCGATGTCTGACGCACTTTACAACTCCGGTCTTTCAGTAGAAGCGGAGGATTGTGGACATGAAATATGACAGCAATATGAGCCTGGCGCGCTCACTTGGCCGCGCTGGCGATGCCGTCCGCGGGGGCCGGGAACACCGGGGCCGCCAGGCGGTTGGCGCGGCCGCCTTGCTCGACCGTGATGGCGTCGGCGCCGATCTCTTTCAAGACAATCCCCGGCGCGACTTCATCGCCCACGCGCCAGGCCAGCGGCGGGCCGCCGTCGACGCTGAAGACGGCGGCGCCATCCGTGCCGGCGGCAATCACGCCCAGCACGCTGATCTGCGTGCGCATCACTTCATCGCGGCCGAACCAGAGCGCCACCGGCGTGTTGTCGGCGGCGCGCGGTGCGGGCGCCGAGAGCGCGGGGGGCAGGGGGCCGGGGCCGGGTGCGAGCAGCACCGCGCCCCAGACGCCCAGGCCGGCGGCCAGCGCCAGCACGGCCAGGACACGAAGCGCGGCGGGCGCCGCGGGAAGAGACAAGCGTAGGGACAAAGGCATGAAGGGCAAGGCGAAAGGCGCGCACCGGCAGTCCGGCGCGCGCAAACAGGAATGCGCCCGACTATAGCGGCCGATCATGACAAGCCTGCGATAGCGCGGCGCCATTGCTTTCAAGATGCAAACGAAGCGCTGTCATCAAGCTTAAATGCCGCCTGTCTAGCATGCGTGCACGCTGCGGCGAAGCCCCGCGGCATTGACCCCTCCCCACAGGAAACAACGATGCAAGACACGACACACGCCAACCGCCGTCGCCTTCTGAAAATGCTCGGCGGTGCGCCGATGCTGCCGCTGGGCGGCGTAAGCATGGCCGCGCTGCTGGCGGGCTGTAATTCCAGCGACGATGACGATGATGAAGTCGTCACGCCGGGCAATCCGCCCGCGCCCAACGTCACGTTCAAGTCCGCCTCGTTCACGTCGATGCCCGCGCCTTCCCTGGCCAACCCCGCCCTGATGGCGCGCACCACGGTAGGCTCGTCGATGGTGCTGACGTTCAGCGACGGCTCGACCCGCAAGGTCGACCTGGGCTACGAACAATTCTTCATGACCGGCGACGCGGTGCCGGACGGCAAGGGCGGCAGCATCATCGCCGGCGCCTATTTCGACAACACCGGCGCGCCCATCATGGACAACTCGGTGCCCGCCAAGGCGCGCGCGTTCTTCTCGAACTGCCCGGACGGCATGTCGCTGTTGAAGCTGGAAGCGCCCAAGGTGCCGGGCGTCAATGGCAACACCGTGTTCGCCGTGGTGCAGTTCGAATACCAGTCGATGGACCAGGCCGGCAACGACATGTACGGCCGCCTGCCGTCGCCGATCGCCGTGCTGACCCTGGCGCAGGACCCGGCCACCGGCAAGCTCAGCCTGGTCAAGTACAGCAACGTCGACACCTCGTCGGTGAACGGCCTGTGGATCACCTGCGGCGCCAGCCTGTCGCCCTGGAATACCCACCTGTCCAGCGAAGAGTACGAACCCGACGCCACCGTCGCCAAGACCCAGGCGCAGTTCCAGGCCTACAGCCAGAACCTGTTCAACGACCCCAACAAGGCCAACCCGTACCACTACGGCCACATGCCGGAAGTGACGGTGAACCCGGACGGCACCGGCAGCATCAAGAAGCACTACTGCATGGGCCGCATCTCGCACGAGCTGGTCCAGATCATGCCCGACCAGCGCACCGCGCTGATGGGCGACGATGCCACCAACGGCGGCCTGTTCATGTTCGTGGCCGACCGCAAGGCCGACCTGTCGTCGGGCTCGCTGTACGTGGCCAAGTGGGCGCAGACCTCGGGCACCGGCCCGGGCGCCGGCACGCTGACCTGGATCAACCTGGGCCACGCCACCAGCGCCGAAGTCAAGGAACTGGCCGACCAGCTGACCGCCGCCGACATCATGGACGTGCGCAAGACGGACCCGGCCGACAACACCTTCACCAAGATCCGCTTCAGCGGCGGCGACAACTGGGTCAAGCTGATGCCGGGCCGCCGCCAGGCCGCCGCCTTCCTGGAAACCCACCGCTACGCCGCACTGGTCGGCGGCACGCTGGGCTTTACCAAGATGGAAGGCACCACGGTCAACGTCAAGGACAAGATCGCCTACAGCGCCATGTCGCGCATCGAAACCTCGATGGTCGACGGCACCGTGGCCGGCATGAAGGTCACGGCCAATTCGGCCGGCGCCGTCTACCAGCTGCACATGAAGGCCGGCCAGGTCGACACCAACGGCCAGGCGATCGACAGCGAATGGGTGCCGGTGGACATGGCCGCCGTGGCCGAACTGGTCGGCGCGCCGATCTCGCCGGTCGACGAGCTGGGCAACACCCACAACGCCGACAAGATCTCCAACCCCGACAACCTGAAGTTCTCGGAAAAGCTGCGCACGCTGTTCGTGGGCGAAGACAGCGGCGGCCACGTCAATAACTTCCTGTGGGCCTACAACGTCGACACCAAGGCGCTGTCGCGCCTCTTGTCGTGCCCCGTGGCGGCTGAATCCACCGGCCTGCAGGCGGTGGACGAGATCAACGGCTGGACCTACATCACCAGCAACTTCCAGCACGCCGCCGACTGGACGGGCTTGCACGCCAAGGTGCGGCCCACGCTGGAACCGCTGGTCAAGGCCAACTACAAGGACGGCTTCGGCGCGTCGGTGGGCTACCTGACCGGCGTGAAGATCGGCAACTGATCGGCCTGGCGCCGAACAGGGCGCAGGCGGCGCGCAAAACGCCGCGTCCGCCTGCGCGATACCTCGAAGGGACCGGCGTGCCGGTCCCTTCGCTTTGTTTCCGTCTGTGTCGCATCAGAAAAAAATCCTGATCCGTCGATCAGCGATTCCTTTCTTTGCTTCATGCGTCGTTCACCTTGCGAAGCCACTATGTGGGCCACCCACAAAGCGGGTTTCGAAAGGGAAAGAACATGCAGGTAATGAAGTGGAAGCGCTGGTGCGCGGCACTGGCCGCCCTGGGCGCGCTGGCCGGATGCGGCGGCAGCGATGACAAGAACGACGACGATGCGGCGACGCCGCCGGCCACGCAGCCGCCCGCCGCGTCTGCGGCCAACAAGGTGCTGTTCATCGGCGTGGACGGCCTGACGTACGACGCCTACCGCCAGAGCGTGGCGGACAAGTCCCTGCCCAGCCTGGCGCAACTGACCGTGACGCGCAGCTGGACCGGCGGCGTGACGGGCGGCGTGACGCAGCAACCCACGCTGCTGGTGCCGGGCTGGACCACGCTCCTGACCGGCCAGTGGGCCGACCAGCACGGCGTGCGCAGCAACGCGCCGGGCCAGGCGCCCAAGACGCCGACGCTGTTCCAGCGTGTCAAGACGGCCAAGCCCGCCGCGCGCACGGCAGCGGCCTTCAATGCAACGTTGCTGGCCAGCCTGGCGGGCAACGACCGCGCCGCCGGCTACCTGCAAAGCCTGACCGACTGTGCGGGCGTGGACACCTGCGTGGCCAGCCAGGCGCGCGATCGCATCACCGAAGGCTACGACGTCGTGGTGGCGCAGTTCGGCGCGCCCGAGACCGCGGCCCTGGCCGCTGGCTTCGGCGCCGGCTACCAGGCCACCCTGCGCCAGACCGACAGCGCCATCGGCGCCTTGCTGGCCCAGGTGGCCGGCCGCCGCACCGACCATCCGGAAGAGAACTGGCTGGTGGTGGTGGCGTCCAGCCATGGCCTGGACCGTACGGGCGGCAGCGACGGCCTGCAGCTCTCGCTCAACAAGACCACGCTGCTGGCGATGAACCGGCCGCAATTGCTGGGCGGCAGCGCCGACGACGCGTCGTTCGACGGCGTCTGGAACAGCGCCTGGTACGCCTTGCCCAGCGCCGCCGACGCCGCGCCCACCGTGCTGGCGCACCTGGGCGCCTTGCCGGCGGCCGGCCAGTACGACATGGCGGGCGCTTCCCTGACCGAGTCGGTGGCCCTGCGCCGCGCCGCCAGCCGCACGTCGATGGACAACAAGAGCGTGTCGCTGAACTGGACCCGCGTCGGCATCCCGACCGGCGACATCGTGATTGCGCGTGACGGCGCCGAAATCGCCCGCCTGCCCGGCACGGCGACAGACTACGTCGACACCGCGTTCTCGTTCACGACCGAAGGCATGCACGAGCTGAACTACACCATTTCAGTGGGCAATGCCGTGACGGCAGTGCGCGCCACGGTGGTGTACACGGCGCCGGTGCCGCTGCTGGCGTCGCTGCGTACCGGCCTGACGATGCTGTTCCCGTTCGAAGGCAACCTGACCGACAAGGCGGCCGGCGGCGGGGCGATCACCCCCTACGACGGCACGCAGACGCCGGTGTTCGCCGACAAGGGCGTGTTCGGCAAGATGTTCCAGAACGTGCGTACCGGTGACCCCATCGGCGCCTTCAAGCTGGACTATCCGGCGGGCCTGCTGGACACCGTCAACGCCTTCACCATCGGTTTCTGGTACCAGTCGGACGGCACCGCCAACGACCGCTCCATCCTGGGCAACAAGGACTACAACTCGGGCGGCAACCCTGGCATCACCATCGCCCAGTGGGCCGGCCCCGAGCTGCGCTTCAACCTGGCTGGCGGTACACGCGTCGACATCAATGGCGTGAAGTTCACGCCCAACAAGCCCGTCTACGTGGCCATGTCCGTGGACAAGACCGCCAAGACCATGTCGGCCTACGTCTATGACCCGGAACTGGGCTTCACCAGCCGTTCCACGCCCACCGCCGCGGTCGACCTGACCAAGATCGCCGGCCTGTTCGGTCCGCACCTGGGCCTGAATGAAGACGGCAAGGGCACCTACGGCGTGTGCTGCGCCGGCACCAAGGGCCCCTACACGATGTATTTCGACGACCTGGCCTTCTGGTCGCGCGCGCTGACCGAAGCCGAGGTCAAGTCGCTGGCCCTGTCCGGCAAGTCCGTTTCCGAACTGATCCCCTGATGTCCCAAGGATAGACACAACATGAATACTTCCCCGATCTTGCGCGCGTTCCTGCGCCTGGGCGCGGTGCTGATGATCGCCGCCACCCTGACCGCCTGCGGCGGCGACAAGGACGACGACAGCGACAGCGGCACCCCCGGCGGCGGCAACCCCGAGACGCCGACCCAGCCCGCCAAGCCCCAATTGCGTTGCGCGCCCTGACGGCGGCGCCTCAATCAGAATTCAAGGAATAGCACCTGTGACGTCCGAAAAAGACCCGATCCACGCCGGCAAGCGCCGCTTCCTGCGCAATGCCGCCGCCTCGACCGCCGGCCTGACCGCCTTGTCGATGTTCCCGCCGGCCATCCGCCGCGCGCTGGCGATTCCCGCCAACAACCGCACCGGCACCATCAACGACGTCGAGCACGTGGTCATCCTGATGCAGGAAAACCGCTCGTTCGACATGTACTTCGGCACGTTCAAGGGCGTGC
Organism: Achromobacter sp. DH1f; assembly: GCF_000633435.1. NCBI lineage: Bacteria > Pseudomonadati > Pseudomonadota > Betaproteobacteria > Burkholderiales > Alcaligenaceae > Achromobacter > Achromobacter sp. DH1f. Next base: position 174,658 of record NZ_AYMF01000024.1, on the reverse strand, counting down.
GCGGCTTTGGCGACCGCATCACCGTCCCGCTGCCGCAGAACCGCTCGGTCTGGGAACAGACCAACGGCACCCGCGTGGTGCTGCCGTATCACCTGGACAGCACCAAGGGCAACGCCCAGCGCGTGTCCGGCACGCCGCACGACTACCTGGACGCGCAGAACGCCTGGGACGGCGGCCGCCTGTATCAGTGGCCGCGCTACAAGCAGAACCAGTCCATGGGCTACTACACCCGGCAAGAACTGGGCTTCCAGTTCGCGCTGGCCGAGGCCTTCACGTTGTGCGATGCCTATCACTGCGCCTCGCACGGCGGCACCAACACCAACCGTCTGTTCCACTGGACCGGCACCAATGACCCGCTGGCCCAGGGCAACGGCCCGTCCACTCGCAACCAATGGGACGGCCTGGGCGCCTCGACCATCGGCTGGACCTGGAAGACCTACCCCGAGCGCCTGCAGGAAAACGGCGTGACCTGGAAGGTCTACCAGAACCTGCCCGACAACTTCACCGACAACCCGCTGGCCGGTTTCCGCCAGTTCCGCAAGGCCTACGAACTGTCGGGCAACGACCCCACCGTCACGCCCAACCCGCCGGCCTGGACGCCCGCGTCGGACGCGACCAACCCGCTGTACAAGGGCACCGCCAACACCATGCCGGACGGTGGCCTGCTGCAGGCCCTGCGCGATGACGTGATGAACGGCAACCTGCCGCAGGTGTCCTGGATCGTCGCGCCCGCGAACTATTCCGAGCACCCCGGCCCGTCGAGCCCGGTGCAGGGCGCCTGGTACATCCAGGAAACGCTGAACGCCCTGACGGCCAACCCGGACGTCTGGAGCAAGACCGTGCTGCTGGTCAACTTCGACGAGAACGACGGCTTTTTCGACCACGTGCCGTCGCCGGCCGCGCCGTCGATCAACCCGGACGGCTCGATGGCGGGCGCATCCACCGTCAACACCGACCTGGAACGCCACACGCGGCCTTCCGCCCAGGATGCGGCCGACAACCGCGTCTATGGCCCCGGTCCGCGCGTGCCGATGTACATCGTGTCGCCCTGGAGCCGCGGCGGCTGGGTCAATTCGCAGGCGTTCGACCACACCTCGGTGCTGCGTTTCCTGGAAGCGCGTTTCGGCGTGGCGGAAAAGAACATCAGCCCGTGGCGCCGCGCCGTGCTGGGCGACCTGACGTCGGCCTTCAACTTCGCCACGCCCAACAACGAAAAGCTGCCCGACCTGACCTTGCTGACCAAGTCCCAGGCGGACCAGACCCGTGCCGACCAGCAGGCGCTGCCCCAGGTGGCCTTGCCCGACACCACCACGCAGGCCAAGCCCGTGCAGGAAACCGGCGTGCGCTTCTCGCGTCCGCTGCCTTACGAACTGCACACCAGCGGCCGGGCCCAGCCGGGCACCAGCGCCATGTGGCTGGTGTTTGCCAACACCGGCACGGCCACCGGCGTGTTCCACGTCTATGACCGCCTGCACCTGGACCGCCTGCCGCGCCGCTATACGGTCGAGCCGAACAAGCAGCTGGAAGGCAGCTGGGACACGGCCGCCGACGGCGGCAAGTACGACCTGTGGGTGATGGGCCCGAACGGCTACCTGCGCCATTTTGCCGGCGACCTGGCCCTGGCCCGCAGCGAGCAGCTCGATGCCGAGATCCGCGTCTGCTACGACGTGGCCAACGGCGACGTCTACGCCAGCTTCATCAACAGCGGCAAGAAGCCGGTCACGTTCGTCGTCACGCCCAACGCCTACTACACCAATAACGAGAAGTGGTCGTTCACGGTGCCGGCGGGCAGCCAGGTGGAACAGTCGTGGGCCCTGAAGGCCAGCGGCGCCTGGTACGACTTCTCGGTGCGCCTGAACGAAGACCCCGCCTACCTGCGCCGCTTTGCCGGCCGCGTGGAAACGGGCAAGCCGGCGGTGACCGACCCGGCGATGGGCACGTAAGACACGGCCCGCGCGCCCCGGAACCTGCCATCCCCGGGCAGGTCCGGGGCCGCTCTGTTTCGGCTGGCCCCCCGGCGCTGCCGAAGCCGGCCTGGCGTTGCCGTCAGGCCGGAGCGGCCCCTTGCGGTTCGCGTGCCCGGAACGCCGCGGCGCAGGCCTCGCAGATGGCCGCGGTGATGCCCTGGCGGGCGTGTTCACGCCGTTCCAGCATGCCGATGGCCCGCGACATCGGGCCCAGGTCCGCGGGCAAGGGCAGGATGCGCAGTTCCGGACTGGCGTGCCAGTTCGAGCCGTTGATCAGCGGCAACAGCGTCACGCCGACCTCCTGGCGCACCAGCTCGACCAGGGTCTCGATCGCGTTCAGTTCCAGGAATTCGTTCAGCGGCACCGCCAGGCGCCGCAGCAGCCGGTCGATCTGCAGCCCGGTGCGCTGGGTCCGGTCGAACCGCAAAAAGGGGTTGCCCGCCAGCACCTGGCGGGCATCGCGGCCCGCAGCGGACGGCGAGGCGATCACCACCAGCGGTTCTTCATATAGCGGCACCCAGCGCGTGCTGGCCATCTTGCGGCCGGCTTCCACCAGGAACGCGGCATCCAGCTCGCCGTCTTCGACCTTGCCGGCCAGTTCACTGGCCTTGCCCGACAGAATCCGCACGTCCAGCTTGGGATGGGCCTTTTTCATGCCCGACACGACCTTGGACAGCGTGCCCATGCAGGACACGATGCTGCCCACCGACACCGACCCTGCCAGTTCACCCGGCACGGTGCGCGGCAGCCGCATGCGGTCGTATAAATCCAGCAAGTGCTTGATTTCCGGTAGCAATTCCCGGCCGGCTGCGTTAAGAATGGCAAGACGCCCGCTGCGGTCGAACAATTCGCGCCCCAGCTCGGCTTCCAGCGAGCGCATCTGGAAGCTGACGGCGGCCTGGGTCAGGGCGACTTGTTCGGCCGCCTCGGAAAACGACCCGTGGTGGGCCACGGCCAGGAACGTGCGCAGGAAGCGGATGGTGCTCATCAGGGTGATTCCGGGGTTGAATCCAGGGGCGATCTGTGCAGGAAAAGCCCCCATTGACTCACAAAAATTTCTTTTATGAGCGAACAAAAAATCAAATTGATTTAATTAGATCACGGGAGTACCTTCGCGGGCTTACCTATCTGAGACACGCGCCATGAAATCCTTCGACTGGGTCAACCCTTACCCCTCCGTCCGCATCCCGCTGTTCGCCCGCAACGTGGTGTCCACGTCGCACCCGCTGGCGGCCCAGGCAGGCCTGCGCATGCTGCTCAAGGGCGGCAACGCCGTGGACGCCGCCATTGCCGCGGCCGCCACCATCGTGCTGGTCGAACCGGTGTCGTGCGGCCTGGGTGGCGATTGCTTCGCCATCGTCTGGGACGGCAAGGAACTGCATGGCCTGAACTCGTCGGGCGTGGCTCCGGCCGCCTGGAACGTCGAATACTTCAAGCGCAAGTACGGCACGGGCCCTGACGGCCTGGCCATCCAGCCCAAGCGCGGCTGGGACTCGGTGACGGTGCCGGGCGTGGTCGCCGGCTGGTCGGCCCTGCACGAAAAGCTGGGCAAGCTGCCGTTCGAACAGCTGTTCGAACCCGCCATCGAAATCGCCGAGCGCGGCTACGCCGTGCCGCCGGTGGTGGCGCACAAGTGGGCCGCCGCCGCCAAGGAACTGAGCAATCAGCCGGGCTACGCCCAGGCCTTCATGCCGGAAGGCCGCGCGCCCAAGGTCGGCGAACACTTCCGCTTCCCGGACGCCGCCAACACGCTGCGCCGCATCGCCGAATCGCATGGCCGCGACTTCTATGAAGGCGAACTGGCCGAACGTATCGCGGCTTTCGCCAAGGAAGGCGGCGGCGCGATGACGCTGGAAGACCTGCGCGGCTACCGCCCGGAATGGGTCAAGCCGATCTCCAAGTCGTACCGCGGCTACGAGCTGCATGAAATTCCGCCGAACGGGCAGGGCATCGCCGCGCTGATCGCGCTGGGCATCGTCGAACGCTTCGACATGGCCAGCCTGCCGGTCGATTCGGTGCAGTCGCAGCACGTGCAGATCGAAGCCATGAAGCTGGCCTTCGCCGACCTGTACAAGTACGTGGCCGACCCGCGCTCGATGGAAGTCACGCCCGAGCAGATGCTGTCCGACGACTACCTGGACAGCCGCGCCAAGCTGATCCGCCTGGACGGCGCCACCCACTTCGAAGCCGGCCGTCCGCATGCCGGCGGCACCGTCTACCTGACCGCCGCCGACGAAAACGGCATGATGATCTCGTTCATCCAGTCCAACTACATGGGCTTCGGCTCGGGCGTGGTGGTGCCGGGCACCGGCATCAGCATGCAGAACCGCGGCGTGGGCTTCTCGATGAATCCCAAGTCGGCCAACGTGGTCGAAGGCGGCAAGCGCCCGTTCCACACCATCATCCCGGGCTTCTTGACCCGCGGCGGCAAACCGGTCATGAGCTTTGGCGTGATGGGCGGCGACATGCAGCCCCAGGGCCACATGCAGACCGTCGTGCGCATGATCGACTATCACCAGAACCCGCAGGCCGCCTGCTGCGCGCCGCGCTGGAAGGTCAACCGCGATTTCACGCTGGATATCGAGACCAATATGAAGGCTTCCACTATTGCGGGCCTGAAAGACCTCGGGCATGCTTTGAAGTCGGTGGACGATCCTTACATGGACTTCGGCGCCGGCCAGTTCATCTGGCGCATGTCCGAAAGCGACAACGAGCTGGGCTACGTCGCCGCCAGCGACAGCCGCCGCGACGGCCAGGCCGTCGGCTTCTGATACTCGGCAGTGCAGCCTCAAGGGGAAAAATCACAATGAAACGCTTGACCATGACCTTCGGCGCCAGCGTGCTGGCGCTGGCCGCCGGCGCCGCCTGCGCGCAGAACATCCGGATCGGCCTGCAGGAAGATCCCGACGTCCTGGACCCGCACCGCGCCCGCACCTACGTCGGCCGCATCGTCTTCACCTCGCTGTGCGACAAGCTGGTGGACATCGATCCCAAGCTGCACTTCGTGCCGCAGCTGGCCACCTCGTGGTCGTTCAGCCCCGACAACAAGGTGCTGACCTTCAAGCTGCGCGAAGACGCGCTGTTCCACGACGGCAGCAAGTTCGATGCCGCCGCCGCCAAGGCCAACCTGGACCGCGCCATGACGCTGCCCGACAGCCTGCGCAAAGGCGAACTGGCCTCGGTCGAGAAGGTCGACGCGCCTGACGCCACCACGCTGGTGCTGACGCTCAAGCAGCCCGACGCCACGCTGCTGGCGCAGCTGTCCGACCGCGCCGGCATGATGCTGTCGCCCAAGACCTTCGCCGATCCCGACGTCGCCTCGGTGGGCCGCAAGCCCATCTGCTCGGGCCCGTACAAGTTCGTCGAACGCATCCAGAACGACCGCGTCGTGCTCGAGAAATTCGACCAGTACTACGACGCCAAGGACTACGCGTTCAAGCGCATCACCTTCCTGCCCATCCCGGACACCACCGTGCGCCTGTCGAACCTGCGCGCCGGCGACCTGGACATGCTCGAACGCCTGAACCCGTCCGACGCGCCGCAGGTCAAGACCGACGCCAGCCTGACCTTCGCGCCGGTGGCCGGCCTGGGCTTCCAGCAGTTCATGTTCAACGTGGGCAACGGCAAGCGCGCCGAAGACAACCCGTTCAAGAACAAGCTGGTGCGCCAGGCGTTCCAGCTGGCCATCGACCGCAACGCCATCAACGACGTGGCCGGCGGCGGCATCTTCGAACCGGCGCAGCAGCCGTTCCCGCCCGCCAGCCCCTACCACAGCGACAAGTTCCCCGTGACCAAGCGCGACGTCGCCAAGGCGCGCGCGCTGCTCAAGCAGGCCGGCTTCGACCGCGTCAAGGCCGAGGTCATGTTCGGCAACAACACCACCACCTCGTCGGTGGCCGAAATGGTGCAGGCGATGGCCTCCGAAGCCGGCTTCGACCTGTCGCTGCGGCCCACCGAATACGCCGCGCTGCAAAAGGAATCGGCCGGCGGCAACTTCCAGGTCGTGATGCTGGGCTGGTCGGGCCGGGTCGATCCGGACGGCAACATCCACACCTTCGTGACCTGCAAGGGCGCCCTGAACGACGGCCACTATTGCAATCCGGAAGTCGACAAGCTGCTCAACGAGGCCCGCACGGTGCCGGATGAAACGAAGCGCCGCGCCATCTACGACCAGGCCCAGGCGATCATCCAGGACGAACTGCCCGGGGTGTACAACTACTACCAGCCGTGGCCGTTCGCGCTGGGCAAGAAGGTCAAGGGCTTCGTGCCGTACCCGGACGGCATGATCCGCCTGAAGGGCGTGACGTTCGCACAGAAGTAAACGGGATGCGGCGGCTTGCCGCCGCGCCCGCCGGCCGCGCGTTTCGCGCGGCCGCTTGTTTCCCGCGGTGGCCGTGCGCCAAGCCTGACCGGCCCGGCTCCGTCCACCGCTTTTGTTCTACGGTTTTCCCACATGCTTAAACTTATCTTGCGCCGCGTGATCGTCGCGATACCGACACTGATACTGGTGTCGATGATCGTCTTCATGCTGCAGAAAATCCTGCCCGGCGACGCGGTGCTGACCATGGCCGGCGAAGAGCGCGACCCGGCCGTGCTGGATTACCTGCGCGAAAAATACCGCCTGAACGACCCCTTGCCGATGCAGTACGTCGCCTGGGCCACCCAGGTGGTGCAGGGCGATCTGGGCAAGTCGCTGCGCACCGACGTGCCGGTCACCACGCTGATCGCCCAGAAGCTGCCCGTGACCCTGCAACTGGCGGCCATGGCCATGTTCTTCGCGTTGCTGGTGGGCATACCCATGGGCATCCTGGCCGCGGTGCGCAAGGGCAAGCCCATCGAAATGGGCGCCAACATCGCGGCGCTGTCCGGCATGTCCATCCCCAATTTCTGGCTCGGCATCATCCTCATCATGGTGGTGTCGGTGCAATGGAAGCTGTTGCCGGCGTCGGGCTACGTGTCGCCGGCCGAAGACTTCTGGCTGTCGATCAAGACCATGCTGATGCCGGCGCTGGTGCTGTCCACGGCCATCGCCGCCTACCTGATGCGCCACACCCGTTCGGCCATGCTCGAAGCGCTGTCGGCCGACTACGTGCGCACCGCGCGCGCCAAGGGCGTGTCGCCGCGCCGGGTGGTGCTGCGCCATGCGCTGCGCAATGCGTTGATGCCCATCGTCACCCTGGTGACGCTGTTGTTTGGTGAATTGCTGGCGGGCGCCGTGCTGACCGAGCAGGTCTTCACGATCCCGGGGTTCGGCAAGCTGGTGGTCGACGCGGTATTCACGCGCGACTACGCGGTGGTGCAGGGCGTGGTGCTCTGCGTTGCAGTGGGCTTCATCCTGATGAACCTGCTGGCCGACATCCTGTACATCCTGGTCAATCCCCGCCTGAGGCACTCATGAGCGCACTTCCTGCAACGGCCGCTGCCGTCACGCCGCCCCGCAGCCGCAACCGCGCCTGGGGAAAATTCAAACGCAACCACGTGGCCATGCTGGGCCTGGCCATCGTGCTGTTCTTCGTGCTGCTGGCCCTCCTGGCGCCGCTGATCGCCAACCACGATCCGTTCCAGACCAGCTTCACCACCATCCGCAAGGCGCCGTCGGCCTCGTACTGGCTGGGCACCGATGAGCTGGGCCGCGACATCTTCAGCCGCATGGTCTATGGCGCGCGCGCCTCGCTGATGGCCGGCCTGGTGTCGGTGCTGATCGCGCTGGCGGTTGGCGTGCCCTTCGGCCTGGCCGCCGGCTATTTCGGCGGCTGGACCGACAGCGTCATTTCCCGCGCCACCGAAGCCCTGCTGGCGATTCCGTTCCTGATCCTCGCCATTGCGCTGGCGGCCTTCCTGGGGCCCAGCCTGATCAACGCCATGATCGCCATCGGCGTGTCGGCCGCGCCCAAGTTCGTGCGCCTGACGCGCGGCCAGGTGCTGGCCGTGAAAAACGAAGACTACGTCCAGAGCGCCCGCGCGCTGGGCGCGTCCGACCTGCGCATCATCGCCCGGCACGTGTTCCCCAACGTCATGCCGCCGCTGATCGTGCAGGCCACCATCACCATTGCCACGGCCATCATCGCCGAGGCCAGCCTGTCGTTCCTGGGCCTGGGGCTGCAGCCGCCGAACCCGTCGTGGGGCTCGATGCTGAACACCGCCAAGAACTTCATGACCCAGGCCCCCTGGATGTCGATCTTCCCCGGATCGGCCATTTTCCTGGTGGTGCTGGGCTTCAATCTGCTGGGCGACGGGCTGCGCGACGCGCTGGATCCCCGTCAGGAAAAATGATCACCATGGCAACAATGGATCCCAAACGCGTCGTCCAGGTCAACGACCTGACCGTACGTTTCAAGACCCCCGAACGCACGGTCGAGGCCGTGCGCAATGTGTCGTTCCACGTCGATCGCGGCGAAACGCTGGCGATCGTGGGCGAGTCCGGCTCGGGCAAGTCGGTGACGTCGCTGGCCTTGATGCGCCTGGTGGAATACGGCGGCGGCAAGATCGTCAATGGCGGCATGCTGCTGCGCCGTCGCAATGGCGAGGTGCTGGACCTGGTCAACGCGCCCGACAGCACACTGCAACGCGTGCGCGGCGCCGACGTGGCCATGATCTTCCAGGAGCCCATGACCTCGCTCAACCCCAGCTTCACGGCCGGCAACCAGATCGCCGAAGCCCTGCAGCTGCACCAGGGGCTGGACGCCGCGGCCGCGCGCGCCGAAACGCTGCGCATGCTGGAACGCGTGCGCATCCCCGAGGCCCGCGCCATTCTCGACCGCTATCCGCACCAGCTGTCCGGCGGCATGCGCCAGCGCGTCATGATCGCCATGGCGCTGTCGTGCAAGCCGCAGCTGCTGATCGCCGACGAGCCCACCACGGCCCTGGACGTCACCATCCAGGCCCAGATCCTGCAGCTGATCCGCCAGTTGCAGGAAGAAATGGACATGGGCGTCATCTTCATCACGCACGACATGGGCGTGGTGGCCGAAGTGGCCGACCGCGTGCTGGTCATGTACCGCGGCGACAAGGTCGAAGAGGGCGGTTCCGACGAAGTCTTCGCGCGGCCGCAGCATGCCTACACCCGCGCCTTGCTGTCGGCCGTGCCGCGCCTGGGCGCCATGCACGGCACCGACGAGCCCGCGCCGTTCCCCTTGCTGAAGGTCGAGGAAGCGGCGCATCAGCCCCTGCCGGACCAGGCCCCCGTGGCTGCTGCGTCCACCGTGCGCCGCGAAAACGGCCCGGTGCTGAAGGTACGCGACCTGACCACCAGTTTCGACATCACCGGCGGCATCCTGGGCCGGGTGCAAAAGCGCGTGCACGCCGTGGAAAAGGTCAGCTTCGACCTCTATCCCGGCGAAACCCTGTCGCTGGTGGGCGAGTCCGGTTGCGGCAAGACCACCACCGGCCGGTCGCTGCTGCAACTGGTCAAGAGCCAGGGCGGCTCGATCGAATTCGACGGCCAGAACATCGGCGCGCTGCGCGGCAGCGCCATGCAGACGCTGCGCCGGCACATCCAGTTCATCTTCCAGGACCCGTTCGCCTCGCTCGATCCGCGCATGACGGTGGGCTATTCCATCATGGAACCCCTGCTGATCCACAACGTGGCGCGCGGCCGCGAGGCCCAGGAACGGGTGCGCTGGCTGATGGACAAATGCGGCCTGGCGCCCGAAATGATCGACCGCTATCCGCACGAATTCTCGGGCGGTCAGCGCCAGCGCATCTGCATCGCGCGCGCCCTGGCGCTGAACCCCAAGGTCGTGATCGCCGATGAATCCGTGTCGGCGCTGGACGTGTCGATCCAGGCGCAGATCGTGAACCTGCTGCTGGACCTGCAACGCGAACTGGGCGTGTCGTTCCTGTTCATCTCGCACGATATGGCGGTGGTCGAACGCGTCAGCCACCGCGTGGCGGTGATGTACCTGGGGCAGATCGTCGAGATCGGCCCGCGCCGTGCCATCTTCGAGAACCCGCAGCATCCCTACACCAGGAAGCTGATGGCGGCGGTACCCATTGCCGATCCGCAGCGGCGCCACCGCGAGCGTTCGCTGCTGGTCGACGAGATCCCCAGCCCGATGCGCAAGCTGGGCGACGACCCCCTGGTCGAACCGCTGGTGCAGGTGGGCGAAGGGCACTACGTCGCGCGGCACGCCATCGGCGTGTATTGATGCGGTAGACGCCTGCCGCCGCCAGGCGGCCTGGACCAAAAGAAGCGCGGCCCGACCTTGTCCGGCCGCGCTTCTTTTGGTCTGATTGTGAAACATTTATATCGGGGTAATCATTAATGGATCAAACGTTTCATAAGCGCCTACGATGACTGCCTGAGCCGGGCCGTCTCCCGGCCAAAGAAGATCCAGGGGAAAACCATGTTGCACCGAGTCTTGAAACGTGGCGCCGCGCTGCTGTCCGTGGGCGCGGCGTGTTTGCTGGCCCAGGCCAGCCACGCGCAGGAATATCCATCGCGGCCGATCCGGCTGGTGGTGCCGTCGGCGGCGGGCGGCTCGCCCGACACGGTGATGCGCCTGGTGGCGCAGGAAGCCGGCAAGCGGCTGGGCCAGACGCTGGTGGTCGAGAACAAGCCGGGCTCGTCCGGCATCGCCGGCATGCTGGACGTGTATCGGGCCGCGCCCGATGGCTACACGCTGGGCTACGCCAACAACGTCACGCTGGCGATCAACCGCAGCACCTTCAGCCAGCTGCCCTACGATCCGCAAAAGCTCACGCCCGTGATCTTCGTGCTCAAGGTCGCCAACGTGCTGGCGGTGAATCCGGACATGCCGGTCAAGACCTTGCCTGAATTCGTCGAATACGTGCGCCAGCATCCCGACAAGGTCACCTTCGCGTCGCCCGGCCAGGGCACCTCCGGCCACCTGACCGGCGAAATGCTGGCGCAGGCATCCAAGCTGCGGATGATCCATGTGCCGTACCGCGGCAGCCCCGCGGCCACCACCGACGTGATCGGAGGGCAGGTGGATGCCATCTTCGACAACACCATCAGCATCACGCCCTACATCCGCTCGGGCAAGCTGCGGGCGCTGGCCTCGACGGGCCTGGCGCGCTCGCCGCAATTTCCTGACCTGCCCACCGTCGCCGAAGGCGCCTTGCCGGGCTTCGAAGGCGTGGCCTGGGGCGGCATCGTGGCGCCGCCGGGCACGCCGGCCGCCATCGTCGACCGCCTGAACCGCTGTTTCAATGAAGTGCTGGCCGATCCGGCCGTGCGCGACCGGCTGGTGGCGCTGGGCAACGATGAAATCGTGGGCGGCGCGCCGCAGGCGTTGGCGGATTACGCCGAAAAGGAAACCGTCAAATGGGCCGCCGTGGTGCGTGCGGCCAAGCTGCCGGTGCAGTGATGACGGCAGTGTGCCCGGCGCGGCGCGCCGGCACACCGACGCCGGCCGGGCGCCGCGCGGAGGTCAGCGCTTTTCCAGCGCCAGCCGGATGCCGAAGGCGATGAACACCGCGCCGGTCATGCGATCCAGCCCGCGCATCACGGCGGGGCGCGACAACCAGCGCGCCAGCGGCCGGGTCGCCGCCACCAGCAGTGCAAACCACAGCACGCCCAGCAGGGCGTGGATGCCGGCCAGCAGCAGGCTGAAACGCAGCACGTCTACGCCCGCGGGAATGAACTGCGGCAGGAAGGTGATGTAGAACACGCCCACCTTGGGATTGAGCGCGTTGGTCAGGCAACCGCGTGCGAACCAGCCGGCCGCGCTGGCGCTGGTGGGCGCGACCGCTGCCGGGGCATCGCTGGCGCCCGTTGCCACGCGGCGGCCGGGCAGGGTGCGCCACAGCAGCTTGGCGCCCAGGTAGAACAGGTACACGGCCGCGCACAGGCGCAGCACATCGTAGGCCAGCGTCGATACCGCCAGCAGCGAACCCAGCCCCAGCGCCGCGATGGCGCCCCACACCAGGCAGCCCGCGCAGATGCCCAGGCCCGCCATGAAGGCGCGGCGTCCGCCTTCGACCGCGGCGGTGCGCAGCACCAGGGCGGTGTCCAGCCCCGGCGTGATGGTCAGGATGGCGGCGGCCAGGGTGAAGGCGAGCAGGGCGGCGGTGGCGGTCATGAGGGTCTGCCTTGAAGGGAAACCGGCTGCAAGCAGGCCGGGGGGAAAGCCGGCCAGCGACGGCCTGGCCGAGGGCGTCAGTGTAGCGCCGGGCGTGCAGGCGGTATCATGGCGGCCTTCGACAATTTGCTTTCTGAACGGATTTTTCGCCATGGCCCTGCGCGCCACCATCTACAAGGCCGAGCTCAACGTCGCCGACACCGATCGGCACTACTACGGCAGCCACTCGCTGACCGTCGCCCGCCACCCGTCCGAAACCGATGAGCGCATGATGGTGCGTCTGGTCGCGTACGCGCTGCACGCGCAAGAAGACCTGGCCTTCACCAAGGGCCTGAGCGACACCGACGAACCGGACCTGTGGGTCAAGGACCTGACCGGCGCAGTCAAACTGTGGATCGAAGTGGGCCAGCCCGAAGAACGCCGCATCCTGCGCGCCTGTGGCCGCGCCGATGAAGTCATCGTGTATTGCTACGGCGGCTCGGCCAGCAAGATCTGGTGGGATGGCGTGCGCAACAAGCTCGAACGCACGCGCAACCTCAAGGTGGTCAACCTGCCGTCGGACCAGACCCGCGCACTGGCCAAGCTGGCCGAGCGCACCATGCAGCTGAACGCCAATATTTCCGACGGCGTGGTGTATTTCTCGGCCGACAAGGGCGAAGTCAGCGTCGAACCCGAAGCCTGGCGCTGAGGTGCCTCGCAGGCGCTAGCCGCGTGCGGCCAGCGCCTGGATATCCGCCGTTTCCAGCACCGCCGACGGCGCCCCGTGGCGCGCCGCCGCCAGCATGGCCTGGCCCACGCTGCGCGTGGTCAGGATATGGCGCGGCAACAGCCGGCGCAGCGGCGTGAGCAGCGGGCCGATCACCCGGTACATCCAGCGGTAGGCGGGCGTCTTGGACTGGATGCCGTCCAGCGGCTGGATCATGCCCGGCCGCATCAGGTACACCGCCTTGAACGGCAGCCGCAACAGCGCGTTTTCGGTACGGCCCTTCACCCGCGCCCACATCGTGCGCCCCTGCTCGCTGCTGTCGGTGCCGGCGCCCGATACATAAATGAAGGTCATGCCCGGATTGGCGGGCGCCAGCGCGGTGGCGATGGCAAGCGTCAGGTCGTAGGTCAATCGCTGGTAGTCGGCTTCGGCCATGCCGCCTGACGACACGCCCAGGCAGAAAAAGCAGGCGTCGTAGCCCGTGGGCAGCGGCTGGGCGGTGGCAAAGCCGAACAGGTCCGGCAGCACCAGGTCGCGCAGCTTTGCGTGCTGCAACCCCGACGGCCCCCGGCCCACGGCCAGCACCTCGGTCACGTCGTCGGCCTGCAGGGCCGCGCGCAGCGCGCCTTGCCCCACCATGCCGCTGGCGCCGAACAGCATCACTTTCATGGCGTGCTCCTTACATTTTGGCCGGCAGGCCCATGAAGGCCCGGGTGGACCAGTCACGCAGGCGGTCGCTGCCCAGCAGCTTGCCCACCCACAGCATGACACGCGCGGCGCGCGGCGCGGTATAGGCCGATTTCGGCCGCGCCGCCGAAATGGCGCGCTGGGCCACGTCGGCAATCACGGCCGGGTCGCCCGCCATCTTCTGCAGGCGTTCGCTGGTGAACAGGGCATGCAGCGCGCCGACCGCCGCGCCGTAGGGGCCGGCGCCGGACACCTCCTGCATGTGGCCGGCCGCGATGTCGGCCCACTCCGAGCGGATCGCGCCCGGGCGGATCAGCACCACGTCCACGTCGAACGGCGCCAGTTCCTGGCGCAGCGACGACGACAGCCCTTCGACCGCGAATTTGGTGGCGTGGTACCAGCCGCCGTAGGGCGCGGCCTGCACGCCGCCGATGGACGTGATGTTCAGGATCTTGCCCCAGCGCTGCTCGCGCATGTGCGGGATGACGCGGCGGGTGATCGCGGCCAGGCCGAACAGGTTCACTTCGACCTGGCGGCGCGCTTCGTCCATGGGCATTTCCTCGACCGAGCCGTAGGCGCCGTAGCCGGCGTTGTTGACCAGGATGTCCACGCCGCCATGGCGGGCAGTGATCTGCGCCACGCAGTCGTCGATGGACGCGGCGTCGGTCAAGTCCAGTGGCAGCACGTGGATGCCGTGCTGGCGCAGCGCCGCCATGCGGTCGACGCGGCGCGCGGCGGCGTAAGTGGTGATGCCCATCGAGGCGAATCGCAGGGCAATGGCTTCGCCGATGCCGGAAGAGGCGCCTGTCACCAGGGCGACGCGTTGGGTGAGAGGGGTGGTCATGAGGGCGAATCCAATCGGCGCAGCAGGGTTGGGTAGGGGTTTCAGGTATCCAACCAACTGGTTGGTTTTATCAATGTACGGCCGGCATCGCGATGTTGTCAACCAACCGGTTGGTTATAATTCGCCATGGCCAGAAATTCAGAAGACACCCGCAAGCGCCTGCTCGAAGCGGCCGCCGCCGAATTCGCCGCGTATGGCATTGCCGGTGCCCGGGTCGACCGCATCGCCGAGGCCGCCCGCTGCAACAAGCAGGCCATCTACGCCTATTACGGCAGCAAGGACGGCCTGTGCGACGCCGTGCTGGACGCCATGGTCGAAGACATCCTGGAAAGCGTGCCCATCGACGCCTTTGACCTGCCGGGCTACGCGGTGCGCCTGTTCGACCGCTACCAGGCGCATCCCGAAACCTTGCGGCTGGCCGGCTGGTACCAGCTGGAAGGCAAGCCGCTGCCGCCGGCCGCCATGGCCTCCATGGGGCACAAGATCGATGCCGTGCGCCAGGCGCAAGAGGCCGGCCGTGTCAGCAAGCGCTTCAGCCCCGAGATCCTGCTGCTGCTGGTGCTGACGCTCACCCGGATGGGCGCGCCTGACAGCCCCGAGGCCCACAGCGGCATGGTGCCCCCGGCCGATTCGCGCCAGGCCATCGCCGACGCGGTGGCTCGCCTGATCGAGCCCTGACGCAGGCGACGGTGGGGCGGCAACCTGTCGTCCCCTGGGCCGACGCCCATTCCAGAATGAATACTGCGCCGCAACAAAAAAGAACGTGCAAAGTTCTTTGGGCGGATTTATATTGCGACCATCATATTTTAGGAATCCCGATCATGGCCGGCCCCGCCTCCCGCAAAGAGCTATCCCACGAGCGCATCGTGGAAGCGGCCGCGCGCGCGATCCGGCGTGAAGGGTATGCCGGCGTGGGCGTGGCCGACGTCATGAAGGAAGCCGGCCTGACCCACGGCGGCTTCTACGCCCATTTCCCGTCGCGCGATGCCATGCTGGCCGCCGCGATGGAACGCGCCGGCCGCGACGGCGCCGCCCGCATGGCGCAAGGCATGGCCCGGCGCCAGGCCGAAGGCGCCAGCCCGCTGCGCGCCATGGTCGAGAGCTACCTGTCCGACAGAATGCTGGTCAGTTGCGAAACCGGTTGCCCGATATCGGCGCTGGCCTCGGAAATGCCGCGCCAATCGGTCGAGGTGCGCGCAGCCTCCGCCGCCCGGGTGCAGGGGCTGGTCAGGGCGGTGCAGCAGGCGCTGCCAGCCGATGCGGGCGAGCACGCGGCCATGGCCATCACCGCGAACCTGGTGGGCGCCATGCAACTGGCGCGTGCGCTGGGCGACAACGCCGAGGGCAGGGCCATGCTGGCCGCGGCGCGCCAGTCCATCCTGGATCAATACGACACCGAAGGCGGGCAAGCTTCCCATTGATGCCCGCCGTGGCCGGCCGCCGTCCGCGGCCTTTTTTCACTCCCTAAATATGATGATCGTCATATTTATATAACCGGCCTTGCTATCGGGGCCACTGCTGCGAACCTGAAGGAACCCATCATGCAACTGAAGAACGCAACCGTACTGATCACCGGCGCCAACCGCGGCATCGGCCTGGCCTTTGCCCGCGAGGCCCTGGCGCGCGGCGCCCGCAAGGTCTATGCCGGGGCCCGCGACCCGGCCAGCGTCACGCTGCCCGGCGTAACGCCGATCAAGCTGGACGTCACCCGCGACGACGACGTGGCTGCCGCGGCCGCGCGGGCCGGCGACGTGACGCTGGTCATCAACAACGCGGGCATTGCGGCCATCGGCGGTTTCCTGGCCGAAGACGCCATCGAATCGACCCGCCGCCACCTGGAAACCAATCTGATCGGTTCGCTGCGCGTGGCGCAGGCTTTCGCTCCGGCGCTGGCCGCCAACGGCGGCGGCGCGCTGCTCAACGTGCTGTCCATCGCCAGCTGGATCAACCGCCCGCGCCTGGGCGTGTACGGCATGAGCAAGTCGGCCGCCTGGGCGCTGACCAACGGCCTGCGCCACGAACTGCGCGAGCAGGGCACGCAGGTGCTGGGGCTGCACATGGGCTTTGTCGATACCGACCTGACCCGCGACCTGGACGCGCCCAAGCTCAGTCCCGACGCGGTGGTCAAGGCGGCGTTCGACGCGCTGGAAGCCGGCGCCGAAGAAGTGCTGGCCGACGACGCGACCCGCCAGGTCAAGCAAGGCCTGTCCGCCGAACAGGCGTCCTACCTGCAAGCCTGATATCCCCTTTCGAGCCCGACCATCATGTCCTCCCCTGCAACTTCCGCGGCGGCCCAGCCCGCCGTCGTGCCGCATGCGGCCGCGTCGCCCTGGCCCATCTTCTGGATCGCCAGCGTCGCCGTCTTCCTGGTCTCGCTGGACGCGACCATGCTCTACGCCGCGTTCAGCGCCATGCGCGCCGGCTTTCCCGAGGCCTCGGCCGCCGACATGTCGTGGGTGCTCAACGGCTACACCGTGGTCTACGCGGCGATGCTGATTCCATCGGGCGGCCTGGCCGACACGCATGGCCGCAAGCGCATGTTCATGGTCGGTGTGCTGCTGTTCCTGGCGGCGTCGGCGGCCTGCGGGCTGGCCGGCAATGTGGGCTGGCTGATCGCCGCGCGCGTGGCGCAGGCGGTCGGCGCTGCGTTGCTGACGCCCGCGTCGCTGTCCATCGTGCTGGCCGCCTTTCCGGCATCGCAGCGTTCGGTGGCGGTCAGCCTGTGGGGCGCCGTCGCGGGCTTGGCGGCGGCGGTCGGCCCCAGCCTGGGCGCCTTCGTGGTGGACGCCGCCGGCTGGCCCTGGGCGTTCTACATCAACCTGCCGCTGGGCGCGCTGTCGCTGTGGTTCGGCGCCAGCCGGCTGGTGGAATCGGTGCGGCCCGAAGCGCGCCGCCGCGTCGACGGCGTGGGCATGGCGCTGCTGATGGTGGGCGTGGGCGCGGTGGCGTTGTCCATCGTGCAGTCCGAGTCGCCCACCTGGACCCGCGGCGAGCTGTGGATGGTGGCGGCCGTGGGGCTGGTATCGCTGGCGGCCTTCGTGGGCTGGGCCCGCACCACGCCGCATCCGCTGGTGGATCTGTCATTGTTCAAGCATCGCACCTATCGCTACGTGAACCTGGCCACGCTCAGCTTCGGCATCGCGTTCGCGATGATGTTCTTCGCCTTCTTCTTCTACATGACGGGGGTCTGGCACTACAGCCTGCCGCGCGCCGGCCTGGCCGTCACGCCGGGGCCGCTGCTGGTGATGCCCACCGCCATCATCACGGGCAAGCTGGCCGCGCGCCGGGGCCATCGGCCCTTCCTGGTAGGCGGATCGCTGGTGTACGCGGCCAGCGGCCTGTGGTTCCTGCTGGTGCCGGGCGCCGAGCCTGCGTATCTGACGCAATGGCTGCCGGGGCTGATCCTGAGCGGCCTGGGCGTGGGCATGGTGCTGCCGTCACTGGCCGGCGCCGCGGTCAACCGCCTGCCGCCGCAGCACTATGCGGTGGGCAGCGCCGTCAACCAGGCGACGCGGCAGATCGGCGCCGTGCTGGGCGTGGCGCTGACGGTGCTGCTGCTGGGCAAGGGCACGCTGAGCCATGCGGATTTCGATCCGCTGTACATCGGCCACGTGGGCCTGGCGCTGCTGACGGCGCTGTTGTGCCTGGCGGTGGATACCCGGCCGCGGCCCGCGCATGCCTGAGCGCGCGGGCAGGGCGCGCCGCGCGCAACGATCAGCGCGGGGTGCGCTGGTGCGGCACCAGGGGCGGCGCCTGGCGGCCCGCCACCTGTTCCCAGAAGCCCGGCAGGAAGCATTCGGCCACCAGCAGCGGCTGGCCCTGGCGCCAGAACACCGAACGGCGCGCCCAGACGCGGTCGGCATCCTGCGGCCGTCCGCCTTGCGCCAGCGCCGTGGCGGCGGTGGCATGGAACGGCACGGGCGAGGCCAGGCGCCGGCAGGCGAACGGCGAACGGATGACGGTGCTGTCGTGATACAGCATGTCGGCAAGCGGCCGCGTCAACAGGCGGCGCATGCCTTGCCAGGCGCCGTGCGAGGCGCGCAGCGGCGTCAGGCTGCGCGCCGGCACGCTGTCCACGCCATTGACCGACATCAGCACTTCGCGCACCCACACCGGCGAGCCGGGGGCGATGCGCATGGCGCGCGCTTCGTCGGCGGGGGCGCCGTCGGCGTATTCGGCCAGCACCCGCAGGCGTACCTGGCCGACCTGGCGCAGGCCGGCGGTCAGGGCGCCGGGACGGAACAGCCAATGGCGCTGGGCCAGGGTCAGCACGGGCGGGGCGCTGGCCAGCCAGCCCGTTGCCAGGGGAGGGTGATGTGCTACGGCTAGGTTCATCATGGCTGCGTATTATGCCAAGGGCCGCGGGCGGATTCGCGCCCGCGCCCTGTGTCCGATTGCCGCAGGGGCGCAGGGTACGGCGCGGCGTCGGCCGCGCGCCGGGCTCCGCATACAATACCGCCCATGGAAAAAGTACGTATCTCCAAGCTCATGTCCGAGCGTGGACTCTGTTCGCGCCGCGAGGCCGACAGCTATATCGAACGCGGCTGGGTCCGGGTCGACGGCGAAGTGGTGTCCGAACTGGGCGCCAAGGCCTATCCCGACCAGGTCATCACGCTGGAACGCGCGGCGCAGGCGCGCCAGACCTCGCGCGTCACCATCCTCATCAACAAGCCGGTGGGCTACGTGTCGGGCCAGGCCGAAAAAGGCTACACGCCCGCCGTCGCGCTGATCGACGCGCGCTCGCGCTTCGAGGGCTGCCGCAGCCCGCAGCGCTTCGAACGCGGCCACCTGGACGGCCTGGCCGTGGCCGGGCGGCTGGACATCGATTCGCAGGGCCTGTTGGTGCTGACGCAGGACGGCCGCATCGCCAAGCACCTGATCGGCGAGGATTCCAGCGTCGACAAGGAATACCTGGTGCGGGTGCAGGGCGACCTGTCCGACCATGGCCTGGCGCTGCTCAACCATGGCCTGTCGCTGGATGGCAAGGCGCTCAAGCCCGCGCAGGTGCGCTGGCAGAACCACGACCAGCTGCGCTTCGTGCTGCGCGAAGGCAAGAAGCGCCAGATTCGCCGCATGTGCGAACTGGTCGGGCTGAAAGTGGTGGGACTCAAGCGCGTGCGCATCGGCCGCGTGTCGCTGGGCGACCTGCCGCTGGGGCAATGGCGTTACCTGCGCGACGACGAACGCTTCTAGGGGCCGGCGCCCGCGCGCCGCTCAGCGCGGTGCGGGGCCTGGCCGCCGCGCCACAAATTTTTCAGTCTGTTTCCAAACCGCCTTCATTTCATGAAGGGCGCGGTATCCTTCGCCTGCCCGTCGCCGCCCAGGCGTTCCATCAGGAATTCGATGAAAATCCGGGTCTTGGCGGGCAGCAATCGTGTTTCCGTGACGGCATACACCGGAAACGGGCCCAGCTGCCAATCGGGCAGCACACGCCGCAACTGGCCCGATTTCTGTTCGGCGGTCTGCCCGCCGACCAGCACGGTGATTCCCGCGCCCAGCATCGCCAGGCGCCGGGCCATCGCCACGCCATTCACGGAAAACCGGTTGCCCGGCGTGAACTGAATGTGCTGGTCACCGCTGTTCAGTGGCCAGCGGGTCACCCGGCCGGCGCCTTCGGCGCGGAACTCGATGCACTCGTGGCGGGTCAAGTCGCTGGGGTGCGTGGGTTCGCCATGTTTCTCCAGGTATTCGCGCGAGGCGTACAGATGGGCCGGCAGCATGCCCAGCAGCCTCGCAATCTGCGTCGAATCGGGCAGATCGCCGATTTCGATGGAAATATCGCAGGTCTGGAACACGCGCTGTGCGTGGTCGGGATTGGCAAGGTCCAGGAAAAAAGTGACGTCGGGATAGCGGCGCGAGAATTCCATGAACGATTCAGCCAGGAAGTCCGTGCCGAAATCCGCCGGCATGTTCACCCGCAGCGGCCCCGACGGCGTGTCGACCAGCTTCTGCAGCTCTTCATGGGCGATCTGGGCCTCGGCCACGATGCGCTGGCAGCGTTCGAAGTACAGCCGGCCGGCGTCTGTCAGCTCGACCTTGCGGGTGGTGCGGCTGAGCAGGCGCAGGCCGACCGAACGTTCAAGTTCGGCCACCTGGCGAGACAACGTGGATTTCGGGACACCCAACGCGGCCGCGGCGCGGCTAAAACTACGCGTCTTGGCGACCTCGACGAAGAGTTCCATGCCTTGTAAGCGTTTCATGAAAGCGATTCTGTCACACGTTGGGACGAAAGATTGTCCCATATCTGGAATGATGTTTTCTCCATATGCCCCTTTGTTTCTGGAGCGGGATAACGCAAAATGCAATTTCTGCAATGCAGCATTGCGTCTAAGCCCCGCCTGATGCCTGAGGCAACACCACCCCAGTCAATCCTCGCGATCCCGACCGCCGCGCGGCTCGGGACGTGCCGCCGATGCCGCCGCGACTCCCGCGGCGACCGGGGCCTTCCAGCGGGCGATCAGCCCCTGACGGGCGGGCGCGAGGGCTACCTTTTTAGTTGGAAATCGGGAATGCAATCTATGAACAAGAAAAGCGCTATGTGGCGCAGCGCGGCGGTGGTCACGCTGACGGCATCGGCTCTGACGTTGGCCGCTTGCGGCAAGAAGCAGGACGCGCCCCAGGCGGGCAAGCCGCAAGTGACGGTGGTGACGCTGACCACCAAGCCGGTTTCCCTGACCACCGAACTGCCCGGCCGCACCTCGCCTTTCCGCGTGGCTGAAGTCCGCCCGCAGGTCAACGGCATCGTGCAAAAGCGCCTGTTCACCGAAGGCGGCGAGGTCAAGGCGAACGAGCAGCTCTACCAGATCGACCCCGCGCTCTACCAGGCCAGCTTCGACAGCCAGAAGGCCGCGCTGGCGCGCGCCCAGGCGCAGCAAAAGACCGCCGCGCTGCTGGCCGAACGCTACAAGCCGCTGGTCGCCACCCGCGCCGTCAGCCAACAGACCTACGACAACGCCGTCGCCTCGCGCGACCAGGCCGTTGCCGACGTGCTGTCGGCCAAGGCCGCGCTGGACACCGCGCGCATCAACCTGGTCTATACCAAGGTGCTGTCGCCCATCGACGGCATCATCGGCCGCTCGGCCGTCACCGAAGGCGCGCTGGTCACGGCCAACCAGGCCACGGCCCTGGCCGCGGTCCAGCAGATCGACCCGATGTACGTCGACCTCACCCAATCCAGCGTCCAGCTGCTGCGCCTGCAGAATGCGCTGGCCAGCGGCCAGCTGAAAAAGGCTGAAGGCGAGCAGGCTGCGCTGGTGACGCTGACGCTGGAAGACGGTTCGCAATATACCCAGCAAGGCAAGCTGCAGTTCTCGGAAGTGACGGTGGACCAGGGCACGGGCTCGGTCACGCTGCGCGCCGTGTTCCCCAACCCCGATCGCCGGCTGCTGCCGGGCATGTTCGTGCGTGCCCGCCTGGTCGACGGCGTGGCGGCCGATGGCCTGCTGGTGCCGCAACGCGGCGTGACGCGCAACCAGCGCGGCCTGCCGACGGCCCTGGTGGTGAACGCCGAGAACAAAGTCGAACTGCGTGAACTCAAGACCGATCGCGCCATCGGCGACCAGTGGCTGGTTACCGACGGCCTGAAGGCCGGCGAAAAGGTCATCGTGGAAGGCGTGCAGATGGTGCGTCCGGGCGTTGAGGTGGTCGCCACCGAAGCCGGCGCCAAGTCGCCGCAGCAGCCGCAAGCGGGCGCCGCGGCCGCCAAGCAGTAGTCAGGGAGCCTTGCATGGCAAAGTTTTTTATCGAAAGACCGGTTTTCGCATGGGTGATCGCGATCGTGCTGATGATGGCCGGCGCGTTGTCCATCCTGAAACTGCCGGTTTCGCAATATCCGAATATCGCGCCGCCGGCCATCGGCATCGCGGTGACCTACCCGGGCGCGTCCGCGCAGACCGTGCAGGACACCGTGGTGCAGGTGATCGAGCAGCAGATGAACGGCCTTGACGGCCTGGAGTACATTTCCTCGGAAAGCAACTCCGACGGCAGCATGTCCATCACGCTGACGTTCCGCCAGGGCACCAACCCCGACACCGCCCAGGTGCAGGTGCAGAACAAGCTGTCGCTGGCGCAACCGCTCTTGCCGCAGGAAGTGCAGCAGCAGGGCATTCGCGTCACCAAGGCCACCAAGAACTTCCTGATCGTGGCGGGCTTCGTGTCCACCGACGGCACGATGACCAAGGACGACCTGGCCGACTACGTCGCCTCGTACGTCCAGGATCCCATCAGCCGTACCGAGGGCGTGGGTGACTTCCAGCTGTTCGGCTCGCAGTACGCCATGCGCATCTGGCTCGATCCGGCCAAGCTGGTGAACTACGGCCTGACCACGGTCGACGTGGTCAACGCCATCAAAGAGCAGAACGTCCAGGTGTCGTCCGGCCAGCTCGGCGGCCTGCCCGCCGTGCGCGGCCAGCAACTGAACGCCACCATCATCGGCCCCTCGCGCCTGGAAAAGCCGGAAGACTTCGGCCGCATCCTGCTCAAGGTCAATCCCGATGGTTCCCAGGTGCGCCTGGCCAACGTCGCCCGCATCGAACTGGGCGGCCAGACCTACGCCATCGACAGCTACTTCAACGGCAAGCCCGCTTCGGGCCTGGCGATCAAGCTGGCCCCGGGCGCCAACGCGCTGGATACGGCCCAGGCGGTGCGCGACACCATCAACAACCTGAAGCCTTACTTCCCGCCGGGCATGGACGTCGTCTATCCGTACGACACGACGCCGTTCGTCAGCCTGTCCATCGAGGAAGTGTTCAAGACGCTGATCGAAGCCATCATCCTGGTCTTCCTGGTGATGTACCTGTTCCTGCAGAACTTCCGCGCCACGTTGATTCCGACGCTGGCGGTGCCGGTGGTGCTGCTGGGTACGTTCGGCGTGTTGGCCGCGTTCGGCTATTCCATCAATACCTTGACGATGTTCGGCATGGTGCTGGCCATCGGCCTGTTGGTGGACGACGCCATCGTGGTGGTGGAAAACGTGGAACGGGTGATGGCCGAAGAGGGCTTGACGCCCAAGCAGGCCACGCGTAAATCCATGAGCCAGATCACCGGTGCGCTGGTCGGCATCGCCATGGTGCTGGCCGCCGTGTTCATCCCGATGGCGTTCTTTGGCGGCTCCACCGGCGTGATCTACCGCCAGTTCTCCATCACCATCGTGTCCTCGATGGTGCTGTCGGTGATCGTGGCCATCGTCTTCACGCCGGCCTTGTGCGCCACGCTGCTCAAGCCCATTCCCAAGGGGCACCACGGCACCAAGCGCGGCTTCTTCGGCTGGTTCAACCGCACGTTCGAGCGCAGCAGCAACGGCTACGCCAACACCGTGGCGCGCGGCCTGGGCCGCACCAAGCGCCTGATGGTGGTGTACCTGGCCATCGTCATCGCGATGGGCTGGATGTTCACCCGCATCCCGACCGCGTTCCTGCCGGGCGAAGACCAGGGCATTCTGTTCGCCCAGATCCAGACCCCCGCCGGCGCCACCGCTGAACGCACCAAGGCCGTCATCGACGAAGCCACCAACTACCTCCTGACCGAGGAAAAAGACGCCGTCACCTCCGTGTTCGCCGTCAACGGCTTCAACTTCGGCGGCCGCGGCCAGAACGCCTCGATCCTGTTCATCAAGCTGCGCGACTGGGAAGAGCGCGGAGACGCCAAGTTGAAGGCGGCCGCCGTGGCGGCGCGCGCCAACGCCCACTTCAGGAAGACCCAGCGCGACGCCCAGCTGTTCGTGGTGCCGCCGCCCTCGGTGATGGAACTGGGCAACGTCGACGGTTTCGACTTCCAGCTGATGGACCGAGCCGGCGTGGGCCATGACAAGCTGCTGGCCGCACGCAACCAGTTGCTGGGCGAAGCGGCGCAAAGCAAGATCCTGCAGGGCGTGCGCCCCAACGGCATCGAAGACGCGCCGCAGTACCAGCTGGACATCGACCGTGAAAAAGCGCGTGCGCTAGGCGTGTCCGTGTCGGACATCAACAGCACGCTGTCGACCGCGTGGGGCTCGTCGTACGTCAACGACTTCATCGATCGCGGCCGGGTCAAGAAGGTGTTTGCGCAGGGCGAAGCGTCCTCGCGCATGCTGCCCGACGACCTGGATAAATGGTACGTGCGCAACAACAACGGCGACATGGTGCCTTTCTCGGCGTTCGCCAAGGCCACCTGGAGCTTCGGCCCGCAAAAGCTGAACCGCTACAACGGCGTGCCGTCCTTCAACATCCAGGGCCAGGCGGCGCCGGGCTACAGCTCGGGCGCGGCCATGAACGAAATGGAACGCATCGCCAGCAAGCTGCCGGTGGGCGTCGGTTTCGAATGGACCGGCATGTCGTACGAAGAACGGCTGTCGGGCGCCCAGGCTCCCGCGCTGTACGCGATTTCGCTGATCGTGGTGTTCCTGTGCCTGGCGGCACTGTATGAAAGCTGGAGCATCCCGACGGCGGTCATGCTGGTGGTGCCGCTGGGGATCATCGGCGCGCTGGCGGCCACGCTGCTGCGCGGCCTGTCCAACGACGTGTACTTCCAGGTGGGCCTGTTGACGACAATCGGGCTGGCGGCCAAAAACGCCATCCTGATCGTGGAGTTCGCCAAAGAGCACTACGAGGCCGGCGCCAGCCTGACCGAATCGGCCATCCACGCGGCTCGCCAGCGTCTGCGCCCCATCCTGATGACGTCGCTGGCGTTCATCCTGGGCGTGGTGCCGCTCGCGATCTCGTCGGGCGCCGGTTCGGGCAGCCAGAACGCCATCGGTACCGGCGTGATCGGCGGCATGCTGACCGCGACCTTCCTGGCCATCTTCTTCGTCCCCGCGTTCTTCGTGATCATGCTGCGCCTGTTCAAGGTGGAACGCATGAGCGCGCGGCGCGACAAGCACGATCCCAGCGCCAACGATGCGCAGGACGTGTCCGTCGAAGGAAAACCGCAATGAAGCTTCAGATGAGAACCTTGCTGTCTGTTTCCCTGGCGGCGGCCCTGGCGGGCTGCTCGCTGGCCCCGACCTACGAGCGGCCCGATGCGCCGGTGTCCTCGTCGTACCCCACCGGTCCGTCCTACAAGGCGGACGCGGCGGGTACCGGCGTAGCCACCGCCGACATTGGCTGGCGCGACTTCTTCACCGATCCGCTGCTGCAGCAACTGATCGAGCAGTCGCTGGCCAACAACCGCGACCTGCGCGTGGCGGCCCTGAACGTCGAGGCTGCCCGGGCGCAATACCGCATCCAGCGCGCCGACCTGTTGCCCAGCGTGGGCATCGCCGGCAAGGAGACCGCGCAGCGCACGCCGGCCGACCTGTCGGCCAGCGGCCAGGCGTCCACCAGCCACAATTACCAGGTCGGCGCCGCGTTGTCGTCGTGGGAACTGGACCTGTTCGGCCGCATCCGCAGCCTGAGCGACAAGGCGCTGGAATCCTACCTGGCGCTGGACGAAACCCGTACGGCGACCCAGTTGACGCTGATCGCCGAAGTGGCCAACGCCTACTTGACGCTGCGCGCCGACCAGGAACTGCTGAACCTGACCCGCGACACCTTCAAGAGCCAGGACGATTCGTACAAGCTCACCAAGCAAAGCTTCGACCAGGGCCTGTCGACGGCGCTGGACCTGAGCCAGGCCGAAGTGTCGCTGCGCACCGCGCAGAGCAACCTGTCGCAATACACGCGCCAGGCCGCGCAGGACCGCAACGCGCTGGTACTGCTGGTGGGCCAGCCGCTGTCGCCGGACTTGACGGCGGCGCTGGACAACGCCGTCAAGCTGGACGACGGCATGCTGCCTACCGCCTTGCCGGCCGGGCTGCCGTCCGAACTGCTGGCGCGCCGCCCGGACATCCGCGCGGCCGAGCACCAGTTGAAGGGCGCCAACGCCAACATCGGCGCGGCGCGCGCCGCGTTCTTCCCGACCATCAGCCTGACCGGCAACGCCGGCACGGCCAGCGCCAGCCTGGGCGGCCTGTTCGACGGCGGTTCCGGGGCCTGGAGCTTCGTGCCCCAGATCACCGTGCCGATCTTCGCGGGCGGCTCGCTGCTGGCGAATCTGGACTTGGCCAAGGTGCAGAAGAACATCCAGGTCGCGCAGTACGAAAAGTCCATCCAGACGGGCTTTCGCGAGGTCGCCGACGCCCTGGCCGGGCGCGGCACGCTGGACGAGCAGATCCAGGCGCAACAGCTGCTGGTGTCCGCCAACCAGCGCGCCTACGACCTGTCCGACCAGCGTTTTCGCCAGGGTATCGACGACTACCTGACGGTGCTGGACTCGCAGCGTTCGCTGTACAACGCCCAGCAGACGCTGGTGAACACGCGCCTGACGCGCCTGTCGAACCTGGTGACCTTGTACAAGGTGCTGGGCGGCGGCTGGACCGAGCGCACCGTCACCGCGGCGCAGCCTGGCTGACGCTGCATCCGGCATGGTGCACCGCCTCGCAGCACGGGGCGGCGCAAAAAAAAGCGGGCCGATCGAAAGATCGGCCCGCTTTGTTTCTGGCGTGCGCGACGGAGCGTCAGCCGCGTTTCTTGGTGACCAGGCCGACCACGAACAAGACGATGATCGCGCCGACGACGGAACCGATCCAGCCTGCCGGTTCGCCGGGGGCATACCAGCCCAGGTTCTGGCCCAGGAAACCGGCCACGACGGCGCCGATGATGCCCAGGATGGTGGTCATGATGATCCCCATGTTCTGGTCTCCGGGCATGATCGCGCGGGCGATCAGGCCCACGATGAACCCGACGATGATCATGATGATGATGCTCATGCGCGTACTCCTTGCGAGGGTAAAGGGGCAATGCGTCCTGATATTACTCACGCGCGCCGCGCAGGGGCTGTAACAACTGGTATGTGGGGCGAGGGCGCAACATGCTGCGCCGCATCGTGCCGGTGTCGTGCGGGTGAAGCAATCGTCAGGACGTCAGGTCGATCAGCTGGCGCAGGTCGTGGGTCAGCGTCTCGATGCTGTCGGTGTCCGAGGCCAGCAGCCGCGCGCGGCCTTCCTTGTCGAATATATACACGCCGCGGCTGTGCGTGACTTCGTACTGGTCGGCATCGTCGCCCGGCCTGGGCTTTTCGATCTGGTAGGCCACGCGGTAGCGCCGCGCCAGGTCGGCCACCTGCTTTTCGTTGCCGGTCACGCCGATGGCGTTGTTGTTGAAGGCGTTGACGTAGGCCTGCAGGATGTCGGGCGTATCGCGGTGCGGATCGACGCTGACGAACAGGATGCGCACGTCGCGGGCCTTGTCCCCCAGGTTCTGCAACACGGCCGACAGCTGCGCCATGGTGGTGGGGCAGATGTCCGGGCAACTGGCGTAACCGAAGAACAGCAGTACTGTCTTGCCCTTCAGGTCGTCGCTGCTGACCGTCTTGCCGCCGGCGCCCGGCAACGAGAACTTCAGGTCGGGCAGATGGCCGCGAACGTTGTACAGCTTCCAGTCGACGTTGCGGTCGCCGCACGCGGCAAGCAGTACGCACAGGGCCAGCAGCAGGCCGCGCCAGGCGCGGCCGGTGTTCAGGTGTCGCATGAGTTCCATCGCCGGTTGGGGGATAAACCCGTCGATTCTACCTGCTTGGGTGGGGGCGGCCGGCGGGGCGGCAGACGCGGACTTGTCCTGGCGCAAAGGGCACTTGTGAAGCTTTGTCTGAATATTGTTGGCCTTCTGCCAAAACGGCCCCTGCGGGGCGCGGCAGGGCATACATTCAGGGCCGTGTCAGTAACCGAACCGGCGAGGCGTCATCCATGAATACTGCGGCCACCCATGCGCTGGGCTATCCCTATTTTCCGTATTACCCGGTAGTGCTGGACATCCTGCGCAGCCGGCGCGCCGACAGCGTGCTGGACGCCCCGTGCAATCGCGGCTGGCTGGGCGACATGGCGCGCCCAGCCACGGGGCGTGACGTCGAGGTGGACGGCATCGGCCCGGCCGCCTTGCCCGAATCGGCCAATGGCTATCGCCGGCTGACGGTACACGACCTGGAATCGCCGCTGCCCGTGCCGGCACCCTACGACGCGGTCGTCTGCAGCGAAGCCATCCATCAGGCGACCGATCCCGGCCTGCTGGTCCAGGCGTTGCGCCAAGCGTTGCGCCCCGGCGGCACGCTGGTGGTGACCGCGCCGAATGCGGCCGATGTGCGTGCCCGGCTTCGGGCGCTCAAGCGCGGGTTCCAGGCCGGTCCCTCGGCGCAATCGAACCCGCCCGGCAGCACCGCGAGTGCGATGCCGTTGCCCTGGGGCTTCGCGCAATTGCATCGGCTGCTGGCGGACCAGGGCTTTGCTGATATCACCCTGCACAATGTGGTCGAAGCCGGCCAGGGCCCCTGGCTGGACCGGCTGCTGGCGTGGCCGGCACGGCGCGATTGCCAAGTCCGCCTCAAACGCGCCCAGGACGAACCCAGCCGCCATTTCTGGCGGCAGGCTGGGTCGGATTCATCGCTGCACGGGCGCTGGCTGGTGGTGTCAGCGCGCCGGCCCGGCGGGCAGTAACGCTGCGCGCCGACCTCAGGCCGGCTGCATGCCGCTGTGACGCAGCAAGGCGTCGATGCGTGGCGCACGGCCGCGGAACGCGGCGAACGATTCGGCGGCCGGGCGCGAACCGCCCACCGCCAGCACTTCGCGCCGGAAACGCGCGCCCGTAGCCGGGTCCAGCGTGCCCAGGGCGTTGCCAGCTTGGCCAGCGGCCGCTTCTTCAAAGGCCTCGTAAGCGTCGGCGGACAGCACCTCGGCCCACTTGTAGCTGTAGTAGCCCGCGCCGTAGCCGCCTGCGAACAGGTGCGAGAACGCGTGCGGCAGGCGGTGCCAGGCCGGCGGGAACAGCACCGCGACCTCGCTGCGTACCTGCTGCAGCAGGGCCAGCACTTCGTCGATGGACGCACCCTTGGTGCGGTCGTGCATCAACATGTCGAACAGCGCGAATTCGATCTGGCGCACGGTCTGCATGCCGCTCTGGTAGTTGCGGGCAGCGACCAGGCGGTCGTAGAGCGCGCGCGGCAGTGGTTCGCCGGTATCGACGTGGGCCGACAGCTTTTGCACCACGGCCCATTCCCAGCAGAAATTTTCCATGAACTGCGAGGGCAGTTCGATGGCGTCCCATTCGACGCTGGCGAAGGCGGCGGCGCCGGGCTCGTCCACTTCGGACAGGAGCGCGTGCAGGGCGTGGCCGGTTTCGTGGAACAGGGTGATGACGTCATCGTGCGTCAGCACGGCGGCGCGGTCGCCGTTGGGGCGAGAGAAATTGCAGGTCAGGTAGGCGATGGGCGTCTGCACGCGGCCGGCCACGACGCGGCGGGTGCGCTCGCTGTCGACCCAGGCGCCGCTTTGCTTGCCCGAGCGGGCGTACAGGTCCAGGTACAGATAGCCGATCAGGTCGCCCTTGGGGCTTTCGACGCGCACGCCGCGCACGTCCGCATGCCAGGACGACACCGGGGTTTCGGCCAGGCGCACGTCGAACAGCGTTTCGATGACCTCGAACAGGCCGGCCAGCACGCGCGGTTCGGTGAAGTACTGCTTGACCTCGTCTTCCGAATACGCGTAGCGCGATTCGCGCAGGCGTTCGGACGCATAGCCCACGTCCCAGGGTTGCAGGTCGGCCAGGCCGAGTTCGGCGGCGGCGTAGGCCTTCAGTTCGGCCAGGTCGCGTTCGGCGTAGGGCTTGGCGCGCGCGGCCAGGTCGCGCAGGAAACCGGTGACTTCGGCGGCGTCGCGCGCCATGCGGGTCTGCAGGCGCAGCGCGGCAAACGTGCCCAGGCCCAAGAGGTTCGATTCTTCGGCGCGCAGCGACAGCAGTTCTTCGATCAGCGGGGAATTGTCGAACTGGGCATCGCCCTGTTCAGAGGCCACCGTGCCGTAGCCGCGGTACAGCGCTTCGCGCAGCGTGCGGTCCTGCGCGTACTGCATCACCGGCAGGTAGCAGGGCATCTTCAGCGTCAGCTTCCAGCCGGTCTGGCCGTCTTCGTCGGCGGCGGCGCGGGCGGCGGCCAGCACGTCGGCCGGAATGCCCTTCAGGCGGGATTCGTCCTCGACCACCAGCGACCAGGCGTCGATGGCGTCCAGCACGTTTTCAGAGAATTTCTGCGAGGCCTGGGCTTCGCGGTCGGAAATCGCGGCATAGCGCTCGCGGTCGGCGCCGCGCAATTCGACGCCGCTCAGGCGGAAGTCGCGCAGGGCCATTTCCACGATGCGTCGGCGCACCGGCGTCCACGATGCGAAATCGGGCGCGGCGGCCAGCCGCTGGTACTGCTGGTACAGGCCTTCGTGCAGACCGACCCAGGTGGAAAACTCGGTCACCAGCGGCAGGGCGGCGTTGTAGGCCTCGCGCAGTTCGGGCGTGTTGACCACGGCGTTCAGGTGGCCGGCCACCGACCAGGCGCGCCACAGGCGTTCGGACGCCGTGTCCAGCGGCTCGACCACGGCTTCCCAGGTGGGCGCCAGCGCCGGGTCGGCGGCGCGGTCCACGGCCTGGCGGGCGATGCCCAGCAGTTCTTCGATGGCCGGCACCACGTGGGCGGGCTTGACCGCCTGGTAATCGACCAGTTCGGAGACGGGGGCGAGCAGGGGATTCTGGGTCATGGCGTTACCAATTGCGTAAGAGGGGGGGCGGGCAGCACGCGAGCGCACCGGCAAACATAAGGATCAGGTTGGGGCGGCGCGCCGAAAAGCAAGGGCGTCGCTTGCCGCAGGCGCGCGGGCCGCGGCGGGTGACCCTGGCCGCGCCCAGAAACGATTATGGGTTTGCCCCCCGTCCCTCGAAAGGGCGCGGGGCAAACCCACAGGGGCGCCGCAGCAGGGCAGGCGGCCGGCTTCAGGCAGCGGCCCGTTCCGCCGCTTCGACGGTGTTGACCAGCAGCATGGCGATGGTCATGGGGCCTACGCCGCCCGGCACGGGCGTGATGGCGCCGGCCACCTGGCTGGCGGATGCAAAGTCCACGTCGCCGCACAGCTTGCCGTCGGCGCCGCGGTTGATGCCGACGTCGATGACGACGGCGCCGGGCTTGATCATCGAGCCGTCGATCATGCCGGGCTTGCCGGTGGCGACCACCAGGACGTCGGCGCGGCGGGTCTGGGCCGCCAGGTCGCGCGTCTTGGAGTTGCAGATCGTGATGGTGGCGCCGGCGGCCAGCAGCAGCATGGCCATGGGCTTGCCGACGATGTTGCTGGCGCCCACGATGACGGCTTCGGCGCCGCGCAGGGCCACGCCTTCGGATTCCAGCATCTTCATCACGCCGTAGGGCGTGCAGGGGCGGAACAGCGGCTGGCCCGTCATGAGCAGGCCGGCGTTGCTGATGTGAAAGCCGTCCACGTCCTTGTCGGCCGCGATGGCTTCGATGACCTTGTGGGAATCCATGTGCTTGGGCAGCGGCAGCTGCACCAGGATGCCGTGGATGGACGGATCGCGGTTCAGCGTGTCGATGCGGGCCAGCAGGTCGGCCTCGGTCATGTCGGCGGGGTACTGCTCTTTCACGGAGTGCAGTCCGGCCTTTTCGCAGGCCGCGACCTTGTTGCGGACATACACTTG
Organism: Achromobacter sp. DH1f; assembly: GCF_000633435.1. NCBI lineage: Bacteria > Pseudomonadati > Pseudomonadota > Betaproteobacteria > Burkholderiales > Alcaligenaceae > Achromobacter > Achromobacter sp. DH1f. The sequence continues at coordinate 142,943 of NZ_AYMF01000024.1, read as the reverse complement.
CGACGCCGGGTCTTCGCCGACCAGCACCACGGCCAGCCCGGGGCGCGTGCCCTTGGCGGCCAGGGCGGCGACGCGTTGGGCGACTTCTTCGCGAATGCGCAGCGACAATGCCACGCCATCGATAATCCTAGCGGTCATGCGTGAGCCTCGGGTTTGGCCAAGGCCACTTTCATCAAATCAGCAACGGTGGTCACTTCAAGTTTTTCCATGATGTTGGCGCGGTGCGCCTCGACGGTCTTGATGCTGATGCCCAGGTCGTCGGCGATCTGCTTGTTCAAGCGGCCGGCGACGATGCGCTCCAGCACCTGCTGCTCGCGCGCGGTCAGGCGCGCCAGCATGGCTTCGTGGTCCTTCTGGGCCTGGTGCTTGCTCACGCGTTGCGTGGCCTGCTCAAGCATGCGCGCCACGATTTCGCGCAGGTCGGATTCGTTGAACGGCTTTTCCAGGAAGTCGACGGCGCCTTTCTTCATGGTCGACACGGCCATGGGCACGTCGCCGTGGCCGGTGATGAAGACGATGGGCAGCGGGGCGTTGCGGGCGATGAGCTGCTCTTGCAGTTCCAGGCCGCTCATGCCGGGCATGCGCACGTCGGCGATCAGCACCCCGATCTGGCTGGCGTCGTAGTCTTCCAGGAAGGATTCGCCGCTGGCGTAGGCGCGGACGCGATAGCCGTTGGCTTCCAGCAGCCAGCGCAGCGAATCGCGGACCGCTTCGTCGTCATCAACAATGAATACCGTGCTCGACAGGTGGGGCGTGTTCATGCGTGCAACTCCTCGGACTGATCATTCTGAGCCTGCGTCTGAGACGCAGCGCAGGGCAGGGTAAAGCGGAAAATAGTACCGCCGGCGGGATTGGGGTCCGCCCAAAGGCGGCCGTGGTGCGATTCGATAATGGTACGGCAGATATTCAGTCCCATGCCCAGGCCCTGGGTCTTGGTGCTGAAGAAGGGTTCGAACAGGCGTTCCGGCTCGGCCAGGCCGTGGCCGCGGTCGACCACCGCCACTTCGATGTGCTGTTCGTGCAGGATGACCGCCACCTTGAGCTCGTCGGACTCGCTCTTTTCCATGGCTTCCAGGCCATTCTTGAGCAAATTCAGCAACACCTGTTCGATCAGGATGGGGTCGGCCAGGACGTCGGGCGCGTTGGACGGCACGAAGCTGTCGATGCGGATGCGGCGCTTGCGGGCGTCGATTTCGGCAAAACCGATGGCGTTGTCGACAATGCGGCCGATGGCCACGCGCTGGCGGCGCGGCTCGCTGCGCTTCACGAATTCGCGGATGCGGCTGATGATCTTGCCGGCGCGCTCGGCCTGCGAGGCGGCCTTTTCCAGGGCGGGCAACAGCATGTTGGGGCTGGTGTGGCCGGCCTTGACCAGGGCCACGGCGCCCATGCTGTAGTTGGCGATGGCGGTCAGGGGCTGGTTCAGCTCGTGCGCCAGCGACGACGCCATTTCGCCCATGGTGGTCAGGCGGCTGGTCAGCTGGATCTTTTCCTGCTGCACGCGCGAGGCTTCTTCGTGGCCGCGGCGTTCGGTGATGTCGCGCGCCACCTGCATGCGCACGCGGCGCCCGTCGGTCCAGGCCAGCATGCGGTGGTGCACTTCGAACCAGCGCTGCACCGATGGCGCGAACACTTCGACGGACTCGTCGGTGAAGCGGCCGCGGCGGCCGGCCAGCAGTTCGTCGTGGCCGCCCGTCTGGGCGCCGAACACGCGGCGGTAGGTGCGGTTGGCGAACAGCAGCTCAAGCCCGTCATGGGTATCGGCCGTGACCGAGATGGCGTCGTCCAGGCCTTCCAGCACGGTCATGAAGCGTTCGTGGGCGGCCGTCAGGGCCTCGCGGATGCGCTTGGGCTCGGTGATGTCGGTCATGGAGGTCATCCAGCCGATCTGGTTGCCGTTGGGGTCCAGCAGGGGCGACACGTACATGCGCGCCGTGAAGCGCGAGCCGTCGCGCCGCTGGGCTTCGACTTCCAGGCCGCTGCTGGGCGTCTTGCCGGACATCAGCACGTCCAGCGTGTGCTGGTGCTGCTCGTGGCGGCCGGGGACCCAATACGGGAAGGGCGGGCTGCGGCCGATCAGGTCGGCCTCGTTCCAGCCGATCATGCGGCAGAACGCCGGGTTGACGTAGGCGATGCGGCCTTCCATGTCGAGCACCCGCATGCCGGTGGACATGGAGTTTTCCATGGCGCGGCGAAAACCCGTTTCGGCGATGAGCGCGGCCTCGGCCGCCGACCGGAAGCGGGTATAGCGCCACAGCATCAGGAGGCTGATGACGATCACGCAGGACAGCGCCAGCACCACCCAGATCAGGCGCTGCTGCCGCATTTCCTGGTCGATGGTCACGAACATGACGCTGTCGTCATGGATGCGCTGCAACCAGAAGAACACCCCCATCACACAGATATAGAGGATCAGCACCATCGCGGGCGTGACCCAGTACACCCCGCGGCGGCGCGTGCGGGCGTGGTCGTGGAACGGCGTGGGTATATTGGACTTGGGCGCGCTGGACATGGAATTCGGGCCGGATAGGGCGGGCATTTTTCATTGCCGAGCCGCCTCAAGATGAAAACGACCCCGCGGGGGCAGCAAGCCGAAGGCGCGGCGTGGGGGGCATTTTAATGCGTGTCGGAACGGAATTGCCGGGAATCAAGCCCGCGAACCAGGAGATCGGCTAAAAAAGTGGCTCTCCTCCTTTTCAGCTTGCGTTCATATTTTCGCATTATGAAATGCCGTACCGCAACATGAAATTTTCCTTGCGACCGGTTAATCTTCTTTCTTAGAATGCCGGCTGATAGAGAGATACCGCTCATCTAGTAGCCGGTCTCTAGCACAACACCCCGACCCATGCATGGCAGGGTAGCCCGGATGATCCCAGCTACCATGGCGTGTCCGCGAGTAGATCAAATAAGCGGGTGTGGTCACGAACGAACCCCAACAGGAGACACACGATGTCCTCTTTCGCCCAGGCTGGCGCCGTGCAGGCTGCCAACGACGAAGACACCCTTGAAACCCAGGAGTGGCTCGAAGCCCTGGCGGCAGTCCTTGATCGCGAAGGACCGCAGCGCGCACATTACCTGCTGGAACGCCTGATCGACGAAGCCCGTCGCTCCGGCGCCCACATCCCGTTCTCGCCGAATACCGCTTACGTCAACACGATTCCCCCGGGCCTGGAGCCCGCGCATCCGGGCAACCTGGAACTGGAATCGCGCATTCGTTCGTACGTGCGCTGGAACGCCATGGCCATGGTGGTCAAGGCCAACAAGCACAACCCGCCGGACGGCGGCGACCTGGGCGGCCACATCGCGTCGTTCGCCTCGCTGGCCACCATGATCGGCTGCGGCCAGAACCACTTCTGGCACGCCGAAGCCGAAGGCCACGGCGGCGACCTGGTCTACTTCCAGGGCCACACCTCGCCCGGCATGTATGGCCGCGCCTACCTTGAAGGCCGCCTCACCGAAGAGCAGTTGAACCACTTCCGTCAGGAAGTGGACGGCAAGGGCCTGTCGTCGTACCCGCATCCGAAGCTGATGCCCGACTTCTGGCAGTTCCCCACGGTGTCGATGGGCCTGGGCCCGCTGATGGCCATCTACCAGGCCCGCTTTCTGAAGTACCTGCACGCCCGCGGCATCGCCGACACCAGCAACCGCAAGGTCTGGGTGTTCTGCGGCGACGGCGAAATGGACGAACCCGAGTCGCTGGGCGCCATCGCCCTGGCGGCCCGCGAAAAGCTCGACAACCTGATCTTCGTCGTCAACTGCAACCTGCAGCGCCTGGACGGCCCGGTGCGCGGCAACGGCAAGATCATCCAGGAACTCGAAGGCGACTTCCGCGGTTCGGGCTGGAACGTCATCAAGCTGATCTGGGGCGGCTACTGGGACCCGCTGCTGGCGCACGACAAGGAAGGCATCCTGCGCAAGATCATGGAAGACACCGTCGATGGCGAGTACCAGGCGTACAAGGCCAACGACGGCAAGTTCGTCCGTGAGCACTTCTTCGGCAAGCACCCCAAGCTGCTCGAAGCCGTGTCGCGCATGAGCGACGAAGACATCTGGCGCCTGAACCGCGGCGGCCATGATCCCCACAAGGTCTTTGCCGCGTTCGACGCCGCGACCAGCCACACCGGTCAGCCGACCGTCATCCTGGCCAAGACCATCAAGGGCTACGGCATGGGCCACGTGGGCCAGGCCAAGAACCCGACCCACCAGCAAAAGAAGCTGGAACTGGACTCGATCCGCGAATTCCGCGACCGCTTCGGCATCCCCATCCCGGACGACCAGCTGGCCGATCTGCCGTACTTCAAGCCGGCCGAAGATTCGCCCGAAATGAAGTACCTGCACGAGCGCCGCGCCGCGCTGGGCGGCTATCTGCCGCGCCGCCGCGCCAAGGCCGACGAGCAACTGAAGGCGCCCGCCCTGGAAGCCTTCAAGGCCGTGCTGGAACCCACCGCCGAAGGCCGTGAGATCTCCACCACCCAAGCTTTCGTGCGCATCCTGAACCAGGTGCTGCGCGACAAGGAACTGGGTCCGCGCGTCGTGCCGATCCTGGCCGACGAATCGCGTACCTTCGGCATGGAAGGCCTGTTCCGCCAGATCGGCATCTACGCGCCGGAAGGCCAGAAGTACACCCCGGTCGACAAGGACCAGGTCATGTACTACAAGGAAGCGGCCGACGGCCAGCTCCTGCAGGAAGGCATCAACGAAGCGGGCGCGATGAGCTCCTGGATTGCGGCGGCCACGTCGTACTCCTCGAACAACCGCATCATGATCCCGTTCTTCATCTACTACTCGATGTTCGGGTTCCAGCGCATCGGCGACCTGGCCTGGGCTGCCGGCGACATGCAGGCGCGCGGCTTCCTCCTGGGCGGCACCGCGGGCCGCACCACGCTGAACGGCGAAGGCCTGCAGCACGAAGACGGCCACAGCCATATCCTGGCCTCGACCATCCCCAACTGCGTCTCGTACGACCCGACGTTCGGCCATGAACTGGCCGTCATCATCCAGCATGGCCTGAAGCGCATGGTGGAAGACCAGGAAAACGTCTACTACTACCTGACGGTGATGAACGAAAACTACCCGCAGCCCGGTCTGACCCAGGGCGACGAGGAAGGCATCATCAAGGGCATGTACAAGCTCAAGTCGCACGGCAAGGGCAAGAACCGCGTGCAACTGATGGGTTCGGGCACGATCCTGCGCGAAGTCATGGCCGCGCAAGAGCTGCTGGAAGCCGATTGGGGCGTGGCATCCGACCTCTGGAGCGTCACCAGCTTCACCGAGCTGCGCCGCAACGGCCTGGACGCCGAGCGCCACAACATGCTGCACCCCGACGAGAAGAAGCCCCAGGTGGCCTACGTCACCGAGCAGCTGGCCAAGACGGAAGGCCCGATCATCGCGTCGACCGACTACATGAAGCTGTTCGCCGACCAGATCCGCCCGTTCGTGCCCAAGGGCCGCGAATACAAGGTGCTGGGTACCGACGGTTTCGGCCGCTCGGATTTCCGTGCCAAGCTGCGTGAGCACTTCGAAGTGGATCGCCACTTCGTCGTGGTCGCCGCGCTGCGCGCGCTGGCCGACGAAGGCAAGGTGCCGGTTGCCAAGGTGGCCGAAGCCATCAAGAAGTACGGCATCAATCCGAACAAAGCCAACCCGCAATACGCCTGAGGGTAAAGAGACATGAGCAACGTCGTGCAAATCAAGGTTCCCGACATCGGCGACTTCAAGGAAGTGGAAGTCATTGAAGTGCTGGTGGCGGTGGGCGACACGATCAAGGCCGAGCAGAGCCTGATTACCGTCGAGTCCGACAAGGCCTCGATGGAAATCCCCGCCTCGCAGGGCGGGGTGGTGAAGTCGATCACGGTCAAGGTCGGCGACAAGGTCGCCGAAGGCGCCGTGGTGCTCGAAGTGGAAGCATCGGACGCTGCCGCGCCGGCCGCCAAGGAAGAAGCCCCCAAGGCCGAAGCCAAGGACGCGCCCAAGCAGGCTGCCGCCGCTGCGCCCGCCGCCAAGGCGCAAGCGGCCGCGCCGGCCGCCGCCAGCGGCCCGATCGAGATCGAAGTGCCGGACATCGGCGACTTCAAGGAAGTGGAAGTCATCGAAGTCATGGTCGCCGTGGGCGACACCATCAAGGCCGAGCAAAGCCTGATCACCGTCGAGTCCGACAAGGCCTCGATGGAAATTCCCGCCTCGCAAGGCGGCGTGGTCAAGGAAGTGAAGGTCAAGGTTGGCGACAAGGTCGCCAAGGGCTCGATCGTGGTCGTGGTGGAAGGCAGCGCGCCTGCCGCTGCAGCTGCTACTGCTTCTGCCACCAAGACCGAAGCCGCTGCCGCCCCGAAGGCCGAAGCCAGGACGGAAGCCGCCCCGGCCGCGCCCGCCTCGCGCCCGGCCCCGGCCGCCGCGCTGGAAGACGCCAACCTCAAGCCCGGCCAGCTGCCGCACGCATCGCCGTCGGTGCGCAAGTTCGCCCGCGAACTGGGGGTGAACCTCAGCCGCGTCAAGGGTTCCGGTCCCAAAGACCGCATCACCGCCGAGGACGTGCGCGCCTTCGTCAAGCAGGCCCTGTCGTCGTCGGCCGCGCCTGCCGCCGCCGGTGGTTCGGCCGACGGCGCCGCGCTGGGCCTGTTGCCGTGGCCCAAGGTCGACTTCACCAAGTTCGGTCCGGTCGAAGCCAAGCCCTTGTCGCGCATCAAGAAGATTTCCGGCGCGAACCTGCACCGCAACTGGGTCATGATCCCGCACGTCACCAACAACGACGAAGCGGACATCACCGACCTGGAAGCGCTGCGCGTCACGCTGAACAAGGAAAACGAGAAGTCGGGCATCAAGGTCACGATGCTGGCTTTCCTGATCAAGGCCGTGGTGGCGGCCCTGAAGAAATTCCCCGAGTTCAACGCCTCGCTGGATGGCGACAACCTGGTGCTCAAGCAGTACTACCACATCGGTTTCGCCGCCGATACGCCCAACGGGCTGGTGGTGCCGGTGATCCGCGATGCCGACAAGAAGGGCATTTTGCAGATCGCCCAGGAAATGACCGACCTGTCCAAGAAAGCGCGCGACGGCAAGATCTCGCCCGCCGACATGCAGGGCGGCTGCTTCTCGATCTCGTCGCTGGGCGGCATTGGCGGCACGTCGTTCACGCCGATCATCAACGCGCCCGAAGTGGCCATCCTGGGCGTGTCGCGTTCGGCGCACAAGCCCGTCTGGGACGGCAAGCAGTTCGTGCCGCGCCTGATCGTGCCGCTGTCGCTGTCCTATGACCACCGCGTCATCGACGGCGCCTCGGCTGCCCGCTTCAACGCCTATCTGGGCGCCTTGCTGGCCGACTTCCGCCGCATCGCGCTGTAAACGGGGAGCCCTATGAGCAATACCGTTCAAATCAAAGTGCCGGACATCGGTGACTTCAAGGAAGTCGAAGTCATCGAAGTGCTGGTCGCCGTGGGCGATACGATCAAGGCCGAGCAAAGCCTGATCACCGTCGAATCCGACAAGGCCTCGATGGAAATCCCGGCCTCGCAGGGTGGCGTGGTCAAGTCGATCGCCGTGAAGGTGGGCGACAAGGTCGCCGAGGGCGCCGTGGTGCTCGAGGTCGAAGCCTCGGACGCCGCCGCCGCGCCGGCTGCCAAGGCCGACGCGCCCAAGGCAGAGGCCCCGAAGGCAGAGGCTCCCAAGGCCGCCGCCGCACCGGCTCCCGCTGCCGCCACCTACAAGGGTTCGGCCGATTCCGAATGCGACGTGCTGGTGCTGGGCGCCGGCCCTGGCGGCTATTCGGCCGCCTTCCGCGCCGCCGACCTGGGCCTGTCCGTGGTCCTGGTCGAACGCTACGCCACCCTGGGCGGTGTTTGCCTGAACGTCGGCTGCATCCCGTCCAAGGCGTTGCTGCACAACGCCGCCATCATCGACGAAGCGCGCGAGCTGGCTGCCCACGGCATCAGCTTCGGCGAACCCAAGATCGACCTGGACAAGCTGCGCGGCTACAAGGACAGCGTGGTCGCCAAGCTGACCGGCGGTCTGGCCGGCATGGCCAAGGCGCGCAAGGTGACCGTGGTGACGGGCGTGGGCGAGTTCGCCGACGCCAACCACCTGGCGGTCAAGGGCGCCGACGGCAAGTCGCAGACCATCCGCTTCAAGCAGGCCATCATCGCCGCCGGCAGCCAGTCGGTGAAGCTGCCGTTCCTGCCCGCCGACGAGCGCATCGTCGATTCCACCGGCGCGTTGCTGCTGCGTGAAATCCCCAAGAAGATGCTGATCATCGGCGGCGGCATCATCGGCCTGGAAATGGGCACGGTGTATTCCACGCTGGGCGCGCGCCTGGACGTCGTGGAAATGCTGGACGGCCTGATGCAGGGCGCCGACCGCGACCTGGTCAAGGTCTGGCAAAAGAAGAACACCGGCCGTTTCGACAACATCATGCTCAAGACCAAGACGGTCGGCGCGGAAGCCAAGAAAGACGGCATCTACGTCACCTTCGAAGGCGAGGGCGCGCCGAAAGAGCCGCAGCGCTACGACCTGGTGCTGCAGGCCGTGGGCCGCAGCCCCAATGGCAAGAAGATCGGCGCCGACAAGGCGGGCATTGCCGTGACCGACCGCGGTTTCATCGAGGTCGACCGCCAGATGCGCACCAACGTGCCGCACATCTTCGCCATCGGTGACATCGTCGGCCAACCCATGCTGGCGCACAAGGCCGTGCATGAAGGCCACGTGGCGGCCGAAGTGGCCGCCGGCCAGAAGTCGTTCTTCGACGCCCGCGTGATTCCGTCGGTGGCCTACACCGATCCGGAAGTGGCGTGGGTCGGCCTGACCGAAGACGAAGCCAAGAAGCAGGGCATCAAGGTCGAGAAGGGCGTGTTCCCGTGGGCTGCCTCGGGCCGCGCCATCGCCAACGGCCGCGACGAAGGCTTCACCAAGCTGCTGTTCGACGCCGAGACGCATCGCATCCTGGGCGGCGGCATCGTGGGTACCCACGCTGGCGACCTGATCAGCGAAGTGGCGCTGGCCGTGGAAATGGGCGCGGATGTCATCGACATCGCCAAGACCATCCACCCGCACCCGACGCTGGGTGAATCGGTGGGCATGGCGGCCGAAGTGGCCGAAGGCGTCTGCACCGACCTGCCGCCCATGAAGAAGAAGTAAGCCGCGGCGTGTGCCGGACTTCGGTCCGGCCTGGCCAACGCAACGCAGCCCGGCGGGGATCTTCCCCGCCGGGCTGTTTTCATTGGGACGTTTTTCTGGATAATCCATCCCGCGCCAGCGGGCTGATTCCGGCGGGGCGGCTGCCTAGAATCGAATCTCCCCTTACCGATGCAGGAGATTTTCCATGGCAGACCATTCCATCAAAGGCAAAGTCGCGCTGATCGCCGGTGGCGCCAAGAACCTGGGCGGTCTGATCGCCCGCGACCTGGCTACGCAAGGCGCCCGCGCCGTCGTCATCCACTACAACAGCGCCGCATCCAAGCCGGACGCCGACGCCACGGTGGCCGCCATCGAGGCCGCCGGGGCCAAGGCGGTGGCGTTGCGGGCCGACCTGAGCACGGCGGGCGCCGTCGAAAAGCTGTTTGCCGATGCCGTGGCCGCGGTGGGCCGCCCCGACATCGCCATCAACACGGTCGGCAAGGTGCTCAAGAAGCCGCTGGCCGAGATCAGCGAGGCCGAGTACGACGAGATGGCTGCCGTCAACGCCAAGTCGGCGTTCTTCTTCCTGAAAGAGGCGGGCCGGCATGTGAATGACAACGGCAAGGTCTGCACCCTGGTGACGTCCCTGCTGGGCGCCTTCACGCCGTTCTACGCGGCCTATGCCGGCAGCAAGGCGCCGGTCGAGCATTACACCCGTGCCGCGGCCAAGGAGTTCGGCGCCCGCGGCATCTCGGTGACGGCGGTGGGCCCGGGCCCGATGGACACGCCGTTCTTCTATCCGGCCGAAGGCGCCGATGCGGTGGCGTATCACAAGACCGCCGCTGCGCTGTCGCCATTTTCCAAGACCGGCCTGACCGACATCGAAGACGTGGTGCCGTTCATCCGCCACCTGGTCAGCGACGGCTGGTGGATCACGGGGCAGACCATCCTGATCAACGGCGGCTACACCACCAAGTAAGCGGCGGGGGCAGCGGGCCGGCAGACGGACCGGCTATGCTGAGCCCGGCGGCACCGTGCCGCCGGAACACGCCGGAACGGGTATGGACAGATTCGAGCAGTACCGCGTCTTCGCGCAGGTGGCGGAGATGGGCAGTTTCATCAAGGCCGCCAATGCGCTGGAGCTGCCGCGCGCCTCCGTATCGGCGGCCATCCAGCAATTGGAAACCCAGGTGGGCGTGCGGCTGCTGCACCGGACCACGCGCCAGGTGCGCCTGACCGCCGACGGCGCCCAGTTGCTGGAACGCCTGCGGCCGCTGCTGGCCGAGGTGGAAGAGATCGACCACCTGTTCCAGCAGAGCGCGCGCCAGGTGGCCGGACGCCTGAATGTGGACGTGCCCAGCCGCATCGCCCGGCGGCTGGTGGCCCCGGCGCTGCCGGGGTTGCTGCGCCGCCATCCCCGCTTGCAGCTGGCGCTGGGGTCCAGCGACCGCGCCATCGACCTGATCCAGGAAGGCGTCGACTGCGCGGTGCGCATCGGCGCGCTGCACGACAGCAGCCTGGTGTCGCGGCCGCTGGGCCGCATTGCCCTGGTCAATTGCGCCAGCCCGGCCTATTTGCGCGAACAGGGCGTGCCGCTCACGCCCGAGGACCTGGCGCAGGGACACTGGATGGTGGGCTACGCGTCGCCCACGACGGGCCGCGAACTGCCCTGGGACATCGCCGCCGGCCCGGCTATCGCGCTGCCCAGCCGCGTGGTGGTGAACAACGCCGAAAGCTATATTGCGTGCTGCCTGGCGGGCCTGGGGCTGATCCAGATCCCGCGCTTCGACGTGCAGCACCTGCTGGACGCGGGGGAATTGGTCGACGTCATGCCGGCCCACCGCGCCGCGGCCATGCCGGTGACGCTGCTGTATCCGCACCGGCGGCAGCGCTCACGCCGGTTGGCGGTATTTCTGGAATGGTTCGAGGAACTGATGCGCAAGCACCTGGACGCCTGAGGGCGGACGGAATGCAGGGCAGAAAAGCCTGCGAGGCAGGCTGTAGGAAGGCGAGCTGCGCCTCTCGAGCGCGTGGGCGCCGCCGCGTGGCGGCGAGAGCGCGGCGGGTATTACGCCTGCGTGTTGATGCGCGTGCCCAGCGTGCCGTCGATGGCGACCACCGGCAGCGATTGCATCAGCGTGGCGACGGTGTCGGCCTGCGCGTTGATGGCTTTCTTGGTGACGCGCGCCTGGATTTCCGCCATCAGTTGCGCGTCGCGCATGGCCAGGCCGGTGTTGACGGTGTTGTTGACGGAAAGATCCATGGCGGGGTGTCCTGGTGGCATGCATGCCGGGCGGGAGCCGGCAAGGGTGAGTCGATTATCGCCTGCTTCGTGCGGGCGGGGCAACGTTTTACCGCACGCCGTCTGGCGATTTCATTGCTGGATCGGGCATTCCTTGATCGCGCCCCAGCCGTGATTCGCGCCGCAGAACAGCTTGCGTGCGGCCCAGGCGCAGTCCGGCCGCTCGAAAAAGCCCAGCGTGGCGCAGCGCGCCAGTTCCGCCTTCAGGGTGTCGACCCAGGCGTGGGGGTTCTCGGCGGGAATCTCGGTGATGCGCAGTGTGGATTTAGGGGCCGTGGCGGCGGGGGCGGCGGCCGGTTCACGCGGGGTGGGGGCGTCCGCTGCGGGCGCGTTCGCCGTCGCAGGGGCGTCGGTATCACTCGTATCGGTGGGGGCCGACGTGGGCGGGGCGGCGGCGGGCTCGGTCGGGGCTTCCGTTGGGGTTTCCGCCTTTACGCGATCATCCACAGCGCCCACCACCGGCGCCGGTTCGCGGGTCTCTGCCGGATCGGACGGTTTGGGCGCAGCGTCCGCGCCGGGCGCAGGGGGCGATTGCAGCGGCACCCGCACGGGGCCGGCCGCGTTCACGCCGGAGCGCGCGGCGTTGGGCGTGCTCCAGGACACCACCAGCAGCACCAGGGCGCCGTAGATCGCCAGCGTGTACAGAACCGTCAATGTGGCGTAACCCACCCGTTTGCCCGTCATGGGCTCGGCATCTTCCCGGCCCAGCAGGCTGCGCCAGCCGACCAGGGCGGCGCCCGGGGCGCTGATCAGCCACCAGGCCAGGCGCCTGGCCAGGCTGGGGCGCGGCAGTGAAGCCTGCACTTGCGCCGCCAGCAGCTCCCGCAGCGCGCGGTTTTCTTCGCGCAACTGCTGAGTCTGCGCATCCTCCGGCTCCGCGTCGTGGGGATCCGTAGTGCTGTCGTGCTGCGTAGCGAGTGGATCGGGAGGCGTGGCGGTCATGTTGCGAAAGATATGGATACAAAAGGCGTGCGACGGCAATTATGCGGGAAGTGCCAAGACAGGCAAATCACGAATAGCTGGGAAAAAGGGGGGCTTGGCGTTGATTCGCCGGGAGGAAGCGGGCGCGCTGGCGAATCGCTGCGACGGCCTCGCACAAAAAAACAAGCCGGCTTGCGCCGGCTTGGGTTGCGACCAGGTGCGAAGGACCTGGTGCGAAGGCGGGTGGAGCAGGCCTTGCGGCCTGTCCGACCCAACCGTCGGACGTTGCGGCGTGATTAACGCAGCAGCGACAGAACGGTTTGCGGCACTTGGTTGGCTTGCGCCAGAACCGAGGTACCAGCCTGTTGCAGGATCTGAGCCTTCGACATGTTCGACACTTCCGTGGCGTAGTCCGCGTCTTGAATACGCGAGCGGGCGGCCGACAGGTTGTTCACGACGTTGTTCAGGTTGGCAACGGTCGATTCCAGACGGTTTTGCACAGCGCCCAGTTCGCCGGTCAGCTTGTTCAGCTTGGTGAAGGCGGCGTCCAGCGTCTTCAGCGGGTCGGCGGTCTTGTCGCCCTTGCTGGTCGTGTCCGTGGTCAGTTGGCCCGAGGCGCTGACGTAGGCGGTAGCGCCAACCTTGGGAGCGTAGTCGCCCGTGCCCGTGCCGCTCTTGACCGTCGCCTTGCCCGTGTTGGGGTCAACGTTGTACACGGTGCTGTACGTCTGGGTGCGGGTGAAGTTGCCCTTGCCGTCAACCCACGTGTCGGTCGAGGTGCCGGTCGTGAACGTCAGGGTCGCGGCGGTGATGCCTTGGCCCAGGTTGATCGTGCTGCCAGCAGCGCCGGCCTTGAACGTGGCCAGCAGAGCATCCTTGGAGACCGTGTCGGTGTACGTCACGACGCCAGCGGTGCCGCTGCTGTTGAACGTCTTGCCGCCGATCGAGACGCTGGCGCCACCGACGGCTGCCTTGCTGGTAGCGGTCAGGACGTTGTCCAGCGTGGCTTGCGTAGCAGCGCCGGTCGGGTCGTTGGTCGACAGTTCGCCGGTGGTGGCCAGGTAGGCAGCCTTGCCGCCGATGGTGACCTTGCCAGCCGAGTCGACTTCGAACGTCGTTGCGGCCGAGCCCTTGTTGGCGTAGGTGCCGGTGGCGGTGCCGGTGGCCGGGGTCAGCGACGTGGCCAGCTTGGTCAGCGCGGCGGCGTCAGCGGTCTTGTTCTGGAACGTGAAGTTGCCGTTGGCGGCATCGTACGTGTAGGTCGTGCCGCCCACAGCGACGGTGTTGCCGTTTTCCAGCTTGCCGAACGCTTGATCAGCGGTCGCGGCAGCGTGGGTGGTGTTCACGGTCCAGTCGTTGCCGACAGCGGTGCCGCCAGCAGCTTGCAGGTCGGACACGGTGGCGGTGCGGTTGTTCGTCACGCCGGTGCCGTTCACGTTGAAGCCGTCCAGACCCAGCGTCTTGACGCTGATTTCCGACAGGTTCAGGGTGATCGTTTCGCCGTCGTTGGCGCCGACTTGCAGCGTCAGCGGCTTGGCGTTGCCCGACAGAACCTTCACGCCGTTGAAGTCGGTTTGTTCGGAGATGCGGTTGATGTCGTCCAAGCGTTGCTTGATTTCATCTTGCATCGAGTTCAACTGCTCTTGCGAGTAGTTGCCGTTGCCGGCTTGCACCGTCAGTTCGCGAACGCGTTGCAGGTGGGTGTTGATTTCGCCAGCGGCGCCTTCCGTCGTCTGGGCCAGCGAGATGCCGTCGTTGGCGTTGCGGGCGGCTTGGGTCAGACCCTTGACGTTCGCGGTGAAGCGGTTGGCAATGGCCATACCGGCGGCGTCATCCTTGGCGCTGTTGATGCGCAGGCCGGACGACAGACGCTCGATGGCGGTACCCAGGGCGGATTGGGACTTGTTCAGGTTGTTCTGGGCAACCAGCGACAAGTAGTTGGTATTGATAACTGCAGCCATGTTTAAGCTCCCAAGGAGAGAAAGGCTTCTTCAAACCGGGCAGCTGAGCCGCCCAACTGTAACGTGAAGAACTGACTTAGTTGCTTTCAAGTTCGTCCGTTGCCAGGATTACGGCATTGCCAAATCAATCTTTAGGGCTAATTCGCGAAAGTCGCATTTTTTTCCATTCCTCTCGTCCATTCGCATGAATGTAGAACGAGAGGAATGGCGAGGATTACAGCAAGATGCCGCCGATGCGCAGGCCGCCAAGGACGCGCATCAGTAATTCCTGCGCGACCGGGTCGACATTGCGGGCGCCCTTGAGCGCCAGGCCGTCCGGATGAGCAAGGCGGCCGGAGGTTAGCGCGTCGCGCAACTGCGTGCGGACTTCCGCCTGCGTCAATGTGCCATCGAGCAGGGCGGCGACGTAGCGGGTGGCCGGGTCGGCGCTCAGGTTCACCCATTGGTGCCACAGGTTGTAGTGGCCGACCTGCAGGGTCTTTTCGCTGGCGGCAATGATCAGTTCTCGCGCGCCCGGAATCAGGCGGGGCTTGGCCGAGTCGTTGCCATAGCCCACGGGTTCGCGGCGATAGCGCAGGGCGCCGCAATTCATCAGTGTAATCAGATGCAACAGCGTGGCATGTTCCAGGGCCGCTCCGGTCTGCGTCGATTTGGTGGCGGCGATGGCCAGGGCCTGCTCGAACGGGATCGGCGCGGGCCATTGTTCCAGCAGCGCTTCGATCAGCGCGATCAATGCCGGGTCCTGGGTGGCCAGGCCCGTGTTGGCCGGCGTGCGGAAATGCCGGAAACCGGGATTGTGGCGGTCGCGTTCGGTCTCGGGTTGCAGTTGGGCAGACACATGCATCGACGCGAAGTGGCCCGCCTCGGGGCGCTCACGGATCTGGTCGGCCCGGTCCGCGTGCACCAGCAGGCTTTGGCGGAATTGCCGGCCTACCGCGAAGTCCAGGTATTGCTCGCGCATGATGCGGTCGGCATCGGCGGACATGGCGGCCAGCGCCTGGGCCGTGGCGTCGCCGTAATTCGAGGCGAAGGAGCCTTCGGGTTGCACGTCGCTGACGTAGGCCAGGCCGGCCTGCTGGATGCTGGCGACGAACTCCAGGAAATAGCAGGGCGAATTGATCATTTCCAGGTATTCGTGGAAAAGATAATGGTCAGGCTGCTGGCTCAGCGTATGCGCGGCCTGGCGAATCGCCTCGCGCATCGGATTATTGGGCGACAGGCCATGTTCCAGCAGGCCCAGCATTTCCTTGGCCTTTTTCAGTTTCTCGGCCGGGGAGGTGGCCGAGAAACTGTTCAACTGCATCGCGTCGCGCAAGATGTCCGACGCTTTCCAGCCTGGATAGGTGTTGTAGCTGATGAAGGCAATGCCTTCGGGCGCCAGGTTGTCGCGGCAGACGCGCAGGATGGCTTCGCGCACGACCGGGGGCACCCAGCTGAAGACGCCGTGGCAGATGATGTAGTCGAACTTGCCCAGGCTGTCGTCGATGTCGGTGATGCTCAGGGCGCGCAGGTCCAGGTTGCGCACGTCCAGCCGCTCGACCAGTTCGCGCCCGGCGTTGATCTGCTCGGGCGACAGGTCGATGCCGATGACCTCGGCATCCGGATGCGCGACCGCGAACGGGATCAGGTTGCCGCCGGCGGCGCAACCCAGCTCCAGCACGCGCGCCCGCGCCAGCGGCGCGGAGTCCAGGCCGTACAAGTGCGCGACCGCCCGCAAGTGTCCCGGCGCGGTCTGCGAGAGGGCGTTGGACGTGTAGGGGGTTTCGTCGTAGGCGTCGGAAATCGCCTGGTTGAGCAGATCGGGTTGGGTCATCTCGGGGTCCGTGTCGAGGCCGCCACAAAACGGGCGGCCTGGTCGCGCGCGTAGGCAATGGCAATAACAGGCTGACAGCGTATCAGCGGGCGGCCAGCCTGGAAGGGTCGAAAAAGGGTGGAAAGAGCCCGGGTTTCAGCGGCCCGGGCGGGCAGGCGGTCGCGCTCTGCCTGGCCTGTGGTCCAGGCGCCTAGATGATCTGCGCGATCTGCCCTTCCTGGGGCAAATCCTGCCAGGCCTGCTCGCGCAGCTTGGCGCGGATGCGGGCGGTGGCCTGCGAGCGCAGCTGGCAGACGCGGGCCTCGGTCACGTTCATGATCGCGCCGATTTCCTTCAGGTTCAGGCCCTGCTCGTAGCACAGCGACAAGAGCAGCTTTTCGCGGTCGGGCAGGGTGTCGATGGCGTGGATGAGCGCCTGGCGGAAATCGCCGGCCAGGAGCGAATCCAGCGGATTGCCGCCGGCCGAGCCGTGGTTCAGCGTGGCGGTCCAGTCGGTCTGGCCCGAAGCGGCGTCGGGCTCGGTGGCGAAATCTTCGTAGTGCACGATCTGCACGCCCTGGGCGTCGTGCAGCAGCGTCTGGTATTCGTTCAGCGGCATGTCCAGCTGCTGCGCGATCTCGGCCTCGGTGGGGGCGCGCATCAGGCGCTGTTCCAGTTGCTGGATGGCCTGTTCGATCTTGCGGGCCTTGGCGCGCACGCTGCGCGGCAGCCAGTCCTGGCCGCGCAGCTCATCGAGCATGGCGCCGCGGATGCGGGTGGTGGCGTAGGTTTCGAACTGCGCGTCGGCGGTTTCCTGGTAACGCCGCACGGCGTCCAGAAGGCCGATCATGCCGGCTTGGATCAGGTCGTCCAGTTCGACGCTGGCCGGCAGCCGGGCGAGCAATTGCAGGGCCAGCTTCCGCACTAGCGGGGCATATTCGACCAAGCTGTCATCTGCGTGGGGCATTGCGGGAATGTCGGGCGGTGTCCATCGTGACGCATCGTCGATTGTTGTCAATTTGCGACATTGTCGACAAACGCGCGGCTGCGCTAAAGCTACCAAGATTCTGTGATCGGCAAGGTGTCATTGTCGGCAAAAGCCGTTATTTCATTCCTTAAAGTACGCAACGTTTTGAATGCTTATTTGGCAAATTGACGTAGATTTGTCAGGGATTTCTATGTCAAGGTGTATCTAAAGTCACGAGTTGCGCAATATCAACAAAGATTTGTCATATAAGTCATAGAAAATGACATGACCTGTGGTAAATTTTACTTAAATTGCGAACAAATGATACATTTCGCATTAAAACAGGATGCAGCGGGCAGGGCGCAACAATGTTGCGAATTGTCCTTGGTTATCAAGCCCCTTCGGTGGGATAGGGAATAGGGAGTCGGGCGTGCAACAAGTCGAAAATTCTTTGCTGGCAGATATTCGCGAAGTGAATCTGTCTTATCTATTGCTCGCACAGCGCATGCTGCGCGATGACTATGCTGCATCGATGTTCCGCTTGGGTTTCAGCAACGAAGTTGCCGATATCCTGATGCGTCTTTCTCCGGCTCAGCTGGTGAAGCTGGCCAGCTCCAGTTCGCTCCTGTGCCGTTTCCGTTTCGACGACTACAGCCTGCTGTCCGCACTGACGCATGATGTGCTGGGCGGCGCGCTGCAGCAAGCGCACGCGACGATCCTGCTGGCCAAGCAACCTGTTGAAGAACTGGCCTGACGGCCTGTCGACCCCACTGGGACACGTGTAATGGCCACCAAGAGCGTTTCGCAGGAAGCGGATGACATCCTGCTTGCCAGCTCCATGATCACGCTGGGGGCGCGGCTGCAGGTGCTTGAGGCTGAAACCAGCCTGAGCCACGACCGCCTGGCACGCCTGTACCGCGAAATACGCGGCTGCTCGCCACCGAAGGGCATGCTGCCGTTTTCGGTCGACTGGTTCATGACCTGGCTGCCGAACATCCATTCCTCGCTCTTCTATAACGTGTATTCGTTCCTGAATGCACGCACCAGCAGCAAAGGCATCCGCGCCATCATCGACGCGTATCGCCTGTACCTCGAAAACGCCGGCGTGGACAACGCCGAATCCGCCGAACCCGTGCTGAGCTTCACGCGTGCATGGATGCTGGTGCGCTTTTTCGACAGCGGCATGCTGCAGCTGTCCGCCTGCCGCCAGTGCGGCGGCCATTTCATTGCGCACGCGCATGATCCGCAGTCGGATTTCGTGTGCGCGATCTGCCGCCCGCCACCCCGGGCGGGCAAGACCCGCGCTGCGGCCAAAGCCCGCGCCGGCAGCCGTCCCGCACCCGCCGTGGACGCCGCCCGCTCCTGAGCGGCGCGTCCAAATACATCAAAAGCCCTGGAAAACTCCCCGTAACCCGCCTTTTTGGGTCGGGGGGAACAGGGGATCATTGACGCCGGTTTTAGACTTCGTTGGCAGGGGCCTGATGTGTTGATTGTTATCGGTTTTCTCGTGGTGATCGTGTCGGTCGTCGGCAGCTTCATAGCGCTGGGCGGCCACTTGGGCGCGCTTTACCAGCCGTTCGAACTCACGCTGATCTTTGGCGCCGCCTTCGGCGCCTTCCTGGCCAGCAACAGCAAGAAGTCCTTGATGCTGGTCAAGAGCGCGCTGCCCGACATGCTGAAAAGCTCGCGCTACGGCAAGGACGTCTACATGGAGCTGATGGCGCTCCTGTACGTGCTGCTGAACAAGGCGCGGCGCGAAGGCCTGATGGCCATCGAATCGCATATCGAGGATCCGGCGTCCAGCCCGATCTTCAGTGAATACCCTCGTATCGCCAAAGACGCCAAGCTCATGGAGTTCATCACGGACTACCTGCGCATCATGATCAGCGGCAACATGAGCTCGTTCGAAATCGAAACGCTCATGGACGAGGAAATCGAGACCTACCGCCACGAGCGCGAAGTGCCTGCCAATGCGCTCAAGCAGATGGCCGACGGCCTGCCGGCCTTCGGCATCGTGGCCGCGGTGCTGGGCGTGATCAAGGCGCTGGCCGCCGTGGACCAGCCGCCCGCCATCCTGGGCGACCTGATCTCCAAGGCCATGGTCGGTACCTTCCTGGGCATTTTGCTGGCTTACGGCTTTGTCGGCCCGATGGCCTCGCGCGTCGAACGCCGTTCGGACGAAGCCATGAAAGTGCTGGAATGCATCAAGACCACGCTGCTGGCCAGCATGAACGGCTACCCGCCGCAACTGGCGGTGGAATTCGGCCGCAAGGTGCTGTTCTCGTCCGTGCGTCCGACCTTCGGTGAGCTGGAAGAGCACGTCCGGCAGACCAAGTCGACCGCCAAGGCCTGACGGAGCGGGCCATGAGCACGGTAAACAACCACCGTGTGGTGATCCGCCGCAAGAAGGTCCACGGCGGCGGACACCACGGCGGCAGCTGGAAGATTGCCTACGCCGACTTCATCACCGCGATGATGGCGTTTTTCCTGGTGATGTGGCTGATCAGCATCGTGCCGCGCGAAGAACTGAAGGGCATCGCGGAATACTTCCGCATGCCGCTGCGCGTGGCGTTGACCGGCGGCCCCAGCAGTTCGGCCGAGACCAGCGCGGTGCCCGGCGGCGGGCGCGACCCCTTGCGCAACGACGGCGATGTGCGCCGCGCCCAGGGCAACCGGGTCGAGGCCCAGCCCATGGGCGACGCCGAGCGGCGCGACCAGCACCGCCTGGAAAACCTCAAGAAGCGCCTGGAAAACGTCATCGAGAACAGCCCGGTCCTGAAAAGCTTCCGGCCGCAGTTGCTGATCGACCTGACCACCGAAGGCCTGCGCATCCAGATCATCGACAACCAGAACCGCCCGATGTTCGCGACCGGCCGCGCCGAGGTGCAGCCCTATATGCGCGACATCCTGCGCGAATTGGGGCCGGTTCTGAACGAGCTGCCCAACAAGGTCAGCATCTCTGGTCACACGGACGCGTCACAGTACGCCCGGGGCGAGCGCGCCTACAGCAACTGGGAGCTGTCGGCCGACCGCGCCAACGCGTCGCGCCAGGAATTGGTGGCCGGCGGCATGAACGAAAGCAAGGTCATGCGCATCCAGGGTCTGTCTTCCAGCATGAGTCTGGTTAAAGATGATCCGTATGCGGCCGTTAATAGACGTATCAGCCTAGTGGTGCTCAACCAGAGCACCCAGCGGCGCATCGAAAACGAGAACGCCGCCGCAGCGGACGTGAGCGCCAAGGATGCCCGCGAGGTTGGAACGGCCGTGGAGGCGGTGCAAGCCGCCGCCCAGGCCACGACGGCAACCAAGCAAGGCGAAACGGCGGCAACGCCGCAAGCCGAAGGGGCTCGATAGCAATGGCGGCAACGATTCTGGTGGCGGACGACTCGGCGACGATGAGAATGATCGTGCAGGCGACGCTGACGGGCGCGGGGTGGAAGGTGCTGACGGCCGGCAACGGCCAGGAAGCGCTGGAGATGGCCAAGCGCCATCCGGTGGACCTGGTGGTCAGCGACTGGAACATGCCTGTGATGGGCGGCCTGGAGCTGATCCAGGGTTTGCGTGAGCAGGACCAGTACCTGGATGTGCCAGTGCTGGTGCTGACCACCGAAGACGATGTGGATAGCAAGATGGCCGCTCGGGATCTGGGCGTTTGTGGCTGGCTTTCCAAGCCGGTCGACCCCGATGTGCTGGTGGAATTGGCGTCCGAATTGCTCGATGAGCAGTCCGGCGCGTAAGCAAGTTCATTTATGAAGGCGTACGGGTCATGAGTTCTGGTTTGGACCTCAGTCAGTTTTACGAGACCTTTTTCGACGAGGCAGACGAGCTGCTCGCGCAAATGGAGCAGCTTCTGCTCGAGCTCGACGTGGGCGCGCCCGACATCGAGCAGCTCAATGCCATTTTCCGCGCGGCCCACTCGATCAAGGGCGGCGCGGCCACGTTCGGCTGCTTCACGCAGCTGGCGTGCACGACCCATCTGCTGGAAAACCTTCTGGACGCGATCCGCCGCGGCGAAATGGCGCTGCGCACGGACATGATTGATATTTTCTTGGAAACGAAAGACGTGCTCAAAAGCCAACTGGATGCCTACCGGGCCTCCGAAGAGCCCGATGAAGCCGTGTTTGAACGCATCTGCGCGGTCTTGAGGCAGCTCGCCCTGGAGCAGAAGGACCCTGCCGCCGCGGCGCCCGTTCCGGCCCCCGTTGCCGCGCCCGCACCCGCGCCGGTGCAGGCTGCGCCCGAACCGGTGGCTGAAGCCGCCCCGGCTGCTCCGGCCGCCGACAGCGCCGGCCTGCCGCTGCGCGTGCGCATCACCAAGGTGTCCGACAAGGACGCCGCGTCGTTGCTGGAAGAAATGGGCAACCTGGGCCAGGTCAAGGCCAGCGAGCGCGCCAACGGCGTGCTGACAGTGTGGGTGGACAGCACCTGCACGCCGGACGATATCGAAGCGGTGTGCTGCTTCATCGTCGATGCCGACCAACTGAACATCGCCCGTGAAGCCGCGCCTGCTGCAGCGGCGCCGGCAGCGGCCGAGCCGGCCGCAGCCGCCCCGGTGGCGGCGGCCCCGGTAGAGGCCGCCCCGCAAGCCGCGGCCGCGCCGGCCGTGGCCGAATCCGCCGCGGCGGCCGAAGCCATCTCGCAGGCCGCACGCACCAGCCGCGCCGCCGCGCCCGCCCATGCCGACAAGGAATCGACCTCGATCCGCGTGGGCGTGGAAAAAGTCGACCAGGTGATCAACCTGGTCGGCGAACTGGTCATCACCCAGGCCATGCTGGCCCAGACCGCGTCCACGCTGGACCCGGTGCTGCACGACCGCCTGCTCAACGGCATGGAGCAGCTCGAGCGCAACGCGCGCGACCTGCAGGAAGCCGTGATGTCCATCCGCATGATGCCGATGGACTACGTGTTCAGCCGCTTTCCGCGCCTGGTGCGCGACATTGCCGGCAAGATGGGCAAGCAGATCGAACTGCAGACCTATGGCCGAGCCACCGAGCTGGACAAGAGCCTGATCGAACGCATCATCGATCCGCTGACCCACCTGGTGCGCAACAGCCTGGACCACGGCATCGAGACGCCTGAAAAGCGCGTCGCCGCAGGCAAGGACCCGGTCGGCCAGCTGGTGCTGTCGGCCCAGCACAACGGCGGCAACATCGTCATCGAAGTCAGTGACGACGGCGCCGGCCTGAACCGCGAGAAGATCCTGAAGAAGGCCATGGCCCAGGGGCTGCCGGTCAATGAGAATTCGCCGGACGACGAAATCTGGCAGCTGATCTTCGCGCCCGGTTTTTCCACCGCCGAAAAGGTCACCGATATCTCGGGCCGCGGCGTGGGCATGGACGTGGTGCGACGCAACATCCAGGACATGGGCGGCCACGTGCAGCTGTCGTGCGAGCCGGGCAACGGCACCACCACGCGCATCGTGCTGCCGCTGACGCTGGCGATCCTGGACGGGATGTCGGTGCGGGTGGGCGAAGAAACCTTCATCCTGCCGCTGAACCACGTGACCGAATCGCTGCAGCCGTCCAACGACCAGATCTATTCCGTGGCCGGCAACGAGCGCGTGATGCATGTGCGCGGCGAATACCTGCCGCTGGTGGAAATGCACCGCGTGTTCTCGGTCGGCTCGGCGCAGACCGACCCGACCCAGGCCATCGCGGTCATCATGCAGGCCGAAGACCGCCGTTTCGCGCTGCTGGTGGATCACCTGATCGGCCAGCACCAGGTGGTGGTCAAGAACCTGGAATCGAATTACCGCAAGGTCCCCGGCATTTCCGCCGCCACCATCCTGGGCGATGGCAGTGTGGCGCTGATTGTCGACGTATTTGCGCTTGCGCGCGCCAACCGTGAGCGTTGGTCGCAGCCCGAAGCCATTCTGAATTGATGGAGAAATAGCCCCATGGCAGCCAAACCGCAAGCGCAAGCCGCGCGCAATGAAGATGTCGGCAACGAGTTCCTGGTGTTTACGCTGGGCGACGAAGAGTACGGCATCGACATCCTGAAGGTGCAGGAAATCCGCGGCTACGACGCCGACACGGTGACCCGCATCGCCAACGTCCCGCCGTTCATCAAGGGCGTGACCAACCTGCGCGGCATCATCGTGCCGATCGTGGACCTGCGCATCAAGTTCAACCTGGGCAGCGTCGAATACAACGAGCAGACCGTTGTCATCATCCTGAACCTGGACCGCCGCGTCGTCGGCATCGTGGTCGACGGTGTGTCGGACGTGCTGATGCTGAACGCCGGCCAGATCCGTCCGGCCCCCGAGTTCGGCGCCACGCTGTCCACGGAATACCTGACGGGCCTGGGTACGGTCGACGAACGCATGCTGATCCTGGTCGACATCGAAAAGATGATGACCAGCGACGAAATGGCATTGGTGGAGAAGGCCGCCTCCTGATCGGAGCGGTTGCAATCCTGTGAGATGAGCGCGCCATATTGAACCAATATGGCGCTTTCCTTAACGATGGCAGTCAGGAGTGGTTCTTGTGATGCGCAAGTTTTTCGCGAACATGACGATACGCAGCAGCCTGTTGTGGGTGCTGGCGTTCTTCTCATTCATGTTGGTGATTGGAGCGGCGCTTGGCGTGCTGTCGCTGCGCATCAGCAACGGCACCCTGGCGGAAATCAAGCAATCGCAGGAACTGGACGACGCGGTGGGCCGTGTCGTGTCCAGCTATAAAGACACCCTGAACGGCCTGGGTCGATCGGCCGCGGCCAACTACGCCGACATCGTGCGCAGCGTCGGCCAGCCCACGCTCTTGACGCAAGGCCTGTCCAGCGAGGCCGCCGGCCTGCTGGAACGCGCCAAGGCATCGATGAACAAGGGCCAGGCCGAATTCGATTTCTTCAAGACGCTGCCCAAGCCCCCGGAAGCGGCAGAGTCGTTGAAAGAGGTCGAGGATTCGTACACCGCACTGGTGCAGCAAGGGTTGACGCCGCTGACCGCCGCGCTGGAAAAGGCCGACATGCCGGCCTACCAGTCGCAGGTGCAGAAGGTGCAGGACGCGCTGGAAGGGCGCTTTGCCCGCGCCGTCGAAGGTTTTGATTTCTGGCGCGCCAGCAAGATGCTGGACGCCCATGAAGTGGCGCAGGTGCGCTACCAGTTCGTGCTGCTGGCCGTCAGCGCCGGCGGCGTGATCGCCGCGCTGCTGGTGTTCGCCACCTACGTGTTCCTGCGCCGCCGCGTGCTGCAGCCGCTGAAGGAAGCCGGCCATCACTTTGACCGCATTGCCGGCGGCGACCTGACCGCCCGCGTCGACGCCCGCAACACCAACGAGATCGGCCAGCTGTTCGCCGCGCTCAAGCGCATGCAGGAAAGCCTGACCCGCACGGTGGCGTCGGTGCGCCGCGGCGTGGATGAAATCAACGTCGGCTCGCACGAGATCGCGGCCGGCAATACGGACCTGTCCAGCCGTACCGAGCAGCAGGCGGCGTCGCTGGAAGAAACCGCGGCATCGATGGAAGAACTGGCCTCGACCGTGAAGCAGAACGCCGACAACGCGCGCCAGGCCAACCAGCTGGCGGCCAGCGCGTCGGACGTGGCCGAGCGCGGCGGTTCCGCCGTGGCCGAGGTGGTCAACACCATGCACGGCATTTCGGCCAGCTCGCGCAAGATCTCGGAAATCGTGTCCGTCATCGACGGCATTGCCTTCCAGACCAACATCCTGGCGCTGAATGCGGCGGTGGAAGCGGCCCGTGCGGGCGAGCAGGGCAAGGGCTTTGCGGTGGTGGCGGGCGAAGTGCGCTCGCTGGCCCAGCGCAGCGCGCAGGCGGCCAAGGAGATCAAGGGCCTGATCGAGGACTCGGTGACCAAGGTGGGCGCCGGTTCGCAGCAGGTCGAACGCGCCGGGGCGACGATGCAGGAAATCGTGGCGTCGGTGAAGCGCGTGACGGACATCATGGGCGAGATCTCGGCGGCGTCCGAGGAGCAGTCCAGCGGCATCGACCAGGTGAACCGCGCGGTCTCGCAGATGGACGAAGTGACGCAGCAGAACGCGGCGCTGGTGGAAGAGGCCGCTGCCGCGGCCGGCTCGCTGCAGGAACAGGCGCAGCGCCTGGCCGAGGCCGTGGCCGTCTTCAAGATCAATGCGGGTGAAGTCATCGAAGTGCCGGCGCACCGGCTGTCCGCGGGGCGCGCGGCGCCTGGGGATGATTCGCGGTTGCAAGCGCCCGATGCGCTTGCCCTTGGACACTGAGGGCAGTGGTGGCGACAGCAGCAAACACGGCGCCGTCCATTTCGGTGGACCGCCAATTCGATTTTCGCGACGCGGATTTCACCCGCGTGCGCAAGATGATCCACGCGCGTGCCGGCATTTCGCTGGGCACGCACAAGCGCGAAATGGTCTACAGCCGGTTGGCGCGACGCCTGCGGGCGCTGGGCCGGCAGGACTTCGGCAGTTACCTGGACCAGCTTGAAAACGAGCCCGACGCGGCCGAATGGGAAGATTTCGTCAATGCCTTGACGACCAACCTGACGGCGTTTTTCCGCGAATCGCATCATTTCCCGATCCTGGCCGATTTCGCGCAAAAGCGCGGCGGCCCCGTGTCGGTGTGGTGCTGTGCGGCGTCGACCGGCGAAGAACCGTATTCCATCGCCATCACCCTGGCCGAGGCGCTGGGCGCCCGGGCCAGCGGCTGCTCGGTGCTGGCGACCGACATCGACACCAATGTGTTGAATCGGGCGCGCACGGCGGTCTATCCGGCCGAGCGCGTGGCCAAGATGGAAGACAGCCGGCTCAAGCGGTTCTTCCTGAAGGGCCGCGGCGCCAACGAGGGCCAGGTACGGGTGCGGCCCGAGATTGCGGACATGGTGCGGTACGAGACGTTGAACCTGCTGGCGCCCTCCTGGCCGATCAGCGAAAAGTTCGATGTGATCTTCTGCCGCAACGTGATGATCTATTTCGATAAACCGACCCAGGCGAAGATTCTTGAGCGCTTTGTTCCGCTGCTCAAGCCGGGCGGCCTGCTGTTTGCGGGCCATTCCGAGAACTTCACCTACATCAGTCGGGATTTCCGTCTGCGCGGGCAGACCGTGTATGAATGCGCGGGTCGTGCGTAAAGCTACGTGAGACTGAGGCGGCAAAACAATGCAAAAAATAAGAGTGTTATGTGTGGACGACTCCGCGCTGGTGCGGGGGCTGATGACCGAGATCATCAACAGCCAGCCGGACATGGAGGTCGTCGCGACCGCGCCGGACCCGCTGGTGGCGCGCGAACTGATCAAGAAGCACAACCCGGACGTGCTGACGCTGGACGTGGAAATGCCCCGCATGGACGGGCTGGATTTCCTGGAAAAGCTGATGCGCCTGCGGCCAATGCCGGTGGTGATGGTGTCGTCGCTGACCGAACGCGGCGGCGAAATCACGCTGCGCGCCCTGGAACTGGGCGCCATCGATTTCGTGACCAAGCCCAAGCTGGGCATCCGCGACGGGCTGCTGGAATACACGGAACTGATCGCCGACAAGATCCGCGCGGCCTCGCGCGCCAAGCTGCGCGCACCCAGCCCGCACGCGGCGCCGCCGGCGCCGTCGCCGATGTTGCGCCGGCCGCTGTCCAGCTCGGAAAAGCTGGTCATCGTGGGCGCGTCCACGGGCGGCACGGAAGCCATCCGCGAGGTGTTGCAGCCCTTGCCGCCGGACAGCCCCGCCATTCTCATCACGCAGCACATGCCGGCCGGCTTCACGCGATCGTTCGCGCAGCGCCTGGATGCGCTGTGCGCGGTGACGGTGCGCGAGGCCGTGCACGGTGAGCGCGTGCTGCCCGGCCACGTCTACCTGGCGCCGGGCGGCGACACGCACATGCGGCTGGGCCGCAGCGGCGCCAACTACGTGATCGAGCTGGACGCCAGCGAACCCGTCAATCGCCACCGCCCGTCGGTGGACGTACTGTTTAATTCCGCCGCCGTGGCAGCGGGCAAGAACGCCATCGGCGTCATCCTGACCGGGATGGGCAAGGACGGAGCGGCCGGCATGTTGGCCATGCACCGTGCCGGCGCCCACACCATTGCGCAGGATGAAGCCAGTTGCGTGGTCTTCGGCATGCCCCGGGAGGCTATCGCGATAGGCGCGGCTGACGAAGTGGTGCCGCTGTCGGCGATGAGTGAGCGCATTCTGACTCGCCTGGGCGACCGGGGGCACCGCGTTTGACGCGGACGTCTCCCCGATCGGTCTCAAGCACATTTCTTTTGGAGTAGAAGATGGTAGACAAGGGCATCAAGATTCTGGTGGTGGATGACTTCCCCACCATGCGGCGGATCATCCGCAACCTGCTCAAAGAGCTGGGTTTCGAGAACGTGGATGAGGCCGAGGACGGCGCCATCGGCCTGGAAAAGCTGCGTAACGGCGGCTTCCAGTTCGTCGTGTCCGACTGGAACATGCCCAACCTGGATGGCCTGGAAATGCTCAAGCAGATCCGCGCCGATGCCGCCCTGGCGTCGCTGCCGGTGCTGATGGTGACGGCCGAGGCCAAGAAGGAAAACATCGTTGCGGCGGCCCAGGCCGGCGCCAACGGCTACGTGGTCAAGCCTTTCACCGCGGCGACGCTGGAAGAGAAGCTGGTCAAGATCTTCGAGAAAATTGCCGGCTGAGGTGCGTGAATGAGCACGACGCAGAACGTTGACCCGGCCGAGTCCCCGGACCTGATCCACCGCATCGCCTCGCTGACCCGCATGCTGCGCGACAGCATGCGCGAGCTGGGCCTGGACCAGGCCATCAAGGACGCGGCCAACGCCATTCCCGACGCCCGCGACCGCCTGCGCTACGTGGCGCAGATGACCGAGCAGGCCGCCAACCGCGTGCTGAACGCGACCGAAGCCGCCGGCCCGATCCAGGACGGCATGTCGCGCTCGGCCCAGGCGCTCGATGGCCGCTGGCAGCAATGGTATGACCAGCCGCTGGAATTGCCCGAGGCCCGCGAACTGGTCAAGGACACGCGCGCCTTCCTGCAGGACGTGCCCAAGCAGACGCAGCAGACCCAGTCCAAGCTGATGGAAATCATCATGGCGCAGGACTTCCAGGACCTGACCGGCCAGGTCATCATGCGCATGATGGACGTGGTCGGCGCGATCGAACGCGAACTGCTGCAGGTGCTGCTGGACAACGTGCCGCAAGAACGCCGCGACGAGGCCAACAGCCTGCTCAACGGCCCGCAGGTCAGCCCGCAAGGCAAGACCGACGTGGTCACCAGCCAGGATCAGGTCGACGACCTGCTGGCCAGCCTGGGTTTCTGACCCGGACTCGGCGGCGGCCGGGGCTTGTCCCGTCCGCCGCTTTGCTTGACCGGGCATGGTCGTATTCCCTAAGAGTACGAAGCCGCATGCTTGGGTAGACTGCACAACCATAAGAATCGGGGCCAGCAGCAGGAGACAGGGCGCGTCCGCCGCGCCCAGGCAACGGATGCCCATAGAAGGCGATCCGGGCCGCACAAGGAGGTGCATCGTGGCCAGATCCGTATTCGCATTCGGAGGCATCTGGGGTTTACTGCGCCGGCTCAATCGCGGCCGCGCCGCGCTGTCCGATCGCCCGCTATCCGTCAGTCCGGCCGCCTGGCCGCTTTACCGCTTTCTGTCCGGCATCCGCAGCCGCGTCGTGACCGTGCGGCAATCCAGCATCGAAATCGCCCTGAACACCGCCCGCACCCAGTTCCAGGCGGGGCGTTGCGCCGTGCTGGCGCAGGAACAGGCGCGCGCGGCCGAGGCCCTGGCCGCCAGCGGCGCGCAGATCGCGGCCCTGTCCGCGTCCACCTCGACCCATGCGCGCGAGATCGCACAGGTGTCGGGCCAGAACCTGCGGGCCGCCGAGCAGGCGCTGGCGGAACTGTCCGAGGTCAAGGAACGGGTCGACCGCATGACCCGCGAGATGGCCACGTTCACGACCGTGGTGGAACAGCTGACCGGCCGGGCGCGCTCGGTGGGCGACATCAGCAAGCTCATCAAGGACATTGCCTTGCAGACCCAGCTGCTGGCGTTGAACGCCGGGGTCGAGGCGGCCAGGGCGGGCGACGCCGGCCGTGGTTTCGCGGTGGTGGCCAGCGAAGTCGGCCGGCTGGCCGAGCGGGTCAATGCGGCCACCAGCGACATCGGCCGCCATACCGGCGAAATGCTGGAACTGGTGGATTCGACCCAGCGCCAGACCGGCCTGTTGCGCGAAGACGTGGATGCCTCGGGCGCCGTGCTGGACAAGACCCGCCAGGATTTCCAGCATTTCGTGCGCGATTTCGACAGCATGAACCGCCAGGTGGGCGAGGTGGTGCAGGCCATCGGCGAGGTCGACGCCACCAACCACGGCATGAGCCAGGACGTCAGCCGGATCGCGGCGCTGAGCGCCGACGTGCGCGAGCGGGTGGCCAGCATGTCCGGCGAGATCGACCGCATCCGGCGCCAGACCGAGAGCGTGCAGGAAGTGCTGTCGGACATGCGCACGGGCAATACGGCGTTCGACCGGCTGTCCGAGACGCTGGACGCCTTCCGGCTGGCGGCCATCCGGCTGCTCGAACATGCCCAGGGACGCGGGCTGGACGTGTTCGACCGCCATTACCAGCGGATCGCGGGCAGCGAGCCGCCGCGCTATCACACGGCCTACGACCGGGGCATCGACGAGGCCCTGACGCGCCTGCTGGACAGCGTGCTGGAAGCGGTGCCCGGCGGCAGTTACACCTTGCTGGTGGATCAGCGCGGTTACGCCCCGGCCCATAACAGCCGCTATTCCCACCCGCCCAGCGGCGATCCGGCCCAGGACATCCTGCGCTCGCGCCACAAGCGCATCTTCAACGACCCGGTGGGGGCCCGCCTGGCGGCCAACACCGAAACCCTGCTGTTTCAGACCTATTCCCGGGATACCGGGGAGATCGTCAACGACATTTCGGTGCCCCTGTACCTGGATGGCGAGCACTGGGGCGCGGTCCGGATCGGGCTGGATTACATGCGCTTCCAGGCCGCCCTGGCGGCCGGTGAACCCGGCCGGCACCCGCTGGCGGCGGCGGGCTGAGGAATAGCGCCGCTTTCCCCCCGTTTCTTGGCTTATCGCCAAACGGCCATGCCACCTAGAATCTCGGCGGGCAGCTCGTAATCCGTCAATCCGCGAGCCGCAACGACACCGCAGAGCATGGCCGAAGAAAGCGACCTCGAGAAATCCGAAGCCGCCTCTCCCAGGCGCCTGGAAAAGGCGCGCGAGGAGGGGCAGATTGCGCGTTCCCGGGAATTGGGCACGTTCATGATGCTGGCCGCCGGTGTCGCGGCCATCTGGATGGGCGGCGGCTCGCTTTATCAGGGACTGAGCGGGGTGCTGCGCGGCGGGCTGGCATTCGATCAGCGGGTGGTGACCGACCCGGGCGTGATGGTCGAAGTGGCCGTCAACGGCTTTGGCCATGCCCTGATGGTGATCCTGCCGATCTTCGGCCTGCTGGCGGTGATTGCCGTGCTGTCCAGCGTGCTCTTGGGCGGCATCGTGATCTCGGGCAAGCCGCTGTCGCCGAATTTCTCGAAACTGAGCCTGTTCGCCGGCCTGAAACGCATGTTTTCGGCGCAGACGGTGGTGGAACTGGTCAAGGCGCTGGCCAAGGCCCTGCTGGTGGGTGGGGTGGCCGTCTGGATCATCTGGCGCTACCACGATGACATGCTGGGCCTGATGCACGTGGCGCCGACGGCGGCGCTGACCAAGGCCCTGAGCCTGGTGGCGATGTGCTGCGCCTTCATTGTGGCCTCGCTGATGGTGATCGTGATGCTGGATGTGCCGTGGCAGATCTGGAGCCACCTGAAAAAGCTGCGCATGTCCAAGGAAGACGTGCGCCAGGAACACAAGGAAAGCGAGGGCGACCCCCACACCAAGGCGCGCATCCGCCAGCAGCAGCGCCAGGCCGCGCGCCGCCGGATGATGTCCGAAGTGCCCAACGCCGACGTGGTCGTGACCAACCCGACCCACTACGCGGTGGCGCTGAAGTACGAAGAAGACAAGAACGGCGCGCCCAAGGTGCTGGCCAAGGGCACCGGGCTGATCGCGGCCAAGATCCGCGAACTGGCCGCCGAACACCGTATTCCCACTTTGGAGGCGCCGCCGCTGGCGCGCGCCCTGTATCAACACGTCGAGCTGGGCAAAGAAATCCCGGCCGAGCTATATACCGCGGTCGCGGAAGTGCTGGCGTGGGTCTTCCAGTTGCGCTCATGGCGTTCGGGATGGGGGGTCGAACCGACGGCGCCGTCGTCTCTGCCCGTGCCGGCCGACCTGGACCCGCAGGCCAAAACCGCAGCACAAGGAGTGTAAGGAATGAGCGCTTTGCTCACCATGTTGAAAAGCAGCGGAGGCACGCACGCGCGCCTTCTGGCCGGCCCCGTCCTGATTGTGATGGTGCTGGGCATGATGGTGCTGCCGCTGCCCACCTTCCTCCTGGACTTGCTGTTCACCTTCAACATCGCCTTGTCGGTGATGATCCTGCTGGTGGCCATGTTCACGCGCAAGCCGCTGGACTTTGCCGCCTTTCCGGCCGTGCTGCTGTTCGCCACGCTGCTGCGCCTGTCGCTGAACGTCGCCTCGACCCGGGTGGTGCTGCTGCATGGCCACACCGGGCCGGATGCCGCGGGCAAGGTGATCGAGGCCTTCGGCCACTTCCTGGTGGGCGGCAACTTCGCCGTCGGTATCATCGTCTTCATCATCCTGACGATCATCAACTTCATCGTCATCACCAAGGGTGCGGGCCGTATCGCCGAAGTCGGCGCGCGCTTCACCCTGGACGCCATGCCCGGCAAACAGATGGCCATCGACGCCGACCTGAACGCCGGCCTGATCGGCGAGGACGAGGCCCGTCGCCGCCGCGCCGAGGTCTCGCAGGAATCCGACTTCTTCGGCTCGATGGACGGCGCCAGCAAGTTCGTGCGCGGCGACGCCATCGCCGGCCTGCTGATCATGGCCATCAACATCATCGGCGGCCTGATCGTGGGCGTGGCCCAGCACGACATGTCGATGAGCGATTCGGCCCGCGTCTACACGCTGCTGACCATCGGTGACGGCCTGGTGGCCCAGATCCCGGCGCTGGTGATCTCGACCGCGGCGGGTGTGGTCGTGTCGCGCGTGTCGACCGACCAGGACATCGGCCAGCAGATCATCAGCCAGCTGTTCTCGAACCCCGCCGTGCTGTTCCTGACGGCCGGCATCATCGGCATCATGGGCCTGATTCCCAACATGCCGCACGTCGCCTTCCTGACCCTGGCCGGCGGCCTGGCCTGGGGCGGCTGGGCGCTGCACAAGCGGCGCAAGGCGGCCGAGGTGGCTGCCCGAGACGTGCCGCAGCAAGCCGTGACGCAAGCGCAGGCTGCGGCGGCCGAAGCGAGCTGGGACGACGTGTCGATGGTGGACCAGCTGGGCCTGGAAGTGGGCTACCGGTTGATTCCGCTGGTGGATCATGCCCAGAACGGCGAGCTGCTGCACCGCATCCGCAGCCTGCGCAAGAAGTTCGCCCAGGACGTGGGCTTCCTGCCGCCGGTGGTGCACATCCGCGACAACCTCGAGCTCAAGCCGAACGACTATCGCATCCTCTTGTCCGGCGTCGAGATCGGCCACGGCGTGGCCATGCCGGGCCAGTGGCTGGCCATCGACCCGGGTGGCGTCACCATGCAGATCAAGGGCACGCCCACCACCGATCCGGCCTTCGGCCTGCCGGCGCTGTGGATCGACGGCAGCCTGCGCGACCAGGCCCAGGTGGTCGGCTACACGGTGGTGGACGCCGGCACCGTGGTGGCGACCCACTTGAACCACCTGATGCACCGCCACGGCTCGAACCTGCTGGGCCGCCAGGAAGTGCAGCAGCTGCTGGACCGCATCGGCCGCGACGCGCCCAAGCTGGTCGAGGACCTGGTGCCCAAGACCCTGTCGCTGACCGCGCTGCAGAAGGTGCTGCAGGGCTTGCTGGCCGAGGAAGTGCCGATCCGCGACATGCGCACGATCATCGATACCCTGTCCGAACACGGTCCGCGCCTGGCGGCGCTGGCGGCCGGGGCGGGCGGGCAGCCGGACATCAACGAACTGATCGCGCTGACGCGCCGCGCGCTGGGCCGCGCCATCACCCAGCAATGGTTCCCGGGCGAAGGCGAACTGCGCGTCATCGGGCTGGACGTCAAGCTAGAGCGCGTGCTGTCGCAGGCGCTGACCACCAGCGGCGGGCTGGAGCCTGGCCTGGCCGACACGCTGCTGCGCGAGACGCAGGCGGCGGTCGAACGCCAGGAATCGCAGGGCAATGCGCCGGTGCTGCTGGTATCGCCGGTGCTGCGCGCGCCGCTGTCGCGCTTCCTGCGCCACCATTTGCCGCAGTTGGGTGTGTTGTCGAATACGGAAATTCCGGATGAGCGCATGGTCCGCGTGACCGCGCTGATCGGCGGGGGTAATGGTCAATGAAGATAAGCCGCTTCTTTGGGGCGAATAGCCGCGACGTCATGCGCCAGGTGCGCCAGGTGCTGGGGCCGGACGCGCTGATCGTGTCGAACCGCAGCGTCGATGGCGGCATCGAGGTGCTGGCCACGGTGGAAGGCGCGTTTGACGACGTACCGCAGGAATCGCCGCGTCAGCCGGCGCCGCAGGAAACCGCGCCTGCGCCGGCCTACGCCGCGCCGCAGCCTGGCTATGGCGCCCCTCAGCCTGCCTACGCTGCGCCTGCCGCCGCGCCGCAGCCGGCCTATATTCCGCCTCAGCCTGCCTATGCCGCACCGGCCGCCGTGCCGCAGCCCGGCTATGCTGCGCCGGCGCGCTCCATCGCCGCGTATCAGTCTGCCTACGCCTCGTCGGCATTGCCGGAACAGGATGAACCGCAGGAATCGGTCGCACCGGCGGCGCCGCCCGTCGCCGCGGCACCGCCTGCCGCCGCCGTGGCCGCGCCCGTCGCGCCGGTGCGCATGGAAATGCCGGCCTTGCCGCCGCTCTCGCGCGAGCAGCCGGCCGCGGCACAGCCGCCGATGGCCCGCATGCCGCAGGCGCCCCAGCCGCCCGTGTCGCCACCGACAGCGCCCCAATCGTCCATGTCCCGCATGCCCGACGCGCCTCTGCGCAACGGACCGGTGATGCCGGCCGCGGCCTTGCCGGGCGATGCCGCGGCCGGCCTGCAGGACGCGATCAGCGCCTTGCGCGGCGCGCTGGAAAGCCGCATGGACGGCCTGCTGTGGGGCGGCCGCCAAGGCCCTGGCCGCGAGCCGGCCGGCGCGGCCTTGTTCCGCAGCCTGCTGGACGCGGGCTTCAGCACCAAGCTCGTGCGCGCGCTGGTCGAGCGTATGCCGGAAGGCCTGTCTGCCGAGGCCGCGCTGGCATTGGCCCGCAATGAACTGGTGACCCACCTGCCGGTGCTGGGATCGGAAGACGAATTCCTGGGCGGCGGCGTGTACGCGCTGGTCGGCCCGACCGGCGTGGGCAAGACGACCACCCTGGCCAAGCTGGCGGCGCGCTGCGTCGCCCGTGAAGGCCGCGAGCAGGTGGCCATGCTGACCACCGACAATTTCCGGATCGGCGCGCTGGAACAGTTGCAGATCTACGGCCGCCTGATGGGCGTGCCGGCGCACTCGGTGCGCGATGCGGGCGAACTGCGCCGCATCCTGGCCGAACTGGGCAACCGCAAGATCGTGCTGATCGACACCACCGGCATCAGCCAGCGCGACCGCCATGTGGCCGAGCAGGCCGCCATGCTGTGCAACGCCGGCAAGCCGGTGCGCCGGCTGCTGGTGCTGAACGCCGCCAGCCAGGGCGACACGCTGGACGAAGTGGCGCATGCCTACCGCAATGGCGTGGGCGAAGACGTGGCCGGCTGCATCATCACCAAGCTGGATGAAGCCTCGCGCCTGGGCGCGGCGCTGGACACGGCGATTCGCCACCGGTTGCCGATCCACTATTCGTCGATTGGCCAGAAGGTGCCCGAGCATCTGGAACTGGCCCGCGCCGATGCCCTGATCGACCGCGCCTTTGCGATGGTCGAGCGCGCCCGCGCCCTATATACGCCCAGCGAAGCGGACCTGGCCTCGCTGTGGTCCGCCGCCTCGCGCGACAGCACGGCCGTGGATCCGGCGCGGCGGCGCCAGCTGCTGGCGTCCGCCATCCTGCGTCCGCAGGGCGGCGCGGCCGCCATTGACGCCGCGCAGAACCTGGACGACGCCATCGGCTGGCTCGACAGCGACGCGGCCTGCGTGCAGGCGCGCGCGTCGTGGCGCGAATATGTCAGCGACGGCGCGGGTTCCAGCCTGACCGCGCTGGGCGAATCGCCCCTGGCGATGGTGCGGCGCGAATTCTCCAGCGCCTGCGGCCGCCATCTGCTGGCCATGCACGGCAAGACCAGCATGAAGGGTGAGGGCCTGCCGGGCGGTACGCTGCTCAGTTCGGTCCTGATGAGCGATCGCGGCGCCGCGATGGCCGCGCCGGCGCAGCAATTGGTGTTGCCGCACGGCATGCTGTCGTCGTTCGATCCCGCCAGCGCGGCCCAGCCGGACACGGCGCTGGCGCTTGAAGCCCGCATTCGTTGGCTGGGCGGCCAGCTCGATCGCCTGCCCGTGGTGCACATGCTGGAAGCCGGCACGTCCGCCTTGTGGCAGAGCCTGAGCGAGCAGGGCGTGTCGTGGGTGGCGCGCAATCCGGGCGGCCTGCGCGTGATCCAGGATGAATGCCCGACCAACCTGAATGCGGTCGGCAAGAGCGTCGGCTACCTGCCGGTGGGCCAACCGGGCGACATGCCCGGCCTGCGCGCCGTGCCGGGTTCGCGGCCGGCGCCTTTGGCCTTGTGGGCCTCGGGCACCGAAATCGGCCTGCCGGGCCGGGGCGATGACACGCGCCTGCGGCTGGTCTGCGCCCGCCTGATCGATACCGCCAGCGGCGAGGTCGCCGGCCAGCTTTTCGGCCTGACCAACCTGACGGCCAGCCAGGCAGACGCCGCCACTGTGGCGCGCTGGCTGGTGTTGCAGGAAGAAGCCCGCGCCGGTTTCCGCTACATGGCCAACGCCTGGCAGGCGCTGCCTGCCGTGGACGGCGCGCACACCCTGGCGCGGCAGTCGCTGATGGCCGGCCAACTGGGCGCTGCCTGCTGGCAGTTGGCACACGCGCCGGCCGCCGATTCCGCGCGCTCGACGCTGTCGGGCGTGGTCAGCGCCGACCGCAAGCTGTCGGGACGTCTGTTGCCAGTCGCGTTGCTGAAAATGTTCGCCCTGCTGGAAATGGCTGAGGGGTAAAACAAAACAGCCCGCGGATGCGGGCTGTTTGCTTTGGGCGGGCTGGCGGTCAGCCGGCGACGATGGGCTTGCGGCCCGGGGCGCTGCGGGCGCCGCGGCCTTGCGCGTCGTAGGTGGACGTGACGCCCATGCCGCCCAGGTTGCGCAGGGCGTCCAGCGATTGCTGGTTGTAGCGCATGTGCACGTCGATCAGCGCGCCATTGCGCATGTTGATCTCGTTGGCCGACGCGGATTTGCTCAGCAGCGCCTGCCACACGCCCGACAGTTGCGGGTGCAGTACGGCAGCCTGTTCGGTGCCGGCGTGTCCGGCGGGCAGGCCAAGTTCGGCCAGCAGGCCGTCGCGAGCGTGGCTCAGGTCGACCAATTGCTGGGCCACGTTGCCCTTGCGTTCGGTGACGTCATGCAGCGCGTCGACGTTGCCCGGGCCGACCAGCACCTTGGTTTCTTCTTCCAGGATGGCGGAGAACTCGGTGATCAGGGCATCTTCCTGCTTGAGGCAGGCTTGCAGGGAATCGACAGGGTTCATGGTCATGCGGGTGGCTGCGGGTCGTAAGGAGAATCGGACTGGGGCAAACGGGCCTGCGCGGGGCAGGCCTACTTCAACAGGTCACGGGCGCTGGCGATCAGGCCGTCAGCGATGCGGCTGGTATCGATCTTGAGCTGGCCCGAGGCGATGGCCGCGCGGATGGCGGCGACGCGTTCGACATTGATGTCGTTCGAGCCGTCCTGCAGGGCGAGCATTTTGCGCGAAGCCGAGCTCAGCGCGACTTGCGAGCTGCTGGCGCCGCTGCCGCCGCCGGCGCCGTAGGCCTGGGCGACCGAGGACTCGGCGCGGGGGCTGACAGCGTCGGCCGAGATGGGCCGGTTGGTGGTCGAATTGATTTTCAAGGTTTTCTCCGCAGGGCGTCCTGGGTCGATGTGCGACGGTTCCGCCTACTTATGTCTCTGTAACGACAGGGCCGGAAAGAACTTTAGGGTAGACCGGACTCTGCCGCTGCGCGATATGTAACATAGCCTAAAGTTGTATTTCGACCAGCCCGGCGTTGCGCACGACGCCCGTCACGACCTGTCCGCTGGCGGTGCGCACCTGCACCGTGGCGCCAGGCGCCGCGTTGTCCAGCGCCTGGCCCTCGCTGCTGACCACGAAGCCGTTGCCGCGGGCGTTGATGCGCACATTCGAGCCACGCGTGACCGACTGGGCGTTGCGCAGAGCGGCGCCCTTGACCGGCTGGCCGGCATTGATGCGATAGGCCGCCGTCATGCCCACCACGGTATCCGGGTTGGTGATGACGCCCGGGGGCAGGGCGACCAGGTCGCCGTCGCGCGGCGACAGGTCGGCCGGCGTCAGGGCCTGGCCGGCCGCGATCATGCGCGAGGCCACGTAGTAGTAACCGGGCACGCTGACCGTGGCCTGCACGTAGGTGGTCCAGGGCTTGGGCGCATTGCAGCGCACGCCCACGGTCATGCGCGACCGGGGCTTCATGCCCGCCGGCATAAATGGGGACAAGGCATCGCAGGGCGCCAGCCGCTCGACCCGCGGCGGGTCGATGGCCACCGACGGCTGGCCGGACAGGCCCGCCAGCTGTTCCAGCAGATAGGCCTGCGCGGCGATGACGATCGCCTCGGGCGCCTGGACGGCCTCTTGCGCCTGGGCCGCCGCGGTGGGGGCCAGGAGCAGGGCGGCCAGGCAGGCGGCACGCGCGCGGATGCTTGCGGGGAATTTCATGATGACTGAATTGTAGAAGCCCGCGCCGCTTGGCAATACGTGAATTGGATGAGAAATGACGGGTTATTTGGCTGATTGTGTTCTGCCCGCGGCCCCTATGATGCCGTCATCCAATGGGATAACGGTGCGTCCGCTGTCCCGGGTTTCATCCGTATTGAAGGCGATCCGATGCTAGACAGGCTTAACGAAGATTTCCGCTTCTACCAGCAGTCCCTGGGACTGCGCGCACAGCGCCAGGAAGTGCTGTCCTCGAACATCGCCAACGCCGACACGCCCAACTACAAGGCGCGTGACTTCGACTTCAAGGCCGCGATGCAGAACGCGATGGAAGGGTCCAAGCGCCTGCCGGACACCTCGCTCACGCTGACGTCGGCGCGCCATATTCCCGCCAAGGCCGTGTCGCAGGGTCCGACGGACCTGCTGTACCGCCTGCCGTACCAGCCCAGCCTGGACGGCAACACGGTGGACATGGACATCGAACGCGTCCAGTTCGCCGACAACACCTTGCACTACCAAAGCACCATGCAGATGCTGTCCGGCCGTATCCGGACCATGATGGCCGCCATCCAGGATTGATTTTCATAGGGAGCCGCAGGCAATGTCCTTGTTGAGCATTTTCGATATCGCCGGTTCGGCGCTTAGCGCGCAATCGCAGCGCATGAACGTGGCGGCCAGCAACATGGCCAACGCCGACAGCGTGGTGGGCCCCGACGGCCAGCCGTACCGCGCCCGCCAGGTGGTGTTCCAGGTCAACCCGTCGGCCGGCCAGGCCCTGGGCCAGGAGATCGGCGGCGTGCGCGTGGCCGGCGTGGTCCAGGACCAGTCGCCCCTGAAGCAGGTCTATGACCCCAAGCATCCGCTGGCCGATGCCCAGGGCTACGTCAGCATGCCCAACGTCGATCCCGTGGCCGAAACGGTCAACATGATCGCCGCGTCGCGCTCGTACCAGGCCAACGTCGAGGTGCTGAACACCGCCAAGAGCCTGATGCAGAAGACGCTGACCATCGGTCAGTCCTGATTCCCACATTCCGCGCGCCGCGCCGCCCGCGCGGAATAATCCAGACAAAGTGAATTCATGACCACCGTCGACCAATCCACGAGCAAGACCGGCCTGGGCCTGGCGCAATCGGGCGCCAACGGCTCGTCCACCGCGCAAGGGCTGCAGGACCAGTTCCTGAAGCTGCTGGTGACGCAGCTGAAGAACCAGGATCCCCTGAACCCGATGCAGAACGCCGAGCTGACGTCGCAATTGGCGCAGATTTCCACGGTGGAAGGCATCAACAACCTGAAGAACACCATGCTGGCCATCAGCGGCCAGATCGACGTGTCGCAGTCGATGAATGCGGTGGCCATGATCGGCAAGGGCGTGCTGATTCCGGGCTCGACCGTCAAGCTGGGTGTGGATGCCGAGCACCCGTCCGAGCGCGTGGTCACGCCTTACGGCATCGACCTGCAAGGCGATGCGAACAAGGTGCAGGTGCGGATTTCGGATTCCAACGGCGCCGTCGTGCGCACCATGGAACTGGGCCAGAAGGGCGCCGGCGTGTACACGCTGGATTGGGACGGCAAGAACGACGCCGGCCTGGCGCTGGACGCGGGCGCGTACACCGTGTCGGTGTCGGCGTCGGATGCCGACGGCAAGAAGGTTTCCGCTGAAGTGCTGAAGTACGGCCAGGTCAAGAGCGTGGCGTACTCCACCAACGGCTTGCGTCTGGACCTGGGCCTGGACGGCCAGACCAGCATGCTGGATGTGCGCAAGGTGATCGGCGCCTGACGCGGGCCGGTTTGATTATCAGCCGGCGCCACGGCGGCGGTTTCCACATTAGAGATTAGCGAGAGAAAACATGGGCTTCGGACAAGGATTGAGCGGCTTGAACGCCGCTGCGCAGAACCTGGACGTCATCGGCAACAACATCGCCAACTCGGGCACCGTCGGCTTCAAGTCGTCGACCGCGTCGTTCGCCGACGTGTACGCCAGCTCGCGCGTGGGCCTGGGCACCAAGGTGTCGGCGATCACCCAGCGCTTCACCGTGGGCACCGTGAACGGCGGCGGCGGCGAATACGACATCGCCATCGACGGCGCCAAGGGCATGTTCCGCGTCACCGACCAGAGCGGCGCCGTGATGTACACCCGCAACGGCGAGTTCCTGGTCGACAAGAACAACTTCATCGTCAATGCCCAGGGCTACCGCCTGACCGGCTACCCCGCTGGCGCCATCGGCGCGAACCCGGTCGAGCTGCAGCTGCCCACCGCCAACGTGGCGCCCAAGGCGACCACCACCGCGACCACCGTGGCCAACCTGGATGCCAACGCCAAGGTCATCTACGAAACCAACACCGTGACCTCGCCGGCCGTGAACGGCTCGGTGACGATGACCGGCACCACGCCGCCGTCGCCGGCCACGCAATACGACTTCACCCGCGACCCCGTGGGCAACATCGTGTGGGTGAACCAGCCCCCGGCCGGCACCTATGGCGCCGCGCCCAACCTGGTCACCATCGATGCCGCCGGCGCCGTCACCACGGGCGACCTGGCCCAGGTGCCCGGCTACAAGAACTACACGGCCGCCGTGACCGAAGTCGGCAAGCCGTTCGACCCCAAGGTCACCAGCAGCTACACCAACGCCTCGCCCATGACGGTCTATGACTCGCTGGGCAACTCGCACCAGGTGATGCAGTACTTCGTCAAGCGCGCGGCCGATGCCGCGGGCAACAGCACCTACGACGTCTACTACACGATGGACGGCCAGGCCATGGCACCGACCACGCAGGTCGGCGCCACCTGGGGCAACCCGGCCAAGTTCACGTTCAACAAAGCCGGCGTGATGACCAGCGCCCCGACCATCAACCTGTCGTTCGCGACCCCGGGCGGCGGCACCACGCCCGCCGATCCGCTGGCGATCGCCGTGAACTACACCGGCACCACCCAGTACGGCAGCGCCTACGCGCTCAAGTCCGTGCCGGACGGCTACACCTCGGGTGAATTCCGCGGCATCAACATCGGCGCCGACGGCAGCCTGGTGGCCGACTACACCAACGGCGAAACGTCCGTGGTGGGCACCATCGTGCTGGCCGACTTCGCCAACCTGCAAGGCCTGCAGCCGGTGGGCAACAACGCCTGGAAGGAAACGTCGACCTCGGGCCAGCCGATCCTGGGCCAGCCGGGCAGCAACGGCTTGTCCAAGGTGGTGGGCCAGGCGACCGAAGCCTCGAACGTGGACATGAGCAAGGAGCTGGTGAACATGATCATCGCCCAGCGCACCTACCAGGCCAACTCGCAGACCATCAAGACCCAGGACGAAATCATGCAAGTCCTGATGAACCTGAAGTAATGGCTGACGGGCAAGCGACGACACCGACGGAATAGGCAATGGATCGAATCATCTACACCGCCATGAATGGCGCAGCGCGGATCACGGAGCACCAGGCCGCGCTCTCCAACAACATGGCCAACGTGAACACGCCGGGCTTTCGCGAGCAGATCGCGCTGTACCGGTCGGTTCCGGTGAATGACGGCGTGAGCCTGCCGACGCGTGTCTCGACGGTGGCGTCCACGCCCCGCAACAACTTCGAAATGGGCAACATGCAGACCACGGGCCGCGACCTGGACGTGGCGCTGGCCAGCTCGAACGGCTGGATCGCCGTGCAGACCCCGCAGGGCGAGGCCTATACCCGCGCTGGCAGCCTGCAGGTGGGCGTGAACGGCCTGTTGCAGACCTCGCTGGGCCAGCCGGTGATGTCCGACCAGAACGGCATCATCGACGTGCCCGACCAGGCCTCGCTGACGATTACGTCTGACGGCACCATCACCGCCATCGGTGCGGGCGACGCGCCCAACAACATCCTGAACCTGGGGCGCATCAAGCTGGTCAACCCGCCGGAAGCGCAACTGGTGCATGGCGACGACGGCGTGTTCCGCCTGGCGCCGGTCAATGGCCAGCCGGCGCCGCCGGCCCCTGCCGACCCCAGCCTGCGGGTGTTGTCCGGCGTGCTGGAAGGCAGCAACACCAACCCCATGGCAGCGATGGTGGGCATGATCGAAAACGCCCGTCGCTTCGAGCAGCAGATGCAGGTGGTGCAGCAGGCGGATCGCAACGCCGAGCGCGCCAACGGCATCCTGTCGGTCAGCTGATCCCAATACCAATTTTCGCGGGCGGCCCGGCCGCCGTAGCAGGAGTACTTCATCATGATGCGTTCACTGTGGATTGCCAAGACGGGCCTGGAAGGTCAACAGACCTCGATGGACGTCATTTCCAACAACCTGGCCAACGTCTCGACCAACGGCTTCAAGCGCGGCCGCGCCGTGTTCCAGGACCTGATGTACCAGACCCTGCGCCAGCCGGGCGCCCAGGTGGGCGACGCCACGCAGCTGCCTTCGGGCCTGCAGCTGGGTACCGGCGCGCGCGTGGCCGCGACCGAGCGCATCCACACCACCGGCGGCCTGAACAACACCGGCGGCGAACTGGACGTGGCGATCAATGGCCGCGGCTTCCTGCAGGTCGAACTGCCTGACGGCACCCAGGCCTACACCCGCGACGGCGCGCTGCAGCGCGACCAGAACGGCCAGCTGACCACGGTCAGCGGCTACGTGATCCAGCCGCCCATGAACGTGCCCGACAACGCCTTGTCCATCTCCATCGGCAAGGACGGCATCGTCTCGGTGACGCAGCCCGGCGCGGCCGGCGTGAACGTGCAGATCGGCCAGTTGCAGGTCGCCACCTTCATCAACCCCACCGGCCTGCAAAGCGTGGGCGAGAACCTGTACCTGGAAACCGACGCGTCGGGTCCGGCCAACCTGCTGCAGCCCGGCGTCGATGGCGCCGGCACGTTCATGCAGAACTACGTGGAAACGTCCAACGTGAACGTCGCTGAAGAACTGGTCAACATGATCACGACCCAGCGCGCCTACGAAATGAACAGCAAGGCCGTCAAGACCTCGGACGAAATGCTGGCCCGCCTGACCCAACTGTGATGCCCATGTCTGTCCTGCGCCTGGTTTCGAGTGCGGCCCTGGCTTTGCTGGTGGCCGGTTGCGCCATGATTCCGCCCGAACCCATCGTGACCGGGCCGACGACGGCGGCACCGCCGCCGCCGCCGATGCCCATGGCGCAGCCCACGGGCTCGATCTACCAGCCCACGACCTACGGCAACTATCCGCTGTTCGAGGACCGCCGGCCGCGCAACGTCGGCGACATCGTCACCATCGTGCTCAACGAGAAGACGAACGCCTCCAAGAACGTGGCGACCAACACCAATCGCAGCGGCAATGCCAGCCTGGGCATCGCCGCCGCGCCGTCCTTCATGGACAGTTGGGCCAACGCCAACCTGAACCTGGATGCCAAGGGCGGCAACGTGGCCCAGGGCAAGGGCGACAGCACGGCCAACAACGCGTTCACCGGCACCATCACCACCACCGTGGTGGGCGTGATGTCCAACGGCAACCTGCAAGTGGCCGGCGAAAAGCAGATCGCCATCAACCGGGGCAGCGAATACGTGCGCTTCGCCGGAGTGGTCGATCCGCGCTCGATCACCGGAACGAACACCGTATCGTCCACCCAGGTGGCTGATGCCCGCATCGAATACCGCAGCAAGGGCGTCATGGACGAAGTCCAGACCATGGGCTGGCTGCAACGCTTCTTCCTGATCGCTTCGCCGTTCTGACCATGAAACAACCCACTCCGATTTCCGCCTTGCTGTCCCTGCTGGCCCGCGTGTGCGTGGCGGCCGGCCTGTTGGCCGGTGCGTCGGCGGCGCACGCCGAACGGCTCAAGGACCTGGCGTCGATCCAGGGCGTGCGCGGCAACCAGCTGATCGGCTACGGCCTGGTGGTGGGGTTGGACGGCAGCGGCGACCAGGTGCGCCAGACGCCGTTCACGCAGCAGAGCCTGACCAACATGCTGTCGCAGCTGGGCATCACCGTGCCCGCCGGCAGCAACATGCAATTGAAGAACGTGGCGGCCGTGATGGTCACGACCACCTTGCCGGCCTTTGCCCGGCCCGGCCAGACGCTGGACGTGGTGGTGTCGTCCATGGGTAACGCCAAGAGCCTGCGCGGCGGCACCTTGCTGATGACCCCGCTCAAGGGGGCCGACAGCCAGGTCTACGCCATCGCCCAGGGCAACATCCTGGTCGGCGGCGCGGGCGCGTCTGCGGGCGGCTCCAGCGTGCAGATCAACCAGTTGAATGGCGGGCGCATCAGCGCGGGCGCCATCGTCGAGCGCGGCGTGCCGACCACCTTCGCCCGCGACGGCTACATCTACCTGGAAATGAACAACACCGACTTCGGTACCGCCCAGAACGTGGTGGCGGCGCTGAACCGCAAGTTCGGCCAGGGCACGGCCACGGCGCTGGACGGCCGGGTGGTGCAGGTACGCAGCCCGATGGAGCAGGCCTCGCAGGCGCGCTTCCTGTCGCAGATCGAAGACCTGCAGGTGACGCGCGCGCCGACGGTGGCCAAGGTCATCATCAATGCCCGCACCGGCTCGGTCGTGATGAACCGCACGGTGATGATCGAAGAGGCCG
This sequence comes from Achromobacter sp. DH1f, assembly GCF_000633435.1. NCBI lineage: Bacteria > Pseudomonadati > Pseudomonadota > Betaproteobacteria > Burkholderiales > Alcaligenaceae > Achromobacter > Achromobacter sp. DH1f. The sequence goes on along the minus strand of NZ_AYMF01000024.1, from coordinate 98,470 downwards.
CCGTGGCCCACGGCAACCTGTCGGTCATCATCAATCGCCAGAACCAGGTGTCGCAGCCGGACACGCCCTTCACCGAAGGGCAGACGGTGGTGGTGCCGAACACCCAGATCGAAGTGCGCCAGGACAATGGTTCCTTGCAGCGCGTCACCACCAGCGCCAACCTGGCTGACGTGGTCAAGGGCCTGAACGCCCTGGGCGCCACGCCGCAGGACCTGCTGGCGATCCTGCAGGCCATGAAGAGTGCCGGCGCGCTGCGCGCCGAGCTCGAGATCATCTGACCGCCATGGCCTATACCAACGACGCCGCGCGGGTGGGCAGCCGCCAGGACTCCGTGTTCGACATGGGGCGCCTGTCGGACCTGAAGCGCGATGTGACGAAGGACCCCGACGGCCCCGGCACCGACCAGCAAAAGCAGGTCGCCAAGCAGTTCGAGGCCCTGTTCCTGCAGATGATGCTCAAACGCATGCGCGAAGCCACGCCCAAAGAGGGCCTGTTCGACTCGCAGCAGACGCAGATGCTGCAATCGATGGCCGACGAGCAGTTGGCGCTGCACCTGGCCACCCCGGGCATCGGCCTGTCCAAGTCGATCCTGGCGCAGATGCAGCAGGGCAAGCCGGGCGACCTGTCGGCCGACGCGGTCAAGAACCTGGGGCAGGGCGCCGATTTCGACTTCCGTACCGGCAGCTCGCGCGAGGTGTCGGCGTTGATGGACGTGATGCGCAACAACCGCGCCAGCGACCGGGCCCTGGCCGCGGCCGAAGGCGCGCCCGAACACGTCATCAATTTCGTCTCGAAGATGTCGCGCGCGGCCAACCTGGCCTCGCAGCAAAGCGGTGTGCCGGCCCGCCTCATCATGGGCCAGGCGGCCCTGGAATCGGGTTGGGGCCAGCGCGAGATCAAGCATCCGGACGGCAGCACCAGCTACAACCTGTTCGGCATCAAGGCGGGCGCCAGCTGGAAGGGCAAGGTCGTCAACGTGCTGACCACCGAATACGAAGACGGTGTCGCAAAAAAGGTGACGCAACCCTTCCGCGCCTACGCCTCGTACGAAGAATCGTTTGCGGATTACGCCCGCCTGATCGGCAACAGCCCGCGCTACGAAAGCGTGACCCAGGCGCGCAACGAAGTCGAGGCCGCGCGCCGCATCCAGGCCGCCGGCTACGCCACCGACCCGCAGTACGCGCAGAAATTGATCGGTGTCATGGGCCAGCTGCGAGGGGCCGCCGCCAAGGTGGATATTTCTCGCCAGATGTTGGAAGGACTCTAAATTTGGACCATCTGCTGCCGTTAAGCAGGTATCCAGACATATCAGTTGCGGTTACATACGGGGCATTGTCAGCATGAATCTGTATAAATTGGCATTGGGCGGGCTGAACGCGTCCCAGGCAGGCCTGGCCACCACCAGCCACAATATCAACAATGCCACCACGGTCGGTTACAACCGTCAGCGCGTCATGATTTCGTCGGCTGGTGCCCAGGCCACCAGCAACGGCTACATCGGCCGCGGCGTGCAGGTCGACACCGTCGTGCGCAGCTACGACAGCTTCCTGTACAAGCAGCTGGTCGGCGCGCAGGGCAGCGGCGCCCAGTTGCAGGCCCAGTTCGACCAGGTGTCGCAGGTGAACAACCTGTTTGCCGACCGCACGGTGGGTATTGCTCCCGGCCTGTCCAATTTCTTCACCAGCATGAATACCGTGGCCAGCAAGCCGGCGGATCCCGCCGCGCGTCAGGATTTGCTGGGCAAGGCCAACAGCATGGCCACCCAGATCCGTTCGGCCTACCAGGAAATGCAGAACCAGCGCCTGGGCCTGAACACGCAGATCTCCACGACGGTGGACCAGGTCAACAGCTACCTGACCCGCATCGACGACCTGAACACCCAGATTTCGACCGCCCGCGCCAAAGCTGGCGGCAATCCGCCCAACGACTTGATGGATCAGCGCGACCAGGCCGTGTCGGAGCTGAACCAGCTGATCGGCGTGACCACGTACGAGCAGGGCGACAAGATCAATATCTCGCTGGCCTCGGGCGGCCAGGCGCTGCTGTCGGGCCAGACCATCTACCCGCTGCAAGCCGTGTCCTCGTCCAAGGACGTGAGCCGCACCGTCATCGCCTACACACTGCCGGCCGGCTCGGGCGGCAAGACCGTGTCGGTGGAATTGAACGACTCCGAGGTCACCGGCGGCAAGCTGGGCGGCCTGTTGCAGTTCCGCGCCACCTCGCTGGACGTGATGCAGGCGCAGCTGGGCCAGATGGCCGTCGGCCTGGCGCTGTCGTTCAACGACCAGCACAAGCAGGGCCTGGACACCGCCGGCAACCCCGGTACCGATTTCTTCAGCGTCGGCAAGCCCCAGGGTGTGCCGAACGCCAACAACAAGAGCGGTGCGCAGATCAGCGGCACGTTCACCAACGTGAACAACATCAACGCCAAAGACTACGACATCACGTTCGACGGCACCAACTACATGGTGACGCGCCTGCCGGAAGGCACCCAGGTGTACAACGGCCCGGCCAACGGCACTCCGCCGACCGCGACCCTGAACCTGGACGCCGAAATGGGCGTCACGCTGACGATCGACGCGCCGCCCCAGGCGGGCGACAAGTGGTCGCTGTCGCCTACCCGCGACGCTGCCCGCGACATCAACGTGCTGATTACCGATCCGAACAAGATCGCCGCGGCCGATGCCACCGGCGGCGACGCCAACGGCAAGAATGCCTTGAAGCTGGCGCAGCTGCAGACGGCCAAGGTGCTGGGCCACGGCACGATGAGCATCAACGAAATGTTCTCGCAGGTGGTCAACACCGTCGGCGTGCAGACGCAGCAGATCAAATCGGCCGCCACCGCCCAGGCCAACCTCATCACGCAGAAGCTGGAAGCGCAGCAAGCCGTGTCGGGCGTGAACCTGAACGAAGAATACGTAAGCCTGTCGCTCTACCAGGAGCAATACCAGGCAAGCGCTCGCATCATCGACGTAGCAAGCACGTTGTTCGACACGCTGCTGGGTTTGCGCGGCTGATCGGACCGTTGACTCGTGACCAATAAAGATAAATTCGGAGCTTCCCCATGCGCCTGAGCACCTCCATGATGTATTCGAACGGCCTGAAGGGCGTTCTTTCTCAGGAATCCGACATGAACCGCCTGGTTGAACAGGTGGGCAGCGGCAAGAAGTTCCTGACGCCCGCCGACGACCCGCTGTCGGCGTCGCTGGCGATCAACGTCGCACAGACGCAGAGCATGAACTCGACGTACTCGCTGAACCGCGGTACGGCCAAGACCAATCTGGGCCAGGAAAACAACATCCTGGATTCGATCACGACGGCGCTGGCCGACGTGCGTACCCGCGTCGTGCAGGCCGGTAACGGTACCTTCGCCGACAGCGACCGCCAGGCCTTGTCCACGGCCCTCAAGAGCGCCCGCGATGCGCTGCTGGGCCTGGCCAACAGCACCGACGGCAACGGCCAATACCTGTTCTCCGGCTATCAGGGCGGCGTGATTCCGTACGCCCAGGACGCCAACGGCAAGATCGTCTACAGCGGCGCCACCGGCGAGCGCACCGTGCAGGTCGACCAGTCGCGCCAGATGTCCACCAGCGACATCGGCAGCGACATCTTCAACCGCGCCAACCCGGGCTCGCAGGCCTACGTCAGCACCGCCGCGTCGGCCAACAAGGGCACCGCGCAGTTCAGCACGGTGTCGGTGACGCCGGGCAGCCCCAACATCGGCAAGAATTTCAGCCTGCAATTTGAATCGGACCCCGCCACGGGCAACATGGGCTATCGCGTCATCACGACTTCGCCCAACGCCAATCCGCCGGTTCCGCCCGTCATCAACCCGGCGCCGCCGGCCGTGCCGACCCCCTACAAGCCGGATTCGGCCATCGATTTCGGCGGCGTGGCGGTAACGGTCAAGGGCACGCCGCAGAACGGCGACGTGATCGACGTCCAGAGCATGCAGTCCGCCAACGTCGACATGTTCAACACGCTGGACAGCCTGATCAAGACGCTGGATTCGCCGATTGCTGGCGACGAAGTGGCTCTGGCCAAGTTGACCAATGAACTGGCCACGGCCAACAAGAAGCTGTCCAACACCTACGACAACGTGCAGACGGTCGCCGCCTCGGTCGGCGCCCGCATGAACGAACTGGAAGCGCTGGACGGCACGGGTGTCCAGAAGGGCCTGTCGTATTCCAAGTCCTTGTCGGACCTGGAAGACCTGGATTACTACTCGGGCGCCAGCCAGCTGGCCTTGCGCCAGGTGGCGCTGCAGGCGGCATCGGCTGCGTTCATGACCATCCAGGGCTCCAGCCTGTTCAGCCGCAAGTAATGCGGTGAGTCCATAGGCCGCGCCCGGAAGGCGCGGCAAGTTGCGCCCTTGCGGACGCTTCCGGTGCAGAGCCGGAGCGTCCGTGTGTGCGTGCAGGGTAGGAAATTTGTCGTTTCACGCTGCATAACGCTCGGATATTTCATGCTTGTCAATTTGAAAGTTCGCACCTGCATAGTTTTGGTGTTGTTGCTCTTCACGGGCGCCATGTTCATCTCCAACGGCGTGGCGTGGATGGGATTGAATTCCAGCAACGACAAGCTGGAGCAGATCAATAACGCGTATTCGGACCAGGCGGTGCCGCTGAATCGCGCCTACACCGTGTTCCTGCGCGCGCGGCTGTTGCTGTCGACGTCGCTGATGGACATGCAGCAGGGCAAGACCGAGCAGGCGACCCAGCAGGCCAAGCGCTCGGAAGGCCTGATGCAGGATGCGTTCAAGATGATGGACGCCTTTCGCAAGACCCCGCAGTTGCCCGGCACCGAGCCGCTGCTGCAAGCCGTGGACGCCGCGCTCAAGGAATACGACAGCGTGCTCAAGCGCCAGTCGGCCGCGCTGGCCAACATGGCCATCCAGGACTACCTGAACCTGAACGACGCAGCCAGCAACGTCAACACCAAATTCCGCGAAGCGGTCGATGCGTACCTGGGCTTCATCGACAAGCGCACCGACGAACTGGCGGTGCAGGCCGAAGTCGACCACAAGATTTCCCGCACGGTCACGATCGCCTTGCTCGCCATTGCATTGCTGCTGGCGGTGGGTTGCTGGGTTTTCATCAGCCGCACGGTGCTGCGTCCCTTGCACGAAGCCAGCGACCATTTCGAGAAGATCTCGGGCGGCGACTTCACGGGCCGCATCGACGTCCGCAGCACCAATGAAATCGGCCAACTGTTCGGCGCCATCAAGCGCATGCAGGAAAGCCTGACCCGCACCGTGGCGTCGGTACGCCGTGGGGTGGACGAGATCAACGTCGGGTCGCGTGAGATTTCCGCGGGCAACACCGATCTGTCCAGCCGTACCGAGCAACAGGCGGCGTCGCTGGAAGAAACCGCGGCGTCGATGGAAGAACTGGCCTCGACCGTGAAGCAGAACGCCGACAACGCGCGCCAGGCCAACCAGCTGGCGGCCAGCGCGTCGGACGTGGCCGAGCGCGGCGGTTCCGCCGTGGCTGAAGTGGTCAGCACGATGCAAGGCATTTCGGCCAGCTCGCGCAAGATCTCGGAAATCGTGTCGGTCATCGACGGCATTGCTTTCCAGACCAACATCCTGGCGCTGAACGCGGCCGTGGAAGCGGCCCGTGCCGGCGAACAGGGCAAGGGCTTTGCGGTGGTGGCGGGCGAAGTACGCTCGCTGGCGCAGCGCAGCGCCCAGGCGGCCAAGGAAATCAAGGGCCTGATCGAGGACTCGGTGACCAAGGTGGGCGCCGGTTCGCAGCAGGTCGAGCGCGCGGGTGCGACGATGCAGGAAATCGTCTCGTCGGTGAAGCGCGTGACGGACATCATGGGCGAGATCTCGGCGGCGTCCGAAGAGCAGTCCAGCGGCATCGATCAGGTGAACCGCGCGGTGTCGCAGATGGACGAAGTGACGCAGCAGAACGCGGCGCTGGTGGAAGAAGCCGCTGCCGCGGCCGGTTCGCTGCAGGAACAGGCCCAGCGCCTGGCCGAGGCCGTGGCCGTGTTCAAGATCAATGCGGGCGGCGTGATTGACGTGCCGGCGCGCCAGTTGGCCCAGCAGCGCAGCGCGCCGCGGGTCGCTACCTCGGCGGCCGCACCGGCCCCCGAGGGGCAAGCCGCGGCCCCGGCCGCGCCGGAGCCGGCTGCGGCCCCCAAGCCGGCGCCCGCGCCGCGCCTGGCCCAGCCCGCCCGCGCCAAACCCACCGCCAACAGCGGCGCCACGGCGGCACGCCCGCTGCGCCGTCCGGTGGTCAAGACCAGCGACGCTACGGATGCCAAGCCGCTCAAGCCGGCCCCCGCCGCGGCCCGCCGCGCGCCGCCCGCGGATGACGATTGGGAGTCCTTCTGACGGTCACGCCCGTCCTTGCATTGAACAGGTCGTAGAGAACAACTCCCCTTTACGTCCGGACGGCCAGACAGCGCCGCCCGGACGACCACCGGAACTATCGGAAAATGTTTAGCAATCTGAAGGTGCGCACGGGCTTGATGCTTGCCCAGTTGGCGGTTGCCGTGGCCGCGCTGGTTGCCATTGCCTTGGGTTGGAGCAACATGCAGTCCAACACCGAGGCGATCAACGCCTTGGACAGCCTGAGCGTCCAACAGAGCAATCTGATCAAGGACGCCTACGTGCAGATGCTGCGCGCGACCATTCGCGCCGATCTCGCCGCAGCGCAACGCGCGGCGGGCGACAAGGCGGGTGCGGCGGAGAACACGCGTACCGTGCAGCAGCTGATGACCGATGCCAAGAAGAAGCTGGACAGCTTCAAGGCCATTCCGAAGGTCACCGACATCGGCCGTACCGCCGAAGGCCAGCTGCTGGCCTCGTTCAATGGCTTTGCCGACGGCTTGCAAGCGATGCTGGCCGCGCTGGACCGGGGCGACAACGCCGAATATCTGAGCCTGAAGAACACCAAGACGGCAGCCGCAAGCGGCGCCTTTTCCAAGCAGTTGACCGAGTTCGCCGCCACCATCAATACCTACAGCGAAGAGCAGGTGGCGGCATCGCGTTCGCAGGCCACGGTGATGACGTATGTCTACATCGCCCTGGCGGTCGTGATCCTGTTGGTGTCGCTGGGCGCCTTCCTGTTCATGAACCGGGTCGTGTTGCGTCCGCTGCGCCAGGTCAGCGACAGCTTTGACCGCATCGCGGGCGGCGATCTGACCACGCGTGTGGAAGTCAACTCCACCAACGAGATCGGCGCGCTGATGGCCGCCGTCAAGCGCATGCAGGAAAGCCTGACGCGCACCGTGTCGGCCGTGCGCCGTGGCGTGGACGAGATCAATGTGGGGTCGCGCGAAATCTCGGCCGGCAATACCGACCTGTCCAGCCGCACGGAAGAGCAGGCCGCGTCGCTGGAAGAAACTGCCGCCTCGATGGAACAGTTGGCCTCGACCGTCAAGCAGAACGCCGACAACGCGCGCCAGGCCAACCAGTTGGCGGCCAGCGCGTCGGATGTTGCCGAGCGTGGCGGTTCCGCCGTGGCCGAAGTGGTCAACACGATGCAGGGCATTTCGGCCAGCTCGCGCAAGATCTCGGAAATCGTGTCGGTCATTGACGGCATTGCCTTCCAGACCAACATCCTGGCGCTGAACGCGGCCGTGGAAGCGGCCCGAGCCGGCGAGCAGGGCAAGGGCTTTGCGGTGGTGGCGGGCGAAGTGCGCTCGCTGGCGCAGCGCAGCGCCCAGGCGGCCAAGGAAATCAAGGGCCTGATCGAGGATTCGGTGACCAAGGTCGGCGCCGGTTCGCAGCAGGTCGAACGCGCGGGTGCCACGATGCAGGAAATCGTGGCATCGGTGAAGCGCGTCACCGACATCATGGGCGAGATCTCGGCCGCGTCCGAAGAACAGTCCAGCGGCATCGATCAAGTGAACCGCGCGGTGTCGCAGATGGACGAAGTGACGCAGCAGAACGCGGCGCTGGTGGAAGAAGCCGCTGCCGCGGCCGGTTCGCTGCAGGAACAGGCCGAACGCCTGGTTGAAGCCGTGGCCGTGTTCAAGATCAACGCAGGCGGCGTGATCGACGTGCCGGCGCGCCAGTTGGCCCAGCAGCGCAGCGCGCCGCGGGTGGCGGCCCCGGCTGCGGCGCAGCCCGCCGCGCCGGCGCCGCAGGCCAAGATTGCTGCCGCACCGGCGGCGACGCGTCGGGCGGCGCCCGCCGTGCGTCTGGCGCACAGCGCGCCTGCGCCGGCACGCGCCAAGCCGGCCCCGGCCGAAGCGGCCAGCGCTGCGCGGCCGCTGCGGCGTCCTGCGCCGCGTCCGGCCGCAGCGGCAAACGAAGCCAAACCGGCGCCTGCGGCCACGCGCCGCCAGGCACCGTCGGATGACGATTGGGAATCTTTTTGACGCCGGTTTCGACCGGTAAACGGGCAGGTATGCGAGGCTATCTACATCTTCTGGCTGCCGCGGCGATTGCGGCGTTGATCGCGGGCTGTTCCGCGACGGGGCACAACTTCGACCCCGGCAAGCTGTCGACCCTGACGCCGGGGCAGACGACGCTGGAAGAGGCCTCGCGAGCGCTTACCGCGCCGCCCGACAAGTTCTACAAGCAGACCGACGGCACCTTCCTCGCCCTCTGGTCCTTCAAGATCACGTTTGTCCCCGACGGCCTGTACAGCCGCAAAGAGGCGCTGTTGCAGTTCGGCCCCGATGGCCGGCTGATGCGCCTTGTCGACAGCACCAATATTCTGCTGGAACCCTGGGAACGCCAGAAATTGCTGGGCCCCGCGCCCGTGCCTGACGCCAGTCAGGAATGGGCGCAGCAACCCGCGCCGGCCCCCGAGGTGGAAACCATCGTCATTCCGGTGCCGGCTGCGCCGCCCGAATCGACGCGCAAGGGGTCGTAAGCCCCCTGGTTGTCCGCAGAGAGCGCCCCGGCTTCGCGGCCGGTGTGTACGTCGCCCTGATGCGTGCCCGTTCTGCAAGGACGGCGCGCCGGGGTGGTTTTTCATTTGGTCAGAGCAGTTCCTGAGGGATGGGGAAAAAATATGGAAGCGAGTCTGGAAACCGGTGCGAAGTCCGGCAAGGTCGGTAAGAAAAAGGCCGCGCGCGCGCCCAAGGTGAAGCGCAAACTCAGGCTGCGCGATGCCCGCGTCGGCACGATGCTGTTGTGGGTCATGGCGTTCTTTGCCGTGCTGATTGCGGCGGTGGGCGGCCTGGCCGCGTTCTTCCTGCAGCACAACTACGAATCCATTCGCGAGGTCAATGCGCTGACCGAGCGTTCCAAGCAGGTCGAAGTCATCAACAGCGACATGCTGCGCGCCCGCGTCAGCCTGATGGTCGCGGCCCGCCACCTGCAGGAATCCGGCTGGGGCAGCGGCGAGAACTCGGCCCGTGACGCCGCGGCAGCCCTGAAGGGCGCCACCGATCTCCTGACCGGCGTGCGCAGCCGCTTCGCCGATTTCCAGAAGAACATGCTGCAGGACGACACCGGTCGCCAGCTGTCCATGAACCTGGTGCGTCGCTACCGTTCGTACATCGATGACGGCGTGGACACCATGGTCGAAGCCCTGCGCAGCGAAGACTATTCCACGTTCTACATGGTCAACAATGAATACGGCACGCCGCGCAGCGCCGCCTTCATCGAGGCCATCAACGAGTTCGGCAAGTACATTTCCGACCAGCAGCAGGCCACGATCGACCAGGCCGAGACCAACTTCAACCGCGCCATGATCGCGGTGGCCGTGGCCGTGGGCCTGGCCCTGGTGCTGATGGTGTTCTGCCGCGTGCTGTTCGGCCGCCTGGTGGTGCGCCCGCTGGTGGAAGCCGGCCAGCATTTCGACAAGATCGCCGCAGGCGACCTGACCAGCCGCGTCGAGGTGCGTTCGCACAACGAAATCGGCCAACTGTTCGCCGCGCTCAAGCGCATGCAGGAAAGCCTGACCCGCACCGTGGCCACGGTGCGCCGTGGCGTGGACGAGATCACGGTGGGTTCGCGTGAAATTTCCGCCGGCAACACCGACCTGTCCAGCCGTACGGAAGAGCAGGCCGCGTCGCTGGAAGAAACCGCCGCCTCGATGGAAGAGCTGGCCTCGACCGTGAAGCAGAACGCCGACAACGCACGCCAGGCCAATCAGCTGGCGGCCAGCGCGTCGGACGTGGCCGAGCGTGGCGGTTCCGCCGTGGCCGAAGTGGTCAACACGATGCAGGGCATTTCGGCCAGCTCGCGCAAGATCTCGGAAATCGTGTCGGTCATCGACGGCATCGCCTTCCAGACCAACATCCTGGCGCTGAACGCGGCCGTGGAAGCGGCCCGTGCGGGCGAACAGGGCAAGGGCTTTGCGGTGGTGGCGGGCGAAGTGCGCTCGCTGGCGCAGCGCAGCGCCCAGGCGGCCAAGGAAATCAAGGGCCTCATCGAGGACTCGGTGACCAAGGTGGGCGCCGGTTCGCAGCAGGTCGAACGCGCGGGTGCCACGATGCAGGAAATCGTGGCATCGGTGAAGCGCGTTACCGACATCATGGGCGAGATCTCGGCGGCGTCCGAGGAGCAGTCCAGCGGCATCGACCAGGTGAACCGCGCGGTCTCGCAGATGGACGAAGTGACGCAGCAGAACGCGGCGCTGGTGGAAGAGGCCGCTGCCGCGGCCGGCTCGCTGCAGGAACAGGCCCATCGCCTGTCCGAGGCCGTGGCCGTGTTCAAGATCAATGCCGGCGAAGTGATCGAAGTGCCGGCGCAGCAACTGGGCGGCTACTCGGCCCCGACGCTGACCCAGGACTGATCCGCCGCGGCCCGCCCGGGCCGCTGACCGGCATCTTCGCCCCGGCGCCCGTTCGCGGCCGTCGGGGCGAAAGCTATTGGCCGTTAAGTTTTCGAAAATATTGTCGTTAATGACAATAACGCCTGAAACCTGGCCGGTGTACAGGCCGTGGCTCGATATGATGTAAACCGGAGACAAGCTGTGCGCGTGAACCTTCCAGTCAATGATGTGGAAACCAAGCTGCGCGAGGATCAGTACCTGATCTCGCGTACCGATACCAAGGGCCGCATCCTTTACGCGAATCCGGCTTTTGTCGAGGTCAGCGGATTTTCCCGCGAAGAATTGATCGGCAAGGCCCACAACATCGTGCGCCATCCGGACATGCCGCCCGAGGCCTATGAAGACCTGTGGCAGACGCTGGAGGCCGGCGAGTCGTGGCTGGGTCTGGTCAAGAACCGCCGCAAGGACGGGGGCTACTACTGGGTGCTGGCCAATGCCACGCCCATCGTCGAGAACGGCGAGGTGGTGGCGTATTCGTCGGTGCGCGTGCGTCCCAGCGACGAGCAGATCGAGATGGCCGAAGCGCTGTACGCCCGCATTCGCGAAGGCCGTGCCCGCGGCGTGCGGATCGAACGCGGCCGCCCGGTGCGGGCCGGCTGGCGCCGCAGCCTGGACGTGCTGGCCTTTCCCTTCAAGCGTAGCGTGCGCAGCCGCATGTTCCGCCATGCCTTGCTGTCGTCAGGCATCGTGGTGGCGGCGGGCGCCTATGGCCTGCGCGCCAACTGGGACACGCTGGATGCCACTGGCGCCGGCTTGGCCTGCGGCCTGTTGGCGCTGGGCGTGGTCGGCATCTTCGCGTTGGGCTGGAGCCTGTCGCGCTCGCTGCTGGAACCGATGGTGGACGCGGCCAACATGGCCCGCCAGGTCGCCGCCGGCAACCTGACGACCCAGATCGTGGCCGATTCCGACGACGAGATCGGCAGCTTGAAGTTCTCGCTGGAAGTCATGCGCAAGAGCCTGGTCGGCATTGCCCAGGACGTCTATCGCGGCATCGAGGGCACGACCCAGGCGGCCGTGCACATCGCCCGCGGCAACCAGGAACTGGCCGGCCGCACCGAAGGCCAGGCCGCGTCGCTGCAGCAGACGGCCGCCAGCATGGAACAGCTGACGTCCACCGTGCGCCAGAACGCCGACAATGCTCGCCAGGCCAATCAACTGGCCGCCAGCAGCATGGACGTGGCGCGGCGCGGCGGCGTGGCGGTGGGGCAGGTGGTCAACACCATGCACGGCATTTCCGACAGCTCACGCAAGATCGTCGACATCGTCAGCATCATCGAAGGCATCGCGTTCCAGACCAACATCCTGGCCCTGAACGCCGCCGTGGAAGCGGCGCGGGCGGGCGAGTCCGGCAAGGGCTTCGCGGTGGTGGCGGGCGAAGTGCGCAGCCTGGCGCAAAAGAGCGCGCAGGCCGCCAAGGAGATCAAGGGCCTGATCGAGGATTCGGTCGATCGCGTCACCGAAGGCTCGGCCCAGGCCGAACAGGCGGGCGCCACCATGCAAGAGATCGTGGCCGCCGTGCACCGCGTGACCGACATCATCGGCGAGATCTCGCAGGCGTCGCAGGAACAGTCCAGCGGCATCGAGCAGGTCGACACCGCGGTCTCGCAGATGGATGTGATGACGGTGCAGAACACGGCCCTGGTGCAGGAACTGGGCGGCGCCGTGCTGCAGCTGGGCAACCAGTCGGGCGCGCTGCGCGAGACGATCCGGGTGTTCCGCCTGACCGGACAGCAATGAGGTTGGCGGGGCCGGCTTCGGCCGGTCCGCCCAACAAAAAGCCGGCTCATCGTGGCCGGCTTTTTCATGCCCGAAGCAGAAAGATCTAGCGCCCCGCCAAGGCGTCGGCCACCCGGCTCATCGTCGACAGGCCGGACTCGAACAGGGCCTCCAGGAACGGGCCCGAGTTGGGCAGCACCACGGTCAGCAGCACCACGCCCACGATCAGGCTGACCGGAAAGCCCACGGAGAACACCGACAGCTGCGGCGCGGCGCGGTTCAGGATGCCCATGGCCAGGTTGATGGTGAGCAGCGCGCAGATCAGCGGCAGCGCTAGCAGCAGGCCCGACACGAACACGGTCTTGCCCCATTCCACCACCACGCCCCAGCCGTTCTGGTGCAGCTGGATGGCGGCGACCGGCAGCGTGTCGAACGACCGCACCAGCGCGGCCAGCACCAGCAAGTGGCCGTCCAGCGCCAGGAAGGTCAGCATCGCCACGATGTTGAACAGGCGCGACAGCACGGCCGTGTTGGCGCCGGTGCTGGGGTCGAAGAACGAGGCGAACGACAGGCCCATCTGCAGGCCGACGAATTCGCCGGCCGTCTGCGCCGCGGCGAACACCAGGCGCATGGAAAAGCCCATGGCGATGCCGATCAGCACCTGCTGCATCACCATCCACAGGCCGGCAAACGAACCCGGGGCGATGGGCGGTGCGGGGTCCAGGGCCGGGCTGACGGCCACGGCCAGCACGAACGCCAGGCCGACCTTGACCTTGACCGGCACGGTGGATTCGGAAAAAAGGGGAGCGGTGCCGATCAGCGCCAGGATGCGCACGAACGGCCAGATGAACTGGCCGATCCAGCCGTTGAGCTGTTCGATCGTGAAGGAAAACATGTGGGCGCGTTCCCCGGGGCCGGCGGCGCGCGCCGCTACGACACCAGGCCGGGAATCTGGCCGATGAGCTGGCGGATGTAGTCGACCATGATGCCGATCAGCCAGGGGCCCAGCAGCACCAGCACGCCGCACATGGCCAGCAGCTTCGGAATGAACGACAGCGTCATTTCGTTGATCTGGGTGGCGGCCTGGAAGATGCTGATGACCAGGCCGACGATCAGCGTGATGATCAGGAGCGGACCGGCCATCGCCAGCGCGACTTTCATCGCCTGGTAGGTCATGGTCATGACGGTTTCAGCGGTCATGGCGATTCCCCGGCTATTGGTAGAAGCTCTGGGCCAGCGAGCCCATCAGCAGGTTCCAGCCGTCGGCCAGCACGAACAGCATCAGCTTGAACGGCAGCGCCACGGTTACCGGCGGCACCATCATCATGCCCAGGGCCATCAGCACGCTGGCGACCACCAGGTCGATGATGAGGAACGGAATGAAGATGGTGAAGCCGATCTGGAACGCGGTCTTGAGTTCGCTGGTGATGAACGCCGGCACCAGGATGCGCAGCGGCACCTGCGACGGATCGTCCAGCGCCGGTTGCTTGGCCAGGTTGGCGAACAGCGACAGGTCGTTTTCGCGGGTCTGATGCAGCATGAAGGTGCGCAGCGGGCCGGCGGCCCGCTCGACCGCGGTCTCGAACGGGATCGAGCCTTCGGACAGGGGCTTGTAGGCGTCGGCGTAGATCTTGTCGAACACCGGCGACATCGTATAGAAGGTCAAAAACAGCGCCAGGCCGATCAGCACGTGGTTCGGCGGCGACATGGCCGTGCCCATCGCGCTGCGCAAGAGACCCAGCACGATGATGATGCGGGTAAAGCCCGTCATCATCAGCAACGCGGCCGGCAGGAACGACAGCGACGTCATCAGCAGCAGCGTCTGCATGCTGAGCGAGTAGGTTTCGGACCCGTTCGGGCCTGGGGTCGCGGTCAGCGCGGGCAGGGTCGCCTGGGCGATGACGCCAGCCGGAAACAGGGCCAGGCCCAGCACCGCGGCGGCGCCCAGCAGGGGCAGCATGTTGCGGCGGGCGCGGGGAAGGGTGCTTGTCGGCAAGCTCATGATCCGGGGAATACGGGCGCCGTCTAGCGGCGCTTGAGCGCCTGGCCCAGCTTGGCCGCGAAGGCGGCGGCCGGCAACGGCGCGCCCTGCGGCAGTTCGCCGGCGGGCAGGGTATGCAGGGGGGTGATCTGGCCGGGGCTCACGCCCACGACCAGCCAGGTATTTTCGATTTCGACCACGACGATGCTCTGCCGCGCGCCCACCGGCATGCTGGCGACCTGCTTGAGCAGGTTGCCGCCGCCGCGCTGGGTGAGGCCGGCGCGGCGCGCCATCCAGGCCGCGGCCAGGATGGCGGCCAGCACCAGCACCAGGCCGATGATGACGCGCAGCAGGGCGGAATCGTTCATGGCGGACAACGCGTCAACGCCGGTTGTTCAGGCGGTTGATGCGTTCGGACGGGGTGATGATGTCGGTCAGGCGGATGCCGTACTTGTCTTCCACCACCACCACTTCGCCCTGGGCGATCAGGTAGCCGTTCACGAAGATGTCCATCGGTTCGCCGGCCAGGCCGTCCAGTTCCACCACCGAGCCCTGGCCCAACTGAAGCAGGTTCTTGATGGTCAGGCGGGTGCGGCCCAGCTCGACCGTCAGCTGGACGGGCACGTCCATGATCAGGTCGATGTCGGTGCCGGTGCCGGCAGCGCTGCCGGCCAGGGGCTTGAACACCGATTGCGCCGCCGATTGCGCGGGGGCTGCGGCCGGCGCCGCAGGTGCGGGCGCAGGGGCAGCCGGCGCGGCAGCCGCGGGCGGCGTGGCGGCGGTCTGTTCAGCCATGGCGGCGGCCCAGTCGTCCTGGGGCTTCAGGCCATCCGCCTGGGTGGGCGGATTGGCGCGGGATTGTTCGGCGAGCGCGTCGGCCCAGTCGTCGGCCGGGGACGAGCCAGTGCCGGGCTCGTTCTTGTCAGTCATGGTCGGGGGCCTCGTTTGATTCGGTATCGTAGGTAAACATGTTTTGCACGCGCAGGGCGTACTGGCCATTGAAGACGCCGTAGCCGCATTCCATCAGCGGTACGCCGTCGACGTTGGCGATGACGGTTTCCGGCACATCCACGGGCAGGATGTCGCCGACTTTCAGGCGCATCAGTTCGCGGATGTTGGACGGGATGCGCGCGAATTCGGCAACCACGTCGATGTCGGCGCTGCGCACCTGGCGCGACAGCTGCTGCGACCAGCGCTGGTCTACTTCTTCCAGCGTGGTTTCCTGCAGCGGCCGCGTGAGCAGGTCGCGCACCGGCTCGATCATGGAGTAGGGCAGGCAGATGTTCAGGTCGCCGCCGGTCGCGCCGAATTCGATGTGGAACGAGGTGACGACCACCACTTCATTGTTGCCGGTGATGCTGGCGAACTTGGTGTGCATCTCCGAGCGGACATAGTCGAACTCGATCGGATAGACGGGGTCCCAGGACTTGCCGTAGCTTTCCAGGGTCAGGTTGAGCAGGCGCCGGATGATGCGCTGCTCGGTGGTGGTGAAGTCACGGCCTTCGACGCGCGTGTGGTAGCGGCCATCGCCGCCGAACAGGCTGTCGATGACCAGGAACACCAGGTTCGGGTCGTACGTGAACAGGGCCGTGCCGCGCAGCGGCTTCATCTGGACCATGTTCAGGTTGCTCGGCACGGGCAGGTTGCGCTCGAAGTCCGCGTACTTCTGGATCTTGATCGAGCCGACGGTGATGTCGGCGCTGCGGCGCATGAAGTTCAACAGCACGCTGCGCATCTGGCGCGCGAACCGCTCGTTGATGAGCTCCAGCGTCTGCATGCGCCGCCGCACCACGCGGTCGGGCGAACTCAGGTCATAGGCGCGGGCGCCGTCGCTTGCGCCCGCGGATTCCTTTTTGCTGTCGCTCTCGCCCGTGACGCCGGCCAGCAGCGCGTCGACTTCGTCCTGCGAAAGAAACGCCTCGTAGGCCATGCTTATTGCACCACGAACGCCGTGAACAGTACGTCGGTGACATACTGGCCGTCCGGCATGGGCGAGAACGGACGGTTGACGGCTTGCTTGATGGCGTTGGCCATGTCGGTCTTGCCTTGTTGGGTCTGCACGCCGGTAGGCGATTGCGACGACAGCACCATCAGGATGCGGCTGCGCACTTCAGGCATGTACTTTTCCAGGCGCACGCGGGTCTGCTCGTCGCTCACGCGCAGCGTCAGGCCGACGTGCATGATGCGCTCGGTGTCGGCGTTCTGCAGCGTCACCGTGAAGGCTTCGATCGGCACGAAGATCGGGGCGGGCACGGCGGCCGGCGTGGCCGGCGGGGCCACGAACGTGGTCGGCGTGGCTTGCGGGCCCGCGGCGCCGGGCTGGCCCGGTTGGCCGGCGGGCGTCTGGCCCACGCCCAGTTGCACCGGCGCGCCGCCTTGCGGCTGCATGCGCTGGGTGATGAACCAGGTCGCGCCCGCGCTGGCGGCGGCCACCAGCAGCAGCACCAGGATCATGATCAACGGGCGAAGAATGCGGCCGATGCCGCCAGAGCGTGTCGGAAGCGGGCCGCGCGGCGGCATGGTTGTGGGTTTGGAAGTCGCCATCTCGGTGTCGATGCGTGTTTTGCCGCTGATGAAAACGGATTCTTAGTGGATGAAAGCATTCTGCCCGAAATCCCGCTCCCTCTTGGAGGCGAAAAACAGGGCGAAAGCCGCGTATCTCAAGCTATTGCTGCACTGCCCGCAACCGTTGCCAGCTGCGGGCCGCGGGATTGTTACGCGAAGGTGTCGACCAACGCATTGGCGTTGCGCGGCGACGTCACGGCGACCGGCTGGCCATCGATTGCGCCATCGGCCACCGCGGCGCCATTGCCGCCGCCCTGGCGCTGCGAACCGCCGCCATTCTGTTGCGCGAATTCCTGTTGCGCGGCCTGCTCGCCGACGCTGGTCTGGCCCAGCGAGATGCCGGCCTGCGCCAGCGCCTGCTGCAGTTGCGGGATCGCGGTTTCGATCGCCTGGCGCACGGACGCATGGGCCGATACGAACGAGGCGCTGGCCACGCCGTCGGCCAGATTCAGGCTGACGCGCAAGGGGCCCAGGTCCGGCGGGTCCAGGCGCAGTTCGGCGGTCTGGGTGCCTTGGCGCACGTTGTTGCTCATCACCACCATCTGCTGGCCCAGTTCGGTGCCCCAGTGGGTGCCGCCCACGGGCGTGGCCACCTGCATGACGACTGGCACGTTCGGCACGGCGACGCTGGCAGGGTTGGCGATCGGCGCGGGCTGCTGGCGCTGGACGGCGGCGGCAACGGCCTGGGCCAGGTGATCCTGAGCGCCGGTCGCGTGCTGCGGTACCTGGAATTGCTGAGCGGTGCTGAGCACCGGCTCGTTCGATTCTTCTTCGGGGCGTGCGTGCAGCGGCGCGGCGGGCGCGGCTTCGGCAGCCACGCGCGGGGTGGCGGCACGTGGCACGGCGGTTTCGGGCGTCGGACGCGGCAGTTCGGCGGCCGGGGCCGTCTTGGCCTGGGCCGCGTCGGGTGCGGGCGCGGTGCCGGGCTTGACGGCGGCGGTGACCACCGGCAGCGCAACCTGCGCATCGCGGCTGGCCTGTGCGGCAGCGGCTTCGGCCTGCTGCGCGGTGGCGGCCACCGGCGCGCGCGGCGTGGCGACGGCGTCGTTGGCGGTCAGGGCGGCCTGTACCACGGCGGCACCGGTGTTGACGGCGGTCGCGGCGGCCTGGGCGGCGCCACGCGCCAACTGCACCTGTTCGGCCGCCTGGGCGGCGATTTCCAGCGTCTGTTGCGGCAACACCACCGGCGTCACCGGTTGCTGCGCGGCGGCGACGGCCAGCGCGCCGGCTTCGGCCTGGGTGGCGGTCTGCACGGCGTTGTCGATCGCGCCGGCCGCGGCGTTTTCGGCGTTGCCGGCGGCATCGCTGGTGGTCTTGCCGTTGTTGGACGGCGTCTTGGTGTTGTTGCCGTTGGCCGGGCGCGCATCGGCAGCCTGGTTCGGGCGCTGTTGGGCCAGCACGTCAGAGAAGGACGGGCCCTTCCTGGACGAAACGGCGGACGACTTGGCGCCGAGCGCGTCGGCGATCGAGGTCGGCGCGGCGGGCGCGACGGTGGGCAAGGGCAGGGGAGCGGTCATCTCAGGCTTCCTCTAATTAGTGCATCCCGGACTGGCGCTGGACCAGGCGGGCGGAGTATTCATCGTTGGCGCGTTGCTCGCGGCGGGATTCCACCACGGCCTGCGCGCGCAATTCGCGTTGCGCCAGGGCGTCGTACGAACTGAGCTTGCGTTTTTCCTGCTGCCAGTAAAGGCGGCCCTTGGCCAGGTTCTCGTCGGCCTGGCGCAGCACGTTCTGCTGTTGGCCGATGGCGTCGTCCAGGGTGCCGATGAAGCGCTGGTAGTTATGGCAGTCGCTGGCCGACATGCCGGTCGTCATGGCTTGCTGCAGGCGTTCCAGGTAGTCCTGGCGGTAGTCCTGCAGCATGCCGAGCTGGCGTTCGGCGTTGGTGCGTTCGGCGCTGAGCCGGCCGAGCAGGCGGGCGGCTTCGTCCGTGCTCTCCTTGGCCAGGTTGATCAGCATGTCCAGGGGCAATTGGCTAGGCATAGGTGTCCCTCAATTCGAAGCTTGCGCGCAACTGGTTGACCGCATCCTCGTAGCCGACGTTTTCGCCGATATCCTGCTGCAGGAAGGCTTCCAGGCGCGGATAGCGGGCGATGGCATCGTCCAGCTGCGGGTCGTTGCCGGCGGCGTAGGCGCCCACGGCGATCAGGTCGCGATTGCGCTGGTAGCGCGACAGCGTCTGCTTGAAACGGCGCACGACCGCGAACTGCTGTTGCGGAATCAGCGAGGTCATGGCGCGGGAAATCGAGGCTTCGATGTCGATAGCGGGGTAGTGGCCGGCCTCGGCCAGGTGGCGCGACAGCACCACGTGGCCGTCCAGGATGGCGCGCGCCGAGTCGGCGATCGGGTCCTGCTGGTCATCGCCTTCGGCCAGCACGGTATAGAAAGCGGTGATCGAACCGGCTTTGCCGCCGGGGCCGGGTGCGCCCATGCCGGCGCGTTCCACCAGCATCGGCAGTTTGGCGAACACCGACGGCGGATAGCCCTTGGTGGCCGGCGGCTCGCCGATGGCCAGCGCGATTTCGCGTTGCGCCATAGCGTAGCGGGTCAGCGAATCCATGATCAGCAGCACGTCCAGGCCCTGGTCGCGAAAGTGCTCGGCCAGGCGCGTGGCGTAGGCGGCGCCCTGCAGGCGCAGCAGCGCCGACACGTCGGCCGGCGCGGCGACCACCACCGAGCGGGCCAGGCCCTCGGGGCCCAGGTTGTGCTCGATGAATTCCTTCACTTCGCGGCCGCGTTCGCCGATCAGGCCGACCACGATGACGTCAGCCTTGGTGTAGCGGGCCATCATGCCCAGCAGCACGCTCTTGCCCACGCCGGAGCCGGCGAACAGGCCCATGCGCTGGCCGCGGCCAACGGTCAGGAGGCCGTTAATGGCGCGCACGCCGGTATCCAGCACGGTATCGATCGGGGCGCGCGACAGCGGGTTGATCGGTTGGGCCGACAGCGGCGCCAGTTCCGCCCCGGTCAGCGGGCCCAGGCCGTCCAGCGGCCGGCCGGCGCCATCGAGCACGCGGCCCAGCAGGGCGTTGCCCACCGGCAGGTGGCGGCCCAGCTGGGGCTTGGCGTTGCCGTTCAGTTCGGCCTTGCGTGGGAGCGGAATCTGGCGCTGCACGGGCGGTTCGCCGGGCACCACGCGGGCGCCGGGCGGCAGGCCGGAAATATCGGCCTGCGGCATCAGGTACAGGGTATGGCCGTCGAAGCCGACGACTTCGGCGTCGGCCCAATGGTCATGGCCGCGCGCGATCTCGATGCGGGCGGCGGCGCCCACGGGCAGGCGCAGGCCGGTGGCGTGCAGTACCAGGCCGGTCGCGCGGGTGATCTTGCCGCTGACCAGCCACGGGTCG
Source organism: Achromobacter sp. DH1f (assembly GCF_000633435.1). Taxonomy (NCBI): domain Bacteria; kingdom Pseudomonadati; phylum Pseudomonadota; class Betaproteobacteria; order Burkholderiales; family Alcaligenaceae; genus Achromobacter; species Achromobacter sp. DH1f. Next base: position 78,113 of record NZ_AYMF01000024.1, on the reverse strand, counting down.
GTCGAGGCGGCGCGGATCGAGCCGATCTCCAGCTGGGTCTGCCAGCGGTCGATCACGGGCACGGCCGCCTGGCCGGGCTGCGCGGGGGCCTGGCTGCCGCTCACGCCGGCTCCTCCCAATTCACATTGCGGCCCAGCGAGGCCGCCACGCGGCGCCAACGGGTCTGCAGCGTGGCGTCGATATCGCCGAACGGCGTCTCGGCGCGGCAACCGCCGCGGGCGATGGATTCATCGGCCAGCACGCGCCAGTGGCCTTCTTTCAGTTCGTCGGCCAGGTGCAGGCGGATCAGTTCGATGTCGGCCGGGTTGGCCCACAGGCGCATCTGGCCACCGGCCGTCGGGTTGATGTGCAGCACTTCGCGCACGGCGCTGGCCACAGTCTCGGGCTGCTCGGCCAGGGTGGTGCGCACGACCTGCTGGGCAATGTCCAGCGCGAGCGTCAAGAGGCTCTGGCCCATCTTTTCTTCGAGCGAGCCGACGGACGTGGCGCAGGCTTCGACCAGGGCATGCAGCTGCCGGGCTTCCTCTGCGCCTTGCTCGCGGGCTTGCGCCAGGCCTTCGGCGTAGCCGGCTTCGCGCCCGGCGGCCAGGCCCGCTTCATGGCCTTCGGCGCGGCCGGCTTCCAGGCCGGCGGCGTGGCCCTGCGCAAAACCTTCTGCACGGCCCTCGGCGATGGCCTGGGCGCGCAGCTGAGCCATCACCACTTCGGGATCGGGGCCCGGATCGGGTTCCGGTTCGGGCGCAACTTCCACGGGCGGCGGCTCGTCGAACGACAGCATCTGCCAGCGGCGCCAGGCGGCGCTGCGCGAGATGAGCGTCGACTGGCCGGTATCCGCTTCAGACATACGCGTCGTCTCCGGAATTGCCCAGCACGATCTGGCCGCTTTCGGCCAGGCGGCGCGCGATCTGCAGGATCTTCTTCTGTTCGGTCTCGACCTTCGACATGCGGATCGGGCCTTGCGCTTCCAGGTCTTCGCGCAGCATTTCGGCGGCACGGCTGGACATGTTGCGCAGGAACTTGGCGCGCAGCTCTTCCTGGGCGCCCTTGAGCGCGACCATGAGCGTGTCGTTGTCGATTTCCTTGAGGATGAGCTGGATGGCGCGGTCTTCGACGTCGAGCAGGTTGTCGAACACGAACATCTCGTCGATGATCTTCTGGGCCAGGTCGTTGTCGCGTTCGCGCAGGCTGGCGACCACGGTTTCCTCTTCGGCCGAATTCATCATGTTCAGGATCTCGGCCGCGGTGCGCACGCCGCCCATCTTGCTGCGCTTGGCGCCCTGGCCAGCCAACACGGAATTGAGCACTTCGGTCAGTTCCGACAAGGCGGCCGGCTGCACGCCGCCGAACGTGGCGATGCGCAGCATGACGTCGTTGCGCAGGCGGTCGGTCAACAGCGCCAGCACGCCGGCGGCGCGGTCGCGCTCCAGGTGCACCAGAATCGTCGCGATGATCTGCGGGTGCTCGTCGCCGATGAGTTCGGCCACGGTGTGCGGATCCAGCCAGTTCAGGGCGTCGATGCCGCTGCCGCCTTCGCCGGCTTCCAGGATGTCTTCGATCAGGCCGGCGGCGCGGTCGCTGCCCAGCGCCTTGGTCAGCACGGTGCGGATGTAGTCGTCCGAGCCCAGCGTCACGGCCATGAACTGGTCGGCTTCCTGGCGGAATTCCTCCAGCACCACGGCCACGTCGTTGCGGGTCACCTGTTTCAGGCTGGCCATGGCGGCGCCGACCTGCTGGACTTCACGGGCCGACAGGTACTTGAAGACCTCGGCCGCCGCGTCTTCGCCCAGCGACATCATCAGGACGGCGCTGCGCGTCATGCCGTCCATGGGTTTGGAATCATTTTTCATCTTTGGTCATCCAGGTGCGCAGGACCATCGCGACGGCGCGCGGATCCTTGTTCGCCATCGTGCGGGCGCGGTCCAGGTTGTCTTGGTAGCGGTCCGTTTCCTTGGCGCGGGCCAGGTCCTGGGCCTCGCGCTGGGCTTCGATGCGCTCGGCTTCGGCCACTTCCGGATCCACCGGCGGGTACAGGTACTCGCCCACGGTGCGGCGAACCTTGCGGTACAGCCACAGGGCCAGTACGCCACCCACCAGCCAGGCCAGGATGGTCTTGAACAGCGAAATCATTTCCGGATCGCGCCACATCGGCAGTGCCGGCGGGCCGTCGTTGAACTGGCTGTTGACCAGGTTCAGCGAATCGCCACGGCTTTCGGAATAGCCCATGGCTTCGCGCACCAGGTTGGTGAGCTTGTTCAGTTCTTCCGGCGGCAGGGCCTGGGGCTCGCCGTCCTTGTCGCGGATGTAGTTCACGACCACGGCCACCGACAGGCGCTTCAAGTTGCCCACGGGCTGCTTGATGTGGCTGATCGTGCGGTCCACTTCGTAGTTGGTGGTGGCGTCGCGGCGCTCGTTCAGGCTGCCGCCGGCGGCCTGGGTGCCCGTCTGTTGCTGCTGTTGTTGCTGCTGCTGTTGGGCGTTGGGCTGCTGCGGCTGGCCGGGGCGGGGCGGCTGGGCCTGGGGCGGGTTGGCGATCGGGGCCTGGGCGTTGCCCGGGGGCTGGTTCGACAAGGCGCCGGGCACGCCCTGGGCGGGGTTGATGCCGCGCTGGGTCGAGTCGCTGGTCTGCTGGCTGCGCACGGCCGACTGGCCGGGCTCCTGGTTGGGGCGGTAGACCTCGGAGGTTTCCTCGCGGCGCGCGAAATCCATTTCGGCGCTGGCCTGGGCGTGCACGTTGCCCGGGCCGACCAGCGGGTTCAGGATGGTCAGGATGCGTTCGACGGTACGCTGTTCGGTTTCGCGAACCATGCGCGTCTGGTCGGCGTCCATGCCGCGGCCTTCGCCCAGCGGCGAGGACAGCAGGCGGCCGTTCTGGTCGACGATCGAGACGTTCTCGGCGGTCAGTTCCGGCACGCTGGAAGCAACCAGCCAGGAAATGGCCGAAACCTGGGCGTCAGACAGGCTGCGGCCAGGGTAGACGTTCAACAGCACCGAGGCGGTCGGCGGCTGGCGTTCGCGCACGAACAGCGACTGGCGCGGCATGGCCAGGTGCACGCGGGCGTGCTGCACGGTGTGCATCGATTCGATCGAACGCGCCAGCTCGCCTTCCAGGCCGCGCTGGTAGTTGATCTGTTCGGCGAACTGGCTGGCGCCGAAGCGGGCGTTGTCCATCAGCTCGAAGCCGACCGAACCGCCGCGCGGCAGGCCTTGCGAGGCCAGCTGCAGACGGGCGTCATAGACGCGGTCGGCCGGCACCAGCAGGGCGGTGCCCGTGTCGTTGTACTTGTAGGGCACGTTCATGGTGCCCAGGGCCGTCACGATGGCGCCGCCATCGCGGTCGTCCAGGTTCGAGAACAGCACCTTGTACTTGGGTTCGCTGCTCCACATCGCCACGGCGACAATGATCGCGACAAGCGCCGCGGCCGCGCCCAGCAAAATGGGCTTGGGCAGCGCGCGGATCCTTTCCAACACGGGAAACTTCGCCAGAAGCGACGCGCTCAGGGTAGCCTGCTGATTCATTGGCGGCTCCCGCTGGCTTCGCGGAGCAGGGAAAATGACTTCATGTTCGGGTAGGGCAGATTACACATGCAACGTGCTTCTGGTCTGGGGAGAGCCTGGATTATTGCTGCTGCGTTAGCAAACCCAATCGTCGAAAACAGCGGTTTTTTGGCGTTACTTATCCCCTATGTCCGCAACAGGGTGAAACCCGGGTCCGAAGCGGGGTGCGCCCGGCGGCGGCCGGGCCGGCGCATTCGCGGAAATATCGGGTGTTTTGGCGGTTTTTATCGGCAATGGCGCAGCGCCGCTGGCGTTACGCTCCTTGCATCTTTGGCGTAGTCCCACCAGCAAGGAATAACGTAATGGCTGTATCAGGCTTGTCCGGCATCGAAAGCATGCTCCAGCAGATGCGCGCGGTCGTCAGCAAGGCGGAAACCGGCAATCTGGCTGCGGGCGAGGCAGTGGCCCAACCCGATGGTTTCGCCGCCGAGTTGCACCGCTCGATCCGCCGCGTCACCGGCGCCCAGAACGCCGCGTCGGCGCAGGCCAAGGCTTTCGAGCTGGGCGCCCCCGACATCTCGCTCAACGACGTCATGATCGACATGCAGAAGGCCAGCATCGGCTTCCAGACGGCCGTCCAGGTCCGCAACAAGCTGGTTGCGGCCTACAAGGAAATCTCGTCGATGGCCGTGTAATGTTGCCCCCACGCCGCGCCCGCTACGCGGGCTAGCTGCCCCCCGAGGGGGCGGCCCGGCGGCCGGGCGGGCATTCTGGCGTAGATGATGCGCTTCGCGCATTGCGCGCGAACTCGTTGGTCTACCTTGCAGTTTTCTCTAGCCGCCAGACCACCTGTTGCAGCCAGTTTTCCTGGCGCGCATTCAGGTCCAGGAAGACCGCGCCCAGGTGGCTCATGGGCGGTTCGCCCGTCAGGGAAACATGCACCGGCGCCGGCTCGTCCGGGCTCGTGGCCTGGGACATGGGCTGGCCGGAAATCGGATAGACGTTGCGCACTTCCAGGCGCGCGCTCAGCTGGCCCAGGTCGCCAAAATCCAATTGCACGTCTTCCAGCACCGTGCCGCGTTCGGGCAGGGCTTGCACCGCCATGCCGACCCGCAGGCCGACGCCGTCCACCGATATATCGCGCACCGAAAAACTGATGGGCTTGTCCGTGGGGGCAGGGCGCCAGCTGGCCTGGCAGCGGCCGACGCTGGCGGCCAGCGACGCGCGGAACATCTTGCGGCGCTGGATGCGGGCCAGGCGGTCGGGAAACGGCGACATCAGCGCGGCGCTGCCGTCGTCGAAATGGATCACTTCGGGGCGCTGCACCCGGAAGCGGATCTGCACGCCGCCGTAGGCGGTGGCGTGGAAATGAAAGGTCGTGCCGCTCAAGAGCCCCATGCTGTCCGACTGTTCGAAGTCGGCGCCGGCGTAGTCGCGCGGCCGCCAGAAGAACTGGCGGGTCTGCTTGTCGGCGCCCAGCACCAGCACCGCCATCTCGCGGTCGGCGGCGTCGCGCACCAGGATGTGGCTGTCGGGGTGCGTCAATTCAAACAGCGCGGCGCGCATGTCTTCCGGCCGCGTAAGCAGGAATTCCGGATCGCTGGCATCCAACACGGTGATCGTCCTCAGGGAAATGGGGTCAGGCAGGCGGCGCGGCGTCGGGAAGGTCGCGCGATTCCAGGCGGTACAGCCAGGCCAGCAATTCTGCCACTGCTACGTAGAGTTGGGGAGGAATATGCGAATCCAGGTCCACCTGCATCAGCAGGCCGACCAGCTCGCGGGATTCATGCACATACAGCCCATTCTCTTCGGCGGCGCGCACGATCGTGTCGGCCAGTTGGCCGTAGCCCTTGGCCACCACCCGCGGGGCGCCGTCTTTTTCGTCGTAGGAGATGGCGACGGCCGCGTTGCGGTTGGCGTTCGGGCCGGTATCGGAGGGCGGAACGAGGCTCATCAGAAATCCGTCGGCATGACGGGACGCGGATCGACCACGTTCACCACCAGATGGCTGAGCGTCAGGCCCGACGCCAACAGGCGCGCCCGCAATTGGTCCGACGAGTCATTGATTTCCGTGGCGCTGTGCGGGGCCACCAGTTGCAGCACGATCTGATCGCCGGCCAGGTTCAGCCGGGCGTCGACCAGGCCCAGGCGCGGCAGGTCCAGTTTCAGGCGGGTGGCCCAGGTGGGCACGGCCGAATCGGGGTCGCCGCCGTAGGGCTCGCGTTCCACTTCCCATTCCATCGGCGTGCCGGGCCAGGCTTCGCCTTGCCAGGTCAGCGTCTGGTTGGCCAATACGTCCAGTTGCTGGCGAACCAGCAGGGTCAGGTCCTGGTGGATGCCGCTGACCGGGGTGCCGGGCGCGGGCGTGCTGGACGAGCCGGGCGTGGCCGGCGCGTCAGCGCTGGCGCGGCCCGAGGCTGGCGCGTCGGCGCGGGGGCGGGCGGTGTCGGTGTCGGTCGGCACGCCGGCCTTGGTCAGCCTGGCTTGCGGTTCAAGTTGCAGCTGGGCCGGATTGCTGCGGCCAAAGACCATGTCGGTCAGGTGCGATTCGTAGAACAGGCCGCTGGTCTGCAAGGCCGTGCGCAGCGCCTGGCCCAGCGCGCGGGCCGACGGACCGGCCGCGGCCAGGGCGGCATGCGCGGTGGCGTCGGCGCCCTTGGCGCCAGTCGGGGCATCGCCCGCGCCGGCAGGGCGGCTGGGTTTGGCGGCGGTCTGGGCGTCTGCGGCGGGATCGGCGGCGGCGGTCGCGGCCATGGCGGCGGCGGTGCTGGCAGGCAGGGCCGTCTGCGGTGCGTTGCCGGGTTGCGTGGGCGGTTGGCCGGGCTGGGCGGGTGGCTGCGCCGCAGGCTGGCCGGCGGCCGGCTGTGCGGGCGTGCCGGCGGGCTGCGCCGCAGTGTCCGGCGTCCAGAGCGGCGCGCGGCCTTGTACCGCGGGCGCGGCTTCAGGGTATTGGGCCAGCAGCGCCAGGATGGCGCGCGCGGTGGTGCCCAGCGTGGTCGGGGCCGATGCCGTCGTGTCGCTGCTGGTGACCAGGCCGCGCGCAGCCAGCGCCAGCGCGGCGGCTGTCTTCGCGTCGACAACGGTCGGCGGGCGGTCGCCGCGGGCGCCGCCCGTCTGCACGCCTTGGCGTGCGTCGCGGTTGGAACCGTCGGCCGAGCCGGGCCGGTCCAGGCCGGCGGGCTGGCTGACCGCATCGGGCCGCGCGCCCGACACCTGGTTGGCGTTCGCGGCGGACATGGTCGTGCCAAGCACGGCGTCCAACCGCTGCACCAGGACGTTGCCGAGTGCCGCGGGACCTACGCTCATTCTTCAGACGCCTGGTAGCCGTAGGCCGAAAGCAGGGTCTGCTGGCGCTTCATGCGGCCGAGCAGTTCGCCCAGCCGGGCCAGTTGCGGAAGCGCCAGGTCGCGCGTGAGGGCATCGTTTTCCAGGATGCGCACGAGCAGGTCGTATTTCATGGCGCGGCCCGCCTCGTCCAGCGGCGCCTTGGGTTCGGCGGCGCGCAGGCGCTCGACCAGCTCGCAATACTGCTGCCCATGGACCATCGCCGCATCCCAGTCGCCAGCCTGGGCGGCTGTCAGCATTTCGCCCGTGATGAGGGCGATCTCCTGGTAGTGTTCCAGGATGGGAGAAGAGTACTGGGTAAGGGACGTCATGGAAATCTCGGGCGTTCGATGGCTGGCTGAAATCGTGGAATGGGCCATCAGGGCTGCGTCACGCCAGCCGGTCGGTCGATGGAAGTCTGCCAAGCCTCGGCCAGGTCCGCCAGCAGGCGGTCGGCGATGTCGAGTTGCTCGGCATCCGCTTTCAGATTCGCCATCAGCAAAGTGCGGACGATGTAATCGTAGAGCCTGGCGAGGTTGGCGGCGATGTCGCCGCCAGCCTCCATGTTCAACCCGGTCTTCAACCCTTCATCGACGATCTTGATCGCTTTCGAGATAGCCGCGCCGCGATCGGCAATCCGGCCTTCCTGCATATGGATGCGTGCCTGCCCGATCGCCGCCCGGGCCCCCAGATACAACAGGGTGATCAGCCGCTCGGGGCTCGCGCCCAGCACCTGGGTTTCCAGGCCGATATCGGCGTAGGAGCGGACAGAGTGGGACCCTGTGGGACGGCGGGCGGCGTAAGTCATTAATGCATCTTCTACAGGTTATTTGCTCGATTTGTTCATCGCCGCAAATTGTTGGGTCAGGTAGTTGGCGGTGACGCTGGTCTGGGCAACGAATTTGTCCAAGGCGACGAAGCGGGTGCGCATCTGGTCCATTTCCGCATCGCTCGAGGCCTTGGCGCGCTTTTGCTGTGCGTCCAGGTCGCTCATGGTCTTGTTCAGGCCGTCGGTACGGGTCTTCAACGAGCCGTTGGTGCCCAGCACGTCCTTGAATGCGGCCTCGAAATTCTTGGCCAGGCCGTTATCGCCCGACAGCAGTTTGGTGAGGTCACCGGGGTTCTCGGCCAGGGCCTTGTCCAGTTTGGTCTGGTCCAGCTTCAACTGGCGCGTCTGCGGGTCGGTGGTGATGCCCAGGTCCGCCAGGGAACGCACGGTGCCCTCGCCCAGCACCGCTTGCAGTGCGCTGGTCATCGACGACTGGATCGAACGCGTGGTGCCGTCGCCGGTCAGCGGCTGGTTGGTGGCTGCCTTGGCGTCGAAGGCCGTCAGGTTCTTGATGGTCGACTGCAGTGCGTTGTAGTTCTTGACGAAGTCCTGGATGGCCTTGTTGGCGACGGACGTATCCGATTCCAGCTTCAGGGTGATCGGCTTGTCGGTCGGGGTCGTCTCGGTCAGGTTCAGCGTGACGCCGTCGATCGCCGTCGAAATGCTGTTCGAGCCACTCTTGACGGTGAGGCCGTTGATGACCACTTCGGCGTCGGCGGGCTTGGTCTGGGTCAGGCCGGTGGTGGTGCCGTCGGCGGCGGTGCTGAAGCTCAGCACGTTCTTGAGCGACTGGTCGCCCGTCACCGTGATGTTCTTCACCGCGGCCTGGACGCCGGTGTCCTTGGCCGTCAGCATCAGGTAGTTGTTACCGTTGCCGTCGTTGATGACGGTCGCGCGCAGGCCGGACTTGTCGTCGGCGTTGATGGCCTTGACGATGCCGTTCAGCGACGTATCACCCTTCAGGTCGACCGTGTGCTTGGTGCCATTGGCCAGCTCGACTTCAAAGGAGCCCGTGTCGCCGTTCTTGGCGGTACGGTCGGCCACGGCGCCCGATTGCAGGCTTTGAGCGCGTGCCAGGGTGTTCACGGCGATCGTGTATTGACCGGCCACGGCGCCCGGCTTGCCCGCAAGCGCGCCTTCGGCCGTGATGACGGCCGTCAAGGCGGTGCCGCCCGTGACGCTGCCCTTGATGGCGGACATCGTTTCGGCTTTGCCGAGCACGCCGGCCGATTTCTGCACGGCTTCCAGCGCGCTTTGCAGCTGCGCATAGGCATCGATGCGCGTTTTGTAGCTTGCCGCGCGAGTCGTATAGATCGAGAGCTTCTTATCCTCGGCGGCCTGCAGGTCCGACAGGATCTTTTCCAGGGGCAAACCGGAAACTGAACCGAGGTTAGTGATAGAGGCCATGTGAAATTCCTTCCTAGCGATGCGATTCTGTCAAAAATAGGGTGCCGGCGATTGGCCGGGTAAGGGCATAAGGCGGGCCTAATTCGATGCTTCTGTCATCGAATGGCGCCAAAACGGGCACAGCAGAAAATATTCGGGGCCATATCAAGCCGTGGTTTTGATGCCATTTCCCTGCATGTTCACGATCATTTTGGCGATCTTGAGCAGGGCCTCACTGGGGATGGTGCGGATGACGTCCCCCGTATTGGCGTCCACCACCGACACCACGACCTGGTGCACGTTCGGGTCGATCTCGAACTGCAGCTGGGTCGACCAGGCCTTCATCTGGTCGTTGATCTCGTCCAGCGCTTTTTCCAACGGCAGCTTCTGCGAGTTGGACTGCTCGGACGTGGCGGAGTCGGTGCCCCCGCTGTTGGTGCTCGCCACGGGCGGCGCGACGGTGACGGACGGGTCGGCGACGACGGGCGTCGCGGCGACCGACACCGGCGCGAACGTTGCGGGGGCTAAGGGGGTTACGGCCATGATCACTCCAACGGCGAGGTGGGCGTCTCGGAGGAACGCGCTGTTTTCAGGGAATTCTCAGCTACGATAACGGCACGCTCGCAGGGAACTTTAGCCCCCTGCGGGGACAGATGTTTCACGTGCTAAACAGTTCGGATCGGGCAATGAGTGTCAAAACGGCGTTGCGAGTCATAGAAATCATCGAAACCTACGCCCGGGAGAAGCGCGCACTGCCCCTGTCCGAGCTGGCCCGCCTGCTGGATGTGCCGGTGTCCAGCTGCCTGGCCCTGATCCGTACCCTGACGGGCCTGGGCTATCTATACGAAACCGGGCGCCGCCAGGGCTATTACCCGACCGGACGCCTGTTGGCGATGGCGCAGCGCATCGCCCGCGCCGATCCCGTGCTGGACCGCGTCTATCCCAGTCTGGTTGAATTAAGGGACGCAACTCGGGAAACCGTCGTCTTCGCCAAGCTGACGCAGGACGGCCGGGTGGTCTACCTGGATGTGCTGGATTCGCCCCATACGATCCGATACGCGCCTGTTGCCGGCGAGTTCAAGGACGTACACGCCAATTCGCTGGGAAAAGCCCTGATGTCGCTGATGGATGACGCCGGCCGGGATGCCCTGCTGGGGGCGACGCCGCTGACGCGCTACAACGAGCGCACGCTGGTCACGCGCGAGGCGGTCCTGGGCGACCTCGAACACTCGCGCCAGCGCGGCTGGTTCATGAACAGCGGCGAATCCATCGCCGACGTGGGCGCCATTGCCTGGCCCGTCACGCTGTCGGGCGAGCACTATGCGATTTCGGTAGGCGGCCCGATCTACCGCATCGAGCCGCACCAGGAAGAATACGCCCGCATCCTGCGGGCGGCCTGCACGGGGCTGGAACAGCAGTCGTAGGCCGGGCGGGGCCCGCTCAATACGACTTGGGCAGCCCCAGCACCTTTTCCGCAATGAAGCACATGATCAGCTGCGGGCTGACCGGGGCGATGCGCGGAATGAAGCTTTCGCGCAGCAGCCGTTCCACGTGGTATTCCTTGGCGTACCCCATGCCCCCCAGCGTCATCACCGCCGTCTGGCAGGCGTTGTAGCCGGCCTCGGCCGCCAGGTACTTGGCGGCGTTGGCCGCCGGGCCGCAGGGCTGGCCCGCGTCGTACAGGCTGGCCGCCTTGAACACCATCAGGTCGGCGGCCTCCAGCTGCATCCAGGCTTGCGCCAAAGGGTGCTGGATGCCCTGGTTCTGGCCGATGGGCCGGCCGAACACCGTGCGTTCGCCGGCATACTTCACTGCCCGGTCCAGCGCGGCGCGGCCGATGCCCACGGCTTCGGCCGCGATCAGGATGCGTTCCGGGTTCAGCCCGTGCAGGATGTATTCGAAGCCGCGGCCTTCTTCGCCAATGCGGTCGGCCGCCGGGATGCGCAGGCCGTCGATGAACAGCATGTTCGAATCGACCGCCTTGCGGCCCATCTTCTCGATCTCGCGCACCTCGATCTTGTCGCGGTTCAAGTCGGTATAGAACAGCGACAGGCCCTGGGTCGGCTTGGCCACCTCGGACAGCGGGGTGGTGCGGGCCAGCAGCAGCATCTTGCTGGCGACCTGGGCGGTCGAGATCCAGATCTTGCGGCCGTGCACCACGTATTCGTCGCCTTCGCGCACCGCGCGGGTGCTCAGCTTGGTGGTGTCCAGCCCGGCGTCCGGCTCGGTCACCGCGAAGCAGGCCTTTTCGCGGCCGGCGATCAGCGGCTCCAGCCAGCGGGCGCGCTGTTCGTCGCTGCCGAACACCACCACCGGATTCAGCCCGAAGATGTTCATGTGCACGGCGGACGCGCCGGTGAAGCCCGCGCCCGACGCCGCGATGGTCTGCATCATCAGGGCGGCCTCGGTCATGCCCAGGCCGGCGCCGCCGTATTCCTGCGGCATGGCGATGCCCAGCCAGCCGTCGCGCGCCAGGTCGGCATGCAGCGGCTCGGGAAAACCGCCTTCGCGGTCGCGCTCCAGCCAGTAGTCGTCGGGGTAGCGGTCGCAGATGCGGGACACGGCGTCGCGCAGCGCCAATTGGTCGGGAGTGAATGCAAAGTCCATCAGTTGGTTCCGTCTTGGGTGATGCGATGGGCGAACAGGGCGGCGATGCCGGCGTCGTCGTAGCCGGCTTCGGCCAGCACTTCGCGGCTGTGTTGGCCCAGCGTGGGGGCCGGGCGGCGCAGGGACGTGGGCGTGCCTTGATAGCGGCCCAGCGGGGCAGGGGTGCGCAGGCGGCCCTCGGTGGGGTGGTCCACGTCCTGCACGAAGCCGGTGGCGGTCAGGTGTTCGTCCTGCAGCAGGTCGTCCACCGTGTACAGCTGGGAGGCCGGAATGTCGGCCCGCGCCAGGTCTGCCAGCCAGGCCTTTGTCGCCCGCGTGCGGATCACGTCGGCGACAAAGGCGTACACCTCGCTGATATGCGCCGCCCGTGCCCCGTGGGTGCAAAAACGCGGGTCGTCGGCCAGCTCGGGCTGGCCGATCAGGTCGAAGAAATTGCGCCAGTGCTTGTCGTTGTAGATCAGCAGGCACAGGTAGCCGTCGGCCGTGGCGTAAGGCCGGCGGTGCGGCGCCAGCAGGCGCGCATAGCCGGTGGGGCCCAGCGGCGGTTCGAAGGTGGCCCCGCCCAGGTGGTCGCCCAGCACCAGGTGCGCCATGCCTTCGAACATCGGAATCTCCACTTGCTGGCCGTGGCCGCTGGCGCGGGCATGCAGCACCGCCGACACCAGCGCAATGCCCACGTGCAGCCCCACCGCGCGGTCGGCCAGCGTCAGCGGCGCATAACGCGGCACGTCGCCGCTTTGCTGCGCCGACAGCGCGGCGATACCGGTCTGCCCCTGGATCAGGTCGTCATAGGCGGGGCGGCCGGCATAGGGCCCGGCTTCGCCGAAGCCATAGGCGCCCAGGTAGACGATGCGCGGGTTGCGTGCCGCCACCGCGTCATACGACAGGCCCAGCCGGGCCATCGCCTGGGGGCGGATGTTGTAGAGCAGGGCGTCGCAGCTCTCGGCCAGCCGCAGGCAGGCCTCACGGCCTTCCGGCGTCTTCAGGTCCAGCACCACCGACCGCTTGTTGCGGTTCAGGTGCAGGTACAGGTGGCCCATGCCCGGATTGCGCATGGGGCCGACGGCCCGCATGTTGTCACCCAAAGGCGATTCCACCTTGATGACGTCGGCGCCCAGGTCGGCCAGCACCTGCGTGGCATAGGGCCCCATCACCACCGAACTCAGGTCCAGGATGCGCACGCCGGCCAGGGGGCCTGCGCCTGGGGCGGCGGGCGTAGTCGAAGCTTGCGTCATTGCTGCTCGATCCCCGCGTCGCGAATCAACTTGCCCCACAGGTCGCGCTGTTCGCCGACGAATTGGGCGAAGGCGTCCGGAGTGCTCGAAAAGGCGTCAAAGCCCAGGCCGGCCAGGCGTTTGCGCACGTCGGGCTTGGCCACGATCTGGTTGATGGCGTCGTTCAGCTTGGCCACCACGTCGGGCGGCATGCCGGCCGGGCCGAAGTAGCCGTTCCAGGAGTTCAGGTCGAAATCCGGCACGCCCGATTCGGCCATGGACGGCAGGTCCGGCACGATGGCGCTGCGCTCGGCGGTGGATACCGCCAATGCGCGCAACTGGCCCGACTGCACGAACGGCAGGCCTGAGGCCAGGTCGGTGAACATGAAGTCGACCTGGCCGCCGACCACGTCTGTCAGGCCTTGCGGAGTGCCCTTGTAGGGCACGTGCAGGATGTCGATCTTGGCGCGGTTGGCCAGCGTGGCGCCGGCCACGATGCCGGTGCTGTTGCCGCTGGCGTAGGTGATGCGGCCGGGATGCTGGCGCGCATCGGCCACCAGGTCGGCCACCGACTTCCAGGGGCGCTTGGGGTTGGCGACCAGGATGAACGGCAGGTTGCCGCCGCGGGCGATCGGCGTGAAATCCTTGACTGGATCGTACGGAATGTTCTTCATCAGCCAGGGGGCGGCCGAGTGCGAGGTATTGGTGGTGACGAACAGCGTGTAGCCGTCCGGCCGCGCCCGCGCCACGTAGCTGGCCGCGATGGTGGCATTGGCGCCGGGCTTGTTTTCCACCACCACCTGCTGGCCCAGGATGGCTGATAGTTCGACCCCGAAGATGCGGCCGACCGCGTCGGTGCCCGAGCCGGCCGGGAAGGGCACGATCAGGGTGATGGGCTTGTTGGGATAGTCCGCCGCGGCGTGTGCGGCGGGCTGCGCGAGCAGCGTGGCGCCGCTGGCGAGCAGGGCGGCAAATAGTCTCAGGGCTTGCATGGGGTTGTCTCCTGGTGGGGGTGCCGGGCGCGGCTCTGCGGCCGCTGCCTGGTTTTCTTGGGGGAAATCTGGGGGGGCTGAATTGCCGCGGTCTGCACGGCGCCTCAGGCGCCGGCCGCCGGGAAATTCCGTATCACGCGGTCGGGGGATTCTTCATAAGGCGGCGTATAGATCACCAGCAGGCGGGCGGGCTCGTCGCTGGTGACGGTGAACACGTGCGGGATGTCCGGCGGGAAATAGCAGCAGTCGCCCGGGCCCATGTCGGCCCATTCGTCCTGGACCTGCGCGCGGGCGGTGCCCGACAGCAGGTAACAGACCTGCTCGATGCCCGGGTGAGCGTGGGGCAGCGCGCCCTTGCCCTTGTCGATCACGCCCAGCAATACCTCCACGCCGCGCGCGCCCACCGTGTCCGGACCGATCAGCCGCCGATTCAGCGTGCCGGTGTGGTTGGCGGGGTGGTAGCCGGGAACGTCCGCTTCCCGGACCAGCCAGGCCGGGGTCTTTTGCTGCGTCATGTCTCTTCCTTTTGAATTTTCATATGTGAATTTATTTTCACGTATGAAAAAAACATCGGCAAGTGGTTTTTCCTTGGACATACCGCTGCGCTCCCTGGGGGATTAGGGAAAACACGGGCCGTGCACTGTTAAAATTGCAGGCTGACTTCCTTTGCGACCCCGACATGCCTTCTGCCCGCACGCCCGACGCTTCCGCCACCCTGTCCGACTGGCTGCAATACCTGGAATCCATCCACGCCACGGCCATCGACATGGGTCTGGACCGCGTACGCGAAGTGGCCGATCGCATGGACCTGCAACTGTCCGGCGTGAAGTTCGTGGTGGGCGGCACCAACGGCAAGGGCTCCACCTGCGCCATGCTCGAAGCCATCCTGCTGGCCGCGGGCTACAAGGTCGGGCTGTACACGTCGCCCCACCTCATCGATTTCAACGAGCGCGCCCGCGTCAACGGCCAGATCGCCACCGATGCGGCCCTGATCGAACAGTTCGTCGCCGTCGAGGCCGCGCGCGGCGAAACCTCGCTGACGTACTTCGAATTCACCACCCTGGCCATCCTGCGTCTCTTTGCCCAGTCGCGCCTGGACGCCGTGGTGCTTGAGGTCGGCCTGGGCGGCCGCCTGGACGCCGTCAACATCATCGATGCCGACTGTTCCGTCGTCACCAGCGTCGACCTGGACCACACCGACTGGCTGGGCGACACCCGCGAAAAGATCGGCTTCGAAAAAGCCCACATCTACCGCGCCGGCCGGCCCGCCATCTGCAGCGACCCCGTGCCGCCGCAGTCGCTGTTGGACCACGTCGAGAAAATCGGCGCCGATCTCTGGCTGTTCGGCCGCGACTTCAACTATTCCGGCGACCGCCAGCAGTGGGCCTACGGCGGACGTGAACAGCGCCGCGGCGCGCTGGCTTATCCGGCGCTGCGCGGCGCCAACCAGCTGCTGAACGCTTCGGCCGCGCTGGCCGCGCTGGAATCCGTGCGCGACCGCCTGCCGGTGCAGGCCCAGGCCGTGCGCCAGGGCCTGCTGCAGGCATCGCTGCCCGGCCGCTTCCAGATCCTGCCGGGCCAGCCCACGATCATCCTGGACGTGGCCCACAACCCGCACGCCGCCGCCGTGCTGGCCCAGAACCTGGACAACATGGGCTTTCATCCCTACACCTATGCGGTGTTCGGCATGCTCAACGACAAGGACCTGGCCGGCGTCGTGGCCAAGCTGGGCGCGCGCGTCGACCACTGGTTCTGCGCCGGCCTGCCCGGCCCGCGCGGCGGCACCGGCCAGGCCCTGGCCGACCAGGTCGCCGCTGCCTTGCCCGCCGCGCCCGCAGGGGGCCAGGCGCCGGGCGTGTCGGCTTACGCCGACCCCGCGCTGGCCTTTGCCGCAGCGCGCGAACGAGCGGGCGAGAATGATAGAATCGTAGTGTTTGGCTCGTTTCTCACCGTGGCCTCGGTTTTGCAGTCGCTGGGCCGCAAGGCGTAAGCAAAAAACACGTAGGCAAGGAATTCTCTCCCATGGGTTTTTTCAATCGCAAAGATCCTGCCGACCAGGCGCAGCCCTCCAAACGGGCGGCGGTGCCTAGCGAGGTCCAGGCGGCGGAACTGCGCGGACGCGCTCGGCGCAGATTGGCAGGCGCCATCGCGCTGGTGCTGGCGGCCGTCATCATTCTTCCCATGGTGCTGGATTCCCAGCCCGTCCCCGTTGCCGACAACATCCCCATCCGGGTGCCGGATCGCAACACGCCGTTCCAGCCCCAGGTAAGCGAACCCCAGGCCGGCGCGCCCGCCACCACGCCTGCGGCGCAGGGCACCGCGCCCAACGAGCCGCCCAATATTCCCACGCCGCCGCCGGTCACGTCGGCGCAGCCGCAGACCGCCACGCCGCCCGCGACCACGCCGCCGGCCACGACGCCGCCTGTCGTTACGCCGCCGGCGGTCACACCGCCGCGCACGGCCCAGGCCACGCCGCCCAAGCCGGAAACCAAGCCCGAGCCCAAGCCGGCCGCGCCCAAGCCTGAAACCCGTTCCGACGACGGCGCCCGCGCGCTGGCGCTGCTGGAAGGGCGCTCGGCGCCCGCCGCCGCCACGCCCGCGCCCAAGCCGGCTGCCGCCAAGGGCAATTTCGTGCTGCAGATCGCCGCGTACACCACGTCCGAAGACGCGCAATCGCGCCGCGACAAGCTGCACCAGGCCGGCGTCACCAATGCATTCGTCGAGCAGGCTTCCATCGGGGGCAAGCAGCAGTACCGCCTGCGCGTGGGGCCGTTCCCCTCGCGTGACGCGGCGCAGGCGGCCCAGGCGCGGTTGCGCACCCTGGGCTACGACAATGGTTTCATTGCCGCCGCTCAGTAGTGACCGGCTTCGACTTCGTCGTGCTGGCCATCCTGGCGGTATCGGGTGTGCTGGGCCTGGTGCGCGGCCTGCTCAAAGAGGTGCTGTCGCTGGTCGCCTATCTGCTGGCCTTCGTGGCCGCGATATGGTGGGGCCCCACGGTCTATACCTGGCTGGAGCCCTATATTGAAACGACGCTGCTGCGCATGGGTGTCTCGTACGCGGTGGTTTTCATTATCGTGCTGCTCGGCGTGGGGTTGGTCAACATGACGCTTGCCGCCTTGATCCGCAGCACCGGACTGGGCCCGGCCGACCACGGCCTGGGCGGTATGTTCGGTCTTGCCCGGGGTCTCTTGATCGTGCTGGCGCTGGTCGCCGCCGCCGGCTATACGCCGCTGCCCCAAGAGCCCTGGTGGCAGGACGCCATGTTTTCGCATTCGGCCATCGAGGCCATCAAACATATCAAGACTTGGCTGCCGCCGTCTCTGGCGACGTGGCTGCCGTATTGATTGGCTTTACATCAACCAGGAAATGTCACCATGTGTGGAATCGTAGGGGTCATCGGGCGCGGGCCGGTCAACCAGCTGCTCTATGACAGCTTGCTGCTGTTGCAGCATCGCGGGCAGGACGCCGCGGGCATTGCGACGTCGCAAGGCAACCAGTTCAATATGTACAAGGCGCACGGCCTGGTGCGCGACGTATTCCGCACGCGCAACATGCGCGCCTTGCCGGGCACGTCCGGCGTGGGCCAGGTGCGTTATCCCACCGCCGGCTCCAGCGCCAGCGAAGAAGAAGCGCAGCCGTTCTACGTCAATGCCCCGTTCGGCATCATGTTCGCCACCAATGGCAACCTGACCAACTGGCGTGAACTGCGCGAATCGCTCTACCGCGTCGACCGCCGCCACATCAACACCAACTCCGACTCCGAAGTGCTGCTCAATGTGCTGGCGCACGAGCTGCAGTCTGCCGCCAACGGCGTGTCGCTGGACGACGACGCGATCTTCCGCGCCGTGTCGGCCCTGCACAAGCGTGTGCGCGGCGCCTACGCCGTGGTCGCGCAGATCTCCGGCTACGGCCTCTTGGCCTTCCGCGATCCCAACGGCATCCGTCCGCTGTGCATCGGCCGCCAGGAAACCGACGAAGGCGTCGAATGGATGGTGGCTTCCGAATCCGTGGCCCTGGAAGGCAGCGGTTTTGCCTTCGTGCGCGACGTCGAGCCGGGCGAAGCCGTGTTCATCGACCTGGACGGCCGCTTCGTCAGCCGCCAGTGCGCCGACAACCCCCAGCTGGTGCCGTGCATCTTCGAATACGTCTACTTTGCCCGCCCCGATTCGCTGATCGACGGCGTGTCGGTGTACGACGCCCGCCTGCGCATGGGTGAATACCTGGCCGACAAGGTCGCGCGCAACATGCGCCTGGGCGATATCGACGTGGTCATGCCGATTCCCGACTCCTCGCGTCCGGCCGCCATGCAATTGGCCGCACGCTTGAACCTGGACTACCGCGAAGGCCTCATCAAGAACCGCTACGTCGGCCGCACTTTCATCATGCCGGGCCAGGCCGTGCGCCGTAAATCGGTGCGCCAGAAGCTCAACGCCATCGGCATGGAATTCAAGGGCAAGAACGTGCTGCTGGTGGACGACTCCATCGTGCGTGGCACCACCAGCCGCGAAATCGTCGACATGGCGCGCGCTGCCGGCGCCAACAAGGTCTATTTCGCCTCGGCCGCGCCGCCGGTGCGCTTCCCCAACGTCTACGGCATCGACATGCCCACGCAGAGCGAGCTCATCGCCACCGGCCGCAGCGACGAAGAAATCGCCCGCGCCATCGGCGCCGACAGCCTGATCTACCAGGACCTGCACGACATGCAGCAGTCTGTACGGGACATCAATCCCAAGCTGGCGCGCTTCGAAGCTTCGTGCTTCGACGGTGAATACGTCACGGGCGACATCACCGCAGAATACCTGGCCCGCCTGGGCCAGTCGCGTGCCGAACCCGGCCAGGACGAAGGCGCCAGCGGCCTGCAGTTCAACATGGGCTACGCGGCCAACGACGCCTGATCGCGTACGTCGCTTTGCCACGCAAATCGCCGCCCCTTGGGGCGGCGATTTTTTTTTTGAGCGCAGGGGTCAGGTCACGACGCCATCATTGGGCGGCCACGTCCCAGAGCGGCTGGCGCGTGGCCTCAAGATGGGTCAGGTACAGCCGCAGGTCGAACTCATACTGGTGGTAGTGCGGCTCCATCAACTGGCACAAGTTGTAGAAGGCCTTGTTGTGGTCCTTTTCCTTCAGGTGGGCCAGTTCGTGCACCGTGATCATCTTCAGGAATTCCGCGGGCACCGTCTTGAACAGCGTGGCTACGCGGATCTCGTGCTTGGCCTTGAGCTTGCCGCCCTGCACGCGCGAAATGAAGGTGTGCTGGCCCAGCGCGTGCTGGATCACGTGGATCTTGCTGTCGAATGCGATCTTGCTGAGCGGCGCGCCGTTGCGGATATAGGTGTTCTTCAGGTCCACCACATAGTCGTACAGCGCCCGGTCGGTGCGCACGTCGTGCGCGCCGCCGGGATAGCGGGCCAGGAGCGCCGGCCCCAGCTTGCCCTGGTCGAGCAGCGTGCGGGCCTGCGCCAGCAGCGATTCGGGGTAGCCGGTCAGGTACTTCAAAGGGTGCCCGGCCGGCCGCGTCCGAACACGACGGGCAGCGCCATGAAGAACAGGATCACGAACAGCGCCAGGCTCCACAGGGCGTACTCGATGCCCAGCACCGGCACCACGGCGTCCATGCAGGTGGCGTAGATGCCGAACAGCCAGGGCACGCTGCCGTCCAGGCCGATGCCGGTCATGAAGCGGTCGGCGAAGGTCTGGTCGCACGACAGCATCTTCGCGGCCACGCTGTACTGGTACCACGCCGCGGCCACGCCGGTGACGGCCAGCAGGGCGGCCAGGCTGCCGCAGACGCGGGTCAGCGCGCGGCCGCCGCCAAAGCCGCCCACCAGGGCAATGACGCCGATCACCAGGTAGATCAGGCGCTGCATCACGCACCAGGCGCAGGGCGGCATGTCGAAGGCGTACTGGGAAATCAGGGCAATGCCCACGGCGCCGAAGCAGAAGAGGGCGATCAGGCGAAGCAGGCGTTCTGAACGGGAAGTCATGGTGATTCTGCGTTAAGGGTTCAAAAGGTAAGCCCCGGTCGCGGCAGCCCGGGTCGGGTGCGGCGCGCCGGGACGGCGGACCAGGCAGGGCTTAGGCCTTGGGAATCGGAATTGGTTGCATGCCTTGCTGCAACACGCCCAGCAGCAGTTCACGCGAGCCTTCCCAGAAGATCTGCACGCCCAGGCACAGCATGATGAAGGCGGACATGCGCATGAACACGGCGGTGCCATTGTCGCCCAGCCGGTGCAGCATCTGCGCCGCAAAGCGCAGGCACACATACAGCGTCAGCGACACGACGATGATGCCGGGAATCGATCCGCCCAGCCGCAGCAGGCTCAGCACGTGGTTCTGGTCGCGCAGCGACACGCCCACGGTGATGGCCGCGGCGATCGAGCCCGGGCCGCAGCTGATGGGAAAGGTCAGCGGGTAGAACGCCCGCGCCTTGGCCATTTCGGGGGTGAACGATTCGGCCATGCGGGCCACGCGTTCGGTGTCGGCGTCAGGCGAATTGACCAGGCGCCAGGCGCTGGCGATGACCAGCAGGCCGCCGCCCACCCGCACGATCGACAGCGAGATGCCGAAAAAGCTCAGCAGCACGTTGCCGGCCACCATGGCCACGATCAGCATCAGGCCGACATTCACGGCAACCCGCTTGGCCAGCACCGTCCGGGTGGCCGATGACGCGCCTTCGGTCAGTGACAGGAAGATGGGGGCGATCGCCGGCGGATTCAGGAATGGCAACAAGGTCGCCAGCGCGAAAAAGAAGCTGGTACCCAGGACACGCAAGTATTCGTTGAGCTCCATCGCAGGGCATCGCCAAGCCGAAAACCGGATTGTATGCGGTCGGCGCCGGTCTGGCGATGCGGGGCGTTCGCCGGCCCGCACGCGGTGGCGACGGCCGGCGTGCGGGCAGGGAAGTCAGGCGGCCTGCTGGCGCGCGTCGTCGCCGGCCAGCGCGTCCAGGATGTCGCGTTCGAACTGCATCTGGCTGCGCGGGCGGGCCAGCGCCGAGCCGTCGACGATGAAGACGTCTTCGACCCGGTCGCCCAGCGTCATGATCTTGGCCATCAGCAGGTTGACTTCATGCTGGGCAAAGACCCGCGCCAGGGCGTGCAGCAGGCCGGGGCGGTCGGTCGCGGTGACCGACAGGCGCCACGAGGTGCTGCGTTCGTCGGGCTGCAGTTCGGCCTGCGGCATGATCGGAAACACCCGCGACATGCGCGACTGGCGGCCGCGGCCGTAATAGCCGCCGCGGCTGGGCTGCGCCTGCGCCGCCCGGGTGTCCTTCAGGCGCTCGGCCAGCTCGTGTTCGACGAGGGTAGCCTGGGCCCGCAAGTCGCTGGCGCCTTCGGGCAGCAGCACGATGAAGCTGTCCAGCGCCCAGCCGTGGCGGGTGGTGTGGATGCGCGCATCCTGCACCGACAGCGACTTGGCATCGAAATAGCCGCAGATGGCCACGAACAGGTCGGGCGCGTCGCGGGTGTACACCATGATCTGCAGGCCTTCGCCCTGCTCGGTGGGGCGGGCGCGCACCACCGCCTGGGCCGGCGCCACCTGGTGGTACAGGTGGCGGGTGTGCCAGGCGATGTCCGAGGCGTCGTGGCGCAGGAAATACGCCACGTCCAGCTGGTTCCAGAAGGCTTCGCGGGCGTCGTCGCGCAGGCCGGCCAGGCGCGTCAGGCGGGCGGCTTCTTCCTTGCGTTCGGTCAGCACGGTGTGCGCGTCGGCATGGGCGCCGCCCAGGGCGGCCAGGGTCAGCTTGTACAGGTCTTCGAGCAGCTTGCCTTTCCAGGCGTTCCAGACCTTGGGGCTGGTGCCGCGGATGTCGGCCACCGTCAGCAGGTACAGCGCGGTCAGGTGGCGCTCGTCTTTCACGGTGGCGGCGAAATCCTGGATGACGGCCGGGTCGGACAGGTCGCGCTTTTGCGCCACGGCCGACATCAGCAAATGCTGGCGCACCAGGAATTCCACCAGCCGGGTGTCTTCGGGCTCCATGCCGTGGTCTTGCGCGAACTTGCGCACTTCGCGCGCGCCCAGTTCGGAGTGGTCGCCGCCGCGGCCCTTGGCGATGTCGTGGAACAGCGCCGCCACGTACAGCAGCCAATGGCGGTCCAGCCCGGCGATCAACTGGCTGGCCAGCGGATATTCCTGGGCGTGCTCGGGCATGGTGAAGCGGCGCAGGTTGCGCACCACGGCCAGCGTGTGCTGGTCCACCGTGTAGGCATGGAACAGGTCGTGCTGCATCTGGCCGACGATGCGCCGGAACACCGGCAGGTAGCGCGGCAGGATGTTCAGCATGGTCATGCGGCGCAGTTCGTGCACGATGCCGCGCGGCTGCTGCAGGATCTGCAGGAACAGCTTGCGGTTGACAGGATTGCGGCGGAACTGCGCGTCGATGCGGTGGCGCGAATGCCAGATGGCGCGCAGCGTGCGGGCCGACATGCCGGTCAGCTCGGGTTGCTGCTGCATCACCAGGAAGGCGCGCAGCAGCAGCGTCGGGTTGCGCTCGAAACCGTCGTCGCGAATGATGTCCAGGCGGTCGCGCAGGTTGCGAAAGTCGTCGTCGATGTCGCGCGCGTCGCTGTCGGGGCGCGGAAACAGCCGTTCTTCGATGTTCTGCACCAGGATGCCGTTCAGCTGCGTCACCAGGCGCGCGGCCCAGTAATAGCGCTGCATCAGCAGTTCGCTGCCGCGCCGCGTGGCGGTGGCATGGATGCCATAGACCTCGGCCAGGGCCGGTTGCAGGTCGAACAGTACGCGGTCTTCGCGGCGGTTCGACAGCAGGTGCAATTCGATGCGCAGGCGCTTGAACGCCTGTTCCGCCTTGCGCAGGTCGCGCGCTTCGGACGAGGTCAGCAGCCCGGCCTGGGCCACCGCACGCCAGTTGTTGCCAAAGCCCGCCGCCCGCGCCATCCATAGAATGACCTGCAGATCGCGCAGGCCCCCGGGCGATTCCTTGCAGTTCGGTTCCAGCGCGTACGGCGTGTCGTGGTAGCGAGCGTGGCGCTGCTGCATTTCAACGCGCTTGGCGCGAAAGAACGCGCGCGGATCCAGCCGCGATTTGGTGGCCGCGTCGAATTTCCGCATCAGTACGCGGCTGCCCGCCAGCCAGCGCGATTCGAGCAGCGCGGTTTCCACCGTGATGTCGGCATCGGCTTCGCGCTCGCAGTCTTCGATGGTGCGCACGCTGTGGCCGGGCTCCAGGCCCAGGTCCCAGAGCGCGGCGACCAGGCGTTCGATGGCGGATTCGTCTTCGGCGGTGGGCACGTGGGGCAGCAGGATCAGCAAGTCCACGTCGGAATGCGGATACAGCTCGCCGCGCCCATAGCCGCCCACGGCGGCCAGTGAGGCGCCCAGCGGCAGCGGGCAGTGCTTGACCAGGTCGCGCAGCGCCGCGTCGACGATGCGGCGCAGGTCGCCCAGCAGCGTGTCAGGGCGTTCGTGTTCGCGGAACTGCGCCACCGCGGCCCGCCGGGATTCCTGGATGCGTTCGCGCAGGGAGGTAAGGATTTCGGCGGTCATGGTGGAGAGCGGCGGTGGCGAGCAGCCCGGTCAGACGGCGGGAATGACGATGGGCTCGGTAATGAAGGCGGGCGGCCGGGGCATGCCGGGCGACAGGGTCAGCA
This sequence comes from Achromobacter sp. DH1f, assembly GCF_000633435.1. NCBI lineage: Bacteria > Pseudomonadati > Pseudomonadota > Betaproteobacteria > Burkholderiales > Alcaligenaceae > Achromobacter > Achromobacter sp. DH1f. The sequence continues at coordinate 54,652 of NZ_AYMF01000024.1, read as the reverse complement.
CTTCGTAGCCCGTGTCGGTGACGCAGACAGCATGCTCCCATTGGGCGGACAGGCTGTGGTCGCGGGTCACGACCGTCCAGCCGTCGGACAGCTGGCGGATCTCGCGGCGGCCGGCATTGATCATCGGCTCGATGGTGAACAGCATGCCCGTCACCAATTTCACGCCCGTGCCGGGCTTGCCGTAGTGCAGCACCTGCGGATCTTCATGGAAGCGCTGGCCGATGCCGTGGCCGCAGAATTCGCGCACCACCGAAAAGCCGTTGGCTTCGGCATGCTTCTGGATCGCATTGCCGATGTCGCCCAATGTGGCCCCGTTTTTCACCTGCTGGATGCCTTTCCACATGCACTCGAAGGTGATGTCGGTCAGGCGGCGCGACAGGATCGACTGCTCGCCCACCGCGTACATCCGGCTGGTGTCGCCGAACCAGCCATCCTTGATGATGGTGACGTCGATATTGAGAGCGTCCCCGTTTTTCAGGGCCTTGTCGCCGGGGATGCCGTGGCACACCTGGTGGTTGACCGAGGTACAGATGGCGCCGGGGAAGGGCGGGTAGCCGGGGGGCGCGTAGCCCACCGTGGCCGACTTCACTTTCAGCTCGTCGGTCAGGAATTCCAGGCAAAGGCGGTCCAGTTCACCGGTGGTGACGCCGGGCTTCACGTAGGGGGTGATGAAGTCGAGGACTTTGGCGGCGTCCTGGCAGGCGGCGCGCATCTTGGCCAGGTCGGCCGGATTGGTAATGGTGCCCATGTGGTAACTGGCGGATCTCGCTTGAATGTCTGCTTGAAAGAATAGTAGAATTATAGGCTTCCCTAAAATTTTGGGGAGCAATCTGGGTAGCGGCAAGAGCCCGCCCGGCAAGTGCTTGGGCATGCGTGCCCAGACAAATTTCGATCTTTCTTTGATTTTCACCTATCTGCTGATTGCCAGCGAGATCGGTGGCAGGCCTGGATTTTTACCGCAAGCGAAGGTTGCGATACGAATTCGGTCAGGCCGCCAGGTTCCTGGAGATGGGCGGGGCAGGTGCGAAGCAGGGGATGCGCGAAATTGTCTGGATGCGAAGGCCGGCAGATGCTGGGCACGGCGTGTTCGCAAACCCGGGTCGTGTTTTCGAGCGGCGATGCAGGTTCGGTGTGGGTACCGGCTTAAGTTCTTGGAAACGTTGGCTTTTTGCCTGCGGTTCTTGAAGAGATGCCCCGGTGGCTGATGCGCGGCCTGGCTGAAAGGCCAGGGCGCGAGGAACTGGATTTCGCTGCCAACAAAACAGGTCCGGGCGCGCCTTGAAGAAACTGCCAGGAATTTCCTGGCGGGTCGGAAAGCGCAATGCAGGCATGCGGTACAGGTTCTTCGTCGTGGCGGCCGTCTGGGTTTATCGCGGCAGCGTAGTAGAAGGCGTGAAACAGGCGGCGTCGCAAGGCGCAACTGGCCACGCCGTAGTATTGCGGCAGTGATCGGCCGGCCCGGTTAAAATGATGTCCATCCCGCAGGTGCGGGAAATCGCGCGCAACACCACCCAGGGTGTCAGCCACAGGCTGATGCAGGTGCGGCGCAAGAAATCAACCCTTGGAGAAAGTTATGTCTTTGATGCGCGAAATGCTGGAAGCGGGTGTCCACTTTGGTCACCAGACCCGCTACTGGAACCCCAAGATGGCCCCTTACATCTTCGGCCATCGCAACAAGATTCACATCATCAACCTGGAAAAGACGGTTGATAAGTACCAGGAAGCCACCAAGTTCGTGAAGCAGCTGGCTGCTCGCGGCGGCAACATCCTGTTCGTCGGCACCAAGCGCGCTGCGCGCGAGCTGGTCGCCTCCGAAGCCGCTCGTTGCGGCATGCCCTTCGTCGACGCCCGCTGGCTCGGCGGCATGCTGACCAACTTCAAGACGGTCAAGACCTCGGTCAAGCGCCTGAAGGACATGGAAGCCGTGGTCGCCGAAGGCGGCGCCGAGCGCATGATCAAGAAGGAAGGCCTGCTGTTCCAGCGCGAACTGGAAAAGCTGAACAAGTCGATCGGCGGCATCAAGGACATGAACGGTCTGCCCGATGCCATGTTCGTCATCGACGTCGGCTACCACAAGATCGCCATCGCCGAAGCCAAGACGCTGGGCATCCCCGTCGTCGCCGTGGTTGACACCAACCACTCGCCCGACGGCATCGACTACGTCATCCCCGGCAACGACGACTCGGCCAAGGCCATCGCGCTGTACGCCAAGGGCATCGCCGACGCCGTGCTGGAAGGCCGCGAACAGAACCTGAACGGTCTGGTCGAAGAAATCGGTGAAGGTCAGGAAGAGTTCGTCGAAGTGCAGGACAACCAGGCCTAAGCCTGCTGTCATGTCCGGCGGTTAGTGTCTGGGGGCGGCCCGTCAATCCGGTACGCCCCCGCCTCGCCGGCTGTGCGAAGGTGGGCTCCCATCTTCCCGATCCGCCACCCGCGGACGTCCCATCGAATCACACCATTGCCCCGGCCCGCCGGGGCATGTCTTAGCAAAATTTGGAGCTAACATGGCTGAAATTACCGCCGCCCTGGTCAAGGAACTGCGCGAAAAGACCGATGCGCCCATGATGGAGTGCAAGAAGGCCCTGACGGAAGCCGAAGGCGACCTGGCTCGTGCCGAGGAAATCCTGCGCGTCAAGCTGGGCAACAAGGCCAGCAAGGCTGCCGCCCGCGTCACCGCCGAGGGCCTGATCGGCCTGTTCATTTCCGCCGACGCCAAGAAGGGCGCCGTCATCGAAGTGAACTGCGAAACCGACTTCGTGGCCAAGAACGACGACTTCGTCGGCTTCGTGAACAAGCTGGCCGAACTGGTCGCCACGCAGAACCCGGCCGACGTGGCCGCGCTGTCGGCGCTGCCCTACGGCGAAGGCACCATCGAATCGACCCGCACCACCCTGATCGGCAAGATCGGTGAAAACATCTCGATCCGCCGCTTCGAGCGCATCGAGACCCCGAACGCGCTGGCCAGCTACGTGCACGGCGGCAAGATCGGCGTGCTGGTGGAATACGCCGGCGCCGAAGAAGTGGGCAAGGACCTGGCGATGCACATCGCTGCGACCAAGCCCAAGGCCCTGAACGCCGACGGCGTCAACCCGGCCGACATCGCCGCCGAGCGCTCGGTGGCCGAGCAGAAGGCTGCCGAATCGGGCAAGCCGGCTGACATCGTCGCCAAGATGGTCGACGGTTCGGTGGCCAAGTTCCTGAAGGAAGTCACCCTGCTGTCGCAGCCGTTCGTCAAGGACGACAAGCACACGGTCGAGCAGATGCTCAAGGCCAAGGGTGCGTCGATCAGCAAGTTCGTGCTGTTCGTTGTCGGCGAAGGTATCGAGAAGAAGACCAGCGACTTCGCCGCTGAGGTTGCCGCTGCCGCCGCCGGCCGCGCCTGACCCCAGGGTAGTGCTTAGAGGCCGGGGCTAGATTATTCTAGACCGGCCTTTTTTCAGCGCCGCGCAGCTCCAAGGTGCTTTTTTCCCTGGGGCGGCCCATCCGCCTGGCGGGTGCGGCGTGGGGGATTTCCCCTTCTTGTCTTAAACTTTCGTCGGATTGTTCTTCGGGATATCACCTATGAGCAGCAGATCATACAAACGGGTTCTTCTCAAACTTTCCGGCGAGGCGCTGATGGGCGATGATGCATTCGGCATCAATCGCGCCACCATCGTCCGCATGACCGATGAGATCGCCGAAGTCGCCGCCACCGGCGTCGAACTCGCCATCGTCATCGGCGGGGGCAACATCTTCCGTGGCGTCGCCCCGGGTGCGCAGGGCATGGACCGCGCAACCGCCGACTACATGGGCATGATGGCCACCATCATGAACGCGCTTGCCCTGCAAGACGCGCTCAAGCACAAGGGTATCGATACCCGCGTGCAGTCGGCCCTGAACATCGACCAGGTCGTCGAACCCTACATCCGTCCCAAGGCCCTGCGTTACCTCGAAGAAGGCAAGGTCGTCATCTTCGCCGCGGGCACGGGCAACCCGTTCTTCACGACCGATACCGCGGCCGCCTTGCGCGGCGCCGAGATCGGCGCAGAGATCGTGCTGAAGGCCACCAAGGTCGACGGCATCTACAGCGCGGATCCCAACAAGGATCCCTCCGCCACGCGTTATGCGCGTATCAGCTTCGACGAAGCGATTGTCCGTCGTCTGGAAATCATGGACGCCACCGCGTTTGCGCTGTGCCGCGACCAGAAGCTGCCGATCAAGGTGTTTTCGATCAATAAGTCGGGCGCGCTCAAGCGCGTCGTCAGCGGCGAAGACGAAGGCACGTTGGTACACGTTTAAAGAAAAGGAAAATCCATGAGCGCCGCAGAAATCCGCAAATCCGCCGAAGCCAGGATGGCCAAGTCGCTTGACACGCTCAAGGCCAACTTGGGCAAGATCCGCACGGGTCGCGCCCACACCGGCATCCTGGATCACGTGCAGGTCGAGTATTACGGTTCGCCCGTGCCGGTGGGCCAGGTCGCCAACGTCAACCTGGTCGACGCCCGCACCCTGAGCGTGCAGCCGTACGAAAAGCACATGTCCGGCCCGATCGAAAAGGCCATCCGTGAATCGGACCTGGGTCTGAACCCCATCTCGATGGGCGACAACATCCGCGTGCCGATGCCCGCTCTGACCGAAGAGCGCCGCCGTGACCTGACCAAGGTCGTGCGCAGCGAAGGCGAAGACGCCAAGATCGCCGTGCGCAACCTGCGCCGCGAAGCCAACGATTCGCTCAAGAAGCTGGTCAAGGACAAGGAAATCTCCGAGGACGACGAGCGTCGCGCCCAGGACGACATCCAGAAGCTGACCGACCGCAACGTGGTCGAGATCGACAAGATGGTCGTCCAGAAAGAAGCGGAAATCATGACCGTATAATCCTTGGCATCGCCGCGGTGGGCCTGATGGCCCGCCGCGACGCCAGGATTCTTGCCTTCGCGCCGTCCCATTCATCGCCTCGCAGCGCTCGCTCGAGCGTGGTGGCTGGACGGCGCGGGTTTTTCCCCCGTATTCCCCCCCTCATATCCATGGCAACCAGTTCTACCCAGGCGGTTCCCGATATCCGCGACATCCCGGAGCACGTGGCCATCATCATGGACGGCAACGGCAGATGGGCGACGCGGCGGTTGCTGCCGCGTACTGCGGGGCATGCCAAGGGGGTGCAGGCGGTGCGGCGCGTGGTCGAGGCCTGCGGCCGCGCCGGCGTGCGCTACCTGACCTTGTTCGCCTTCAGTTCCGAGAACTGGCGCCGTCCCGCCGAAGAAGTGTCCCTGCTGATGCGCCTGTTCGTGCAGGCGCTGGAGCGCGAAATCGGCAAGCTGGAAGAGCAGGGCGTGCGCCTGCACGTCATCGGCGACCTGTCCGCCTTCGAGCCCCGGCTGCAGGAACTGATCTTCGCCGCCCAGGCCCGCACCGCCCACAACGACCGCCTGCACCTGACGGTGGCGGCCAACTACGGCGGCCGCTGGGACATCCTGCAGGCTACCCGCGCCATGCTGGCGGCCGAGCCTGGCCTGGCCGCGCAGCCGCAACTGGTCGACGAAGAACGCCTGGCGCGCCATCTCTCCATGGCCTGGGCGCCCGAGCCCGACCTGTTCATCCGCACCGGCGGCGAACAGCGCATCTCGAATTTCCTGATCTGGCAGATGGCGTACGCGGAGTTCTACTTCACCGACCGCTACTGGCCCGACTTCGGCGCGGACGAATTGCGCGAGGCCTTCGAGTGGTACAAGACGCGCGAACGCCGTTTTGGCCGCACCAGCGCCCAGCTCGCCGAGGGCGGCGCAAAATAATGCGGCTGTGCCCGCTTGCGGTGACCCGCAAGCGACAGCCCTGAGTCGACCTCGAGGAGACCGTCATATGTTGGGCCAGCGTATCGTTACCGCCGTCATCCTGCTTGCCATCCTGGCAGCCGCGATGGCCAGCTCAAATCCCTGGTGGTTCGTGGCCCTGCTGGCGCTGGCCGCCGCCTGCGCCAACTGGGAATGGCTGCGCCTGACGCTGCCGCAGCCGCCTTCCCCCCTGATCGCCGTCGGTATTCCCGTTCTATTGTTTGCGGCCATGCTGGCCCTGGCATCGGCCTGGCTGGGCGGCAACCCTGCCGGTCTGGCCAACCCCGACTGGATCCTGCGCTACCTGACCCCCGCCGTCGCGCTGGTCTGGCTCGTCGGCGCCGTGGTGGCCGTGGTCCGCGGGCGCGCCGACGCGCCGCCCGCCAGCCTGGGCTGGTCCGTGTTTTCGGTGCCGGCCGCGTTTGTCGCCTGGGCGGTGCTGGCGCAACTGTTCATGGCGCATGGCGCCGTGTTCGTGGTGTCGCTGCTGGCCCTGGTGTGGGTGGCGGACATCGCCGCCTATTTTGCGGGCCGAGCGTTCGGCAAGCGTAAACTGGCCCCACGCGTCAGTCCGGGCAAGACCATTGCCGGCGCCGTGGCCGGCGTGCTGGGCGCGGTGGTCTGGATCGGGCTGTCCAGCCTGTGGGACGGCACCTTCGGCCACGCCCTGGTGGCGCGCTGGACGTTCTGGCTGGCCCTGCCCATTGCCGCCTTGCTGGGCGTGCTGTCCATTGTCGGAGACCTGTTCGAGTCGCTGCTCAAGCGCCGCGCGGGCCGCAAGGATTCCAGCACGCTTCTGCCCGGTCACGGCGGGGTCTATGATCGCATCGACGCGATCCTGCCCGTTGCGCCGTTCGCGCTACTTTTGTCTGGAGTCTTGTTTTGACGGCTTTTCAACGCGTCGTCGTGCTGGGGTCGACCGGCTCGATCGGCGAGAGCACGCTGGATGTGATTGCCCGCCACCCGGATCGCCTGGCGGTCTACGCCCTGTCCGCCTACAGCCGCATGGAGCGGCTTGCCGAGCAGGCGCTGGCCAGCCGCGCCGCGGTGGTGGTGGTGCCCCACGACCAGGCGCGCCAACAGTTTGTCGCTGCCTGGCCTGCCGGCCAGGCCATGCCTGAAGTCCGCGTGGGTGCACAGGCCCTGGCCGATACGGCAGCCGATCCGCAATGCGATTCGGTCATGGCCGCCATTGTGGGTGCGGCGGGTCTGCCTGCCGCCCTGGCTGCCGCTCGGGCGGGCAAACGGGTGCTATTGGCCAACAAAGAAGCCCTGGTGGCCGCGGGCTCGCTGTTCATGCAGGCGATACGCGATAACGGCGCCGAACTGCTGCCTATCGACAGCGAACACAACGCCATATTCCAATGCATGCCGCATGCGGGCCGGGCAGGGGCGCCGGATGCGCCAGCCCCCGGCGTACGCCGCCTGCTGCTGACGGCGTCCGGCGGGCCGTTCCGTGGCCGCGACCTCGAAGACCTGCACGACGTCACCCCGGAACAAGCCTGCGCCCACCCCAACTGGAGCATGGGCCGCAAGATCTCGGTCGACTCGGCCACCATGCTGAACAAGGGCCTTGAGGTCATCGAGGCGCACTGGCTGTTCGCCATGCCGGCAGACCGTATCGAAGTCGTGGTGCACCCGCAGAGCGTGGTGCACTCCATGGTGGAGTACACCGACGGCTCGATCCTGGCGCAATTGGGCCAGCCCGACATGCGCACGCCCATTGCCTACGGCCTGGGCTTTCCCGAACGGCTCGATAGCGGGGTCGGTCCCCTGGATCTCACCCGGCTGGGCCGCCTGGACTTCGAAAAACCCGACCTGGCGCGTTTTCCGTGCCTGGCGCTGTCGTTCGCCGCGCTGCGGGCAGGGCAGGCCGCCTGCATCGCCCTGAATGCCGCCAACGAGGTGGCCGTGGATGCCTTCCTGACCGGCCGCCTGGCGTATACCTGGATTCCCCGGGTTATCGAGGCCACCCTGGAGTGGCAGGGGGGGCAATCATCTGTTACGCTCAGCAGTCTTGATGATGTGCTGGCGCTGGATGCCGCGGCGCGCGTCTACGCGGGCAACCTGGGCTTGGCGTAATACGGCAGCCCCCGCACAGCAATCCCTGATCCCTGGATTTTCCGACCTCGATGCTTTTCACCCTGCTGGCCTTTGCCGTCGCGCTTGGCTCCCTGATCATCTTCCATGAACTGGGGCACTACTGGGTGGCCCGGCTTTGCGGCGTCAAGGTGCTGCGATTCTCGGTCGGATTCGGCAAGGTCATCCTGCGCCGCGTCGACAAACACGGCACCGAATGGGCCGTGTCGGCCTTGCCGCTGGGCGGCTACGTCAAAATGCAGGACGAAGCCCCGGCCGGCGCCAGTCCGTCCGAAGCGGCTGGCGCCTTCAACAACAAGTCCGTCGGCAAGCGCATCGCCATCGTCGCAGCCGGCCCCATCTTCAATCTCATCCTTGCGGTCTTCCTGTATGCCGGCCTGAACATGGCGGGTACCGAAGAGCCCGTCGCAGTCATCGCCCAGCCTGTCGCTGATACCCCCGCCGCCCGGGCAGGGCTGGCCGCGGGCGACCGCATCCTGTCCATCGATGGCCAGGAAGTGGCGTCGTGGTCCGACGCCCGCTGGCGCCTGATGGACCTGATGGCCACGGGCGGCCGCACGCAGATCGAAGTCGGCACCGCCCACGGCGGCTCGCAGCAACGCGAACTGACCCTGCCGGCCAACGCCATGGATCCGGCCGGTGGCGACCCGCTCGCCGCGGCCGGTATTCGCCTCGCCCAACCCAAGCCCGCCGTGCGCGTCGTCAACGACGGCGGCGAAGGGCAGGCCGCCGGCCTGCGCCAGGGCGACCTGATCCTGGCCGTCGACGGCCAGCCCACGCCGGATACCGGCGCGCTGGTCAAGCAGATCCAGGAAAGCGCCGGCAAGGTCCTGGCCCTGACCCTGGCGCGCGACGGCGCCAACATTACGGTCAACGTCACCCCGCGGGCCGAGACCGTCAACGGCCAGGTCATCGGCCGCCTGGGCGTGCAGCTGGGCGGCGACGTACCCATGGTAACGGTGCGCTACGGCGTGTTCGACAGCCTGTGGCGCGGCGCGGTCCGCACCTGGGACACCGCTTTGTTTTCGCTGCGCATGATGGGCCGCATGGTCACGGGCGATGTTTCCTGGCGCAATGTCAGCGGCCCGGTCACCATCGCCGATTACGCCGGCCAGACCGCCCGCATCGGCATTGTTGCGTACATCGCCTATATCGCGTTGATCAGTATCAGCCTGGGCGTACTAAATTTGCTTCCCATTCCTATGCTGGATGGTGGCCATCTGCTGTACTATCTCGTCGAAATTGTGCGGGGCAGTCCTCCGCCCGCACGATGGATCGATATCGGACAGCGCGCAGGCATTGGTTTATTGGCAAGCCTGATGGGGCTTGCGCTGTTTAATGATTTCACGCGTTTATTTACTTGAACGCCAATTAGCATAAAATTCCCCGCCATTTGCACGACCGAGGATACTCAAGGATGTCTTTTCGCCGGATGTTTCATCACAAAAAGGGTGTACTGCCGGGCATAGTGCCGAGTCTGATCGCCGCATTGCTGCTTCCAGGCATGGCCCACGCCTTCGACCCTTTTGTCGTGCGGGATATCCGCGTAGAGGGTATTCAACGAACCGACGCCGGCACCGTCTTCGGTTATCTCCCCGTTAAAGTCGGCGAGAAATTTACCGAAGAAGAAGCCACCGAAGCCATCCGCCGCCTTTATGGCACGGGTTTCTTCACCGACGTGCAGATCCAGACCGACAATAATGTCGTGGTCGTGGTGGTGCAGGAACGTCCAACGATCGCCTCCGTGAATTTCAACGGCATGCGCGAGTTCGACTCCAAGGCCATCACCAAGTCGCTGGGGCAGGTGGGTTTCGCCGAGGGCCGTATTTTCGACCGCTCGATGCTCGAACGCGCCGAATACGAACTCAAGCAGCAGTACCTGTCCAAGGGCAAGTACGGCGTCGAAGTGACGTCCACCGTCACGCCGCTGCCGCGCAATCGCGTCGGCGTGAGCTTCGACGTGTTCGAAGGCTCGGTCGCCCGCATCCAGGAAATCCGCTTCGTCGGCAACAAGGCTTTCTCGGAAAGCGATCTGCTCGACGAGTTCAAGCTGACCACGCCCGGCTGGCTGACCTGGTACACCGACACCGACAAGTATTCCCGCGAAAAGCTCGAGGGCGACCTCGAACGCCTGCGTTCGTTCTACCTGGACCGCGGCTACCTGGAATTCTCGGTCGAGCCGCCGCAGGTCACGATTTCGCCGGACCGCAAAGACATCCGCATCACGATCACCGTGCACGAAGGCGAGCCCTACAAGGTTCGCAGCGTCAAGCTGGCGGGCAACCTGATCGGCCTGGACAAGGAAATCAACGCCTTGGTCAAGGTCAAGCCCGACGAGACGTTCTCGGCCGCCAAGGCCAACGATTCGGCCAAGGCCATCACTGACTACCTGGGTGAGCTGGGCTACGCGTTTGCCAACGTCAACCCGAACCCGCAGCTGGACCGCGCCAAGCACGAAGCCGACCTGACGTTCTACGTCGACCCGAGCCGCCGTGTGTACGTGCGCCGCATCCAGATCGGCGGCAACACCCGCACGCGCGACGAAGTCGTGCGCCGCGAAATGCGCCAGCAGGAAGCCGCCTGGTACGACGCCAAGGACATCAAGACGTCCCGCGATCGCGTCGACCGCCTGGGCTACTTCAGCGACGTCAACGTCAAGACCGATCCCGTGCCGGGTTCGCCCGACCAGGTCGACGTCAACGTCGACGTGAAGGAAAAGCCCACCGGCATGATCAACCTGGGCGTGGGCTACGGCTCGTCCGAAAAGGCCATTCTGTCGGCCGGTATCAGCGAAGACAACGTCTTCGGCAGCGGCACCAACCTGACGCTGCAGCTGAACACCAGCAAGTCCAACCGCGCCGTGGTGCTGTCGCACACCGACCCGTACTGGACCAAGGACGGCATCAGCCGCACCACGTCTGCGTACTATCGCGTGACCGAGCCCTGGAACAACAACGACGGCGACTACCGCGTCAAGTCCATGGGCCTGGGCATGAACTTCGGCGTGCCGATCTCTGAATACGACCGGATCTTCCTGGGCGCCAACCTCGAGCGCAACCAGATCGATCTGTTCTCGAATTCGCCGCTGGCCTACCAGAAGTTCGTCAATCAATACGGCGACTCGACCAACTCGGTCATCTTCACCGCCGGCTGGTCCAACGACACCCGCGACAGCGCCCTGGCGCCGACCAAGGGTTCGTATACCCGCCTCAAGAGCGATATGTCGACGGTGGACCTGAAGTACTACATGCTGACCGGTCAGCAGCAGTACTTCATCCCGCTGGGCGGCTCGTACACCCTGGCGCTGAACGGCATGGTCGATTGGGGCCAGAGCTACGGCGGCAAGGACTACCCGATCATCAAGGACGTGTACGCGGGCGGTATCGGTACCGTGCGGGGTTACGAAGGTTCGTCGCTGGGTCCGCGCGACTCGATCACGGGCGACTACCTGGGCGGTTCGCGCCGCATCGTGGCGAACGCGCAGCTGTACCTGCCGTTCCCGGGCGCATCCAAGGACCGCACGCTGCGCTGGTTCATCTTCAGCGACGCGGGCCAGGTCGGTGCGGGCAGCGGCCTGTCTTGCACCAACGGCAAGCCGGGCAGCGAGGTCGACGATCCCTGCGGCTGGCGCTTCTCGGCAGGTATCGGCCTGTCGTGGCAGTCGCCGATGGGTCCGTTGCAACTGTCGTATGCCCGTCCGCTCAATGCCAAGCCGGGCGACGACAAGCAGGCCTTCCAGTTCCAGATCGGAACCGGATTCTAAGCGTCGCGTTACGCTTGAAAACAAGGGAGGGGGCCCTCGGCCCGGCTCCCTTGCCGTTTAGTGGCACAATACACACTTTGGCTTTGCCTTACTGGAAGGTGAGATTTTCATGATGTCTGATTTCGCACTTAAATCATCGAATTCGCCGCGCGCAAAACGTCGTGGCAAGCTGGGCGGCTCCATTGCCCTGGTGGGTGCGCTCATTCTCGGTTCCGTTGCGGCGGTGCCCGCTCAGGCTCAAACCACCAAGATCGGCTTCGTCAATACCGAGCGGATCCTGCGTGAGTCCGGTCCGGCCAAGACGGCGCAAAGCAAGATCGAAGCCGAATTCAAGAAGCGCGACGACGAGCTGCAGCGCCTGAACACCAGCCTGCGCTCGCAAGCCGAGAAGTTCGACAAGGACGCGCCTGTCCTGTCCGAATCCGATCGCGTCAAGCGCCAGCGTGAACTGTCCAACCTGGATACCGACCTGCAGCGCAAGCGCCGCGAATTCCAGGAAGACTTCAACCGTCGTCGCAACGAAGAGTTTTCCGGCATCGTCACGAAGGCCAACGAGGCCATCAAGCGCATCGCCGAACAAGAAAACTACGACCTGATCATCCAGGACGCCGTGACGGTCAACCCGCGCATCGACATCACCGACAAGGTGATCCAGAGCCTGGGCAAGTAAGTCTTAGCCGTATGCCGGTTTTACTGGATCTTGCCCGCGCGCCTACGCTCGAATCGCTGCTGAGCGCCGCCAATACCCAGGGCATGGACTGGCGCATCAGCGCGCCTGCCGAGGCAGACCCCTTGCGGGTCTGCGGCATCGGCACCCTGGCGTCGGCGGGCAGCCAGGAAATCACTTTCCTGGCCAATCCCAAGTACCAGAGCCAATTGGCCACCACGCAAGCCGGGGCGGTCATCGTCTCGGCCGAGGTGGCCGAAGCGCTCGAGGCGGGCGATGTTCGGCCGCCGTTTGCGCTGGTCGTCTGCAAGCATCCCTATCTGCTGTATGCGCGGGTCGCGCAATGGTTCGATGCCGCCCGGCGTCCGGCGCTGCCGGCCGCCACGCATCCTTCCGCCGTGGTCGCGGCTGACGCCACCATCGAAGCGGATGTGCGCATCGGCCCCCACTGCGTCATCGAGTCGGGCGCCCGCATCGGACGCGGTTCGGTGCTGGGGCCAGGCTGTGTCATCGGCGTGGGTTCGTCCATCGGGCCCGACAGCCGGCTGCACGCCCATGTCACGCTGTACGAAGGCGTGAAGGTCGGCGCCCGCGCCATCATCCACAGTGGTGCGGTATTGGGCGCCGACGGCTTCGGTTTCGCGCCGGACCCCTCGCTGGGCAAGGGCGCCTGGGGCAAGATTCCCCAGCTGGGCGGCGTGTCGGTCGGCGACGATGTCGAAATCGGGGCCAATACCACGGTCGACCGTGGCGCCCTCGAAGACACCGTCGTGGCCGACGGCGTCAAGCTCGACAACCAGATCATGGTGGCCCACAACGTGCGCATCGGCGCCCATACGGCCATTGCGGCCTGCGTGGGCGTGGCCGGGTCCACCACCATCGGCGAACGCTGCACCATCGGTGGCGCCTCGATGCTGTCCGGCCACCTGACACTGGGCGACGACGTGCATATTTCGGGCGGCACCGCGGTGACGTCCAATATTTCGAAGCCTGGCCGCTATACCGGGGTGTACCCGTATGCGGAACATGGCGAATGGCAGCGCAACGCCGCCGTGATACAACAGTTGGCGCAATTGCGCCGCCGCGTGCGGACGCTGGAAAAAGACTAGGGCGCTGTCACAGCCGCCCTGGCGCGTCCGGCGCCGCAAGATTTATCTCACTCGCAGGAATTCACAGAAAAATGGAACTCGACATCAAGGGGATCATGGAGAGGCTGCCGCATCGTTACCCGATGCTGCTGATTGATCGCGTCGTTGAAATGGTGCCCGGCAAATCCATCGTCGCCATCAAGAACGTCTCGATCAACGAACCGTTTTTCAATGGTCACTTTCCCCACCACCCGGTGATGCCGGGCGTGCTCATCGTCGAAGCCATGGCGCAGGCCTCGGCGCTGTTCTCGTTCACGGACGAAAACGGCGGCCTGAAGTGCGAAGGCTCCAAGACGGCGTATTACCTGGTCGGCATCGATGGCGCGCGTTTCCGCCGCCCCGTGGTGCCGGGCGACCAACTGCGCATTGAAGTCGAAGCCGAGCGCCTGAGCCGCAGCATCTGTAAATATCAGGCGCGCGCAACGGTGGATGGCCAGGAAGTGGCCTCGGCCAAGCTCATGTGCGCGATCCGTACTCTGGAAGAGTAAATGGCAGGAAACATCCATCCTACCGCCGTCGTTGATCCGGCGGCGAAAATCGACCCCAGCGTGGTCATCGGCGCGTTCTGCGTCGTGGGCCCCAACGTGACGATCGGCGCCGGCACCGAGCTTGGCCCGTATTGCATGGTCGATGGCGTGACCACCATCGGGCGCGACAACCGGTTCTACCGGTACTGCTCGATCGGCGGCATGCCGCAGGACAAGAAGTACAACGGCGAGCCGACCCGGCTGGTCATCGGCGACCGCAACACGGTGCGCGAGTTCGTCACGCTGAACACCGGCACGATGCAGGATGGCGGCGCCACGACGCTGGGCGATGACAACTGGATCATGGCCTATGTGCACGTGGCGCATGATTGCCACGTGGGCAACAACACGATCCTGGCCAATTCCGTGCAGTTGGGCGGCCACGTTCACGTAGGCGATTGGGCCATCGTGGGTGGACTGACCGGCGTGCACCAGTTCTCGCGCATCGGCGCGCACAGCATGACGGGCGGCAACAGCTCGTTGATGCAGGACACGCCGCCGTTCGTGCTGGCCGCGGGCAATCCGTGCCGCCCCGTGGGCGTCAACGTCGAAGGCCTGAAACGCCGCGGTTTCACGCCGGCGCAGGTGTCGGCGCTGCGCGACGCCTACAAGATCATCTACCGCCGCGGCCTGCCGCTGGACGAGGCGCGCGCCGAACTGCGTGCGCGCCAACAGGCCGAACCCGAGGTCGCCGAGCACCTGCAGACGTTGCTGGACTTCCTGGACGTCGCTTCCCGCGGCATCATCCGTCCATGAACATGCGGATCGGCATGGTGGCCGGCGAGCCTTCGGGCGATCTGCTGGCCGGGCGCATCATTGCCGGTCTGCAGGAACGCGACCCCGGCGTGCGCTGCCAGGGTATCGGGGGGCCGCAGATGCAGGCCCGCGATTTCGATGCCTGGCATCCGATGCACGCGCTGACGGTGTTCGGCTACGTGGATGCGCTCAAGCGCCTGCCCAGCCTGCTGCGCACCTATCGCGACGTTCGTGAGCGCTGGCTGGCCGAGCCGCCGTCGGTGTTCGTCGGCATCGACGCGCCGGATTTCAATCTGCGCCTGGAGCACAAGTTGCGCCAGGCCGGCACGCCCACCGTGCATTTTGTCGGCCCGTCCATCTGGGCGTGGCGCTACGACCGCATCCACAAGATCCGCGAATCGGTCTCGCACATGCTGGTGCTGTTTCCGTTCGAGGAAGAGATCTATCGCAAGGAAGGCATCCCGGTGACCTACGTCGGCCATCCGCTGGCCGGCGCGGTGCCTATGCAGCCCGACCGCGCTGCGGCGCGGGCGCGACTGGGCATCGACCCGAACGCCCGCGTGCTGGCGATTCTGCCGGGTAGCCGTTCGTCCGAGATTCGGCTGTTGGCGCCGCGCTTTCTGCAAGCGGCGCAATTGCTGCAAAAGCGCGATCCGGCGCTGCAGTGCGTGGTGCCCATGGTCAACGACCAGCGCCGCGCTGAATTCCAGGCGATCCTGGCTCAGTATCCGGTGCCGGGCCTGCGCTGCATCACCGCGAATGACCTGCACGGCGAGGGCGGCGACCGCCAGGCCCCGGTGGCCTGGTCCGTCATGGAAGCCAGCACCGCGGTGTTGGTGGCCAGCGGCACCGCCACGCTTGAAACGGCGCTGTACAAGCGTCCCATGGTGATCTCGTACGTGCTGTCGCCCTGGATGCGCCGCATCATGGCCTGGAAGTCCGGCCAAGAGCGGCCCTATCTGCCGTGGGTGGGCCTGCCCAACGTGCTGCTGCGCGACTTTGCCGTGCCCGAACTGCTGCAGGACGACGCCACGCCCGAGAAGCTGGCCGAGGCCACCTGGACGGCTCTGACCGACGAGGCCTACACCGCGCGTATCGAGGCGCGCTTTACCGCCTTGCACCAAGAGTTGCTGCGCGATACGCCAGCGCTCGCCGCCCAGGCGATCCTGGAGGTGGCCGGTGGAGCAGCCTGACCTGTTCGCCATGCCGGTCCAGCCGGCGCTGGTGACGGCTGGCGTCGACGAGGCGGGCCGCGGTCCGTTGGCGGGCGCGGTCTATGCCGCCGCCGTCATCCTGAACCCGGCGCGTCCCATCGACGGCCTGGCCGATTCCAAGGTGCTCAAGGCCGCCACGCGCGAAGCCCTGGCGCTGGAAATCCAGGCGCACGCCCTGGCCTGGTGCGTGGCCAGCGCCAGCGTGGCCGAAATCGACAGCCTGAACATTCTGCGCGCCACGCTGCTGGCGATGCAGCGCGCCGTGCAGGGCCTGGCCACCATGCCGCAGCTGGCGCTGGTGGACGGCAACCAGGCGCCCAAGCTGGGCTGCACGGTACAGACGGTCATCAAGGGCGACGCCCTGGTGCCGGCCATTTCGGCGGCCTCCATTCTGGCCAAGACCGCGCGCGATGCCGATCTGCTGCGCCTGCATGCCCTGTATCCCCAATACGCGTTTGACCAGCACAAGGGCTACGGCACCGCGTTGCACCTGCAGATGCTGCGCGAGCATGGTCCCTGCGCCGAGCACCGCCGCAGCTTCGCGCCCATCAAGGCCTTTGGCGCGACGCCATGAAACACATCAGTTCCCGCGACAATCCCGCGGTCAAGGCGCTGGTCAAGCTGGCTGGCACCGCCGGCAAGCGCGGCGCGCCCGTGTTGCTGGACGGCGTGCACCTGTGCCAGGCGTGGCTGCAACACCATGGCGCGCCGGACCAGGCCATTTTCGACATCGATCGCCTGTCGCAGCCTGACATCGCCGCGCTCGCCGCGTCAGTGGCGGACGCGCGCTGCCTGGCGTTGGACGCGCGCCTGATGCAGTCGCTGGCCAGCGTCGAAAGCGGGCAGGGCGTGGCTTTCCTGGTTACACCGCCCAGTCCGGCGTTGCCGGACGCCGTCGACGAGAACTGTGTGCTGTTCGACCGCATCCAGGACCCCGGCAATGTCGGCACCCTGCTGCGCACCAGCGCGGCTGCGGGCATCAAGCGGGTGTTCCTGGCCACGGGGACGGCGGCCGCCTGGTCGCCCAAGGTGCTGCGCAGCGGCCAGGGCGCGCATTTTGCGTTATCCATCCACGAACACGTGGATTTGCAGGCACTGGCGCCGCGCCTGGGTGTGCCGCTGGTCGCCACCGCGCTGGACGGCGCCCAGGACCTGTATGCCGGGCGCCTGCCCGCGCGTTGCGCGTGGGTGTTCGGCCATGAAGGGCAGGGCGTGGCGGCATCGCTGCTGGCGGCTGCCCAGCTCAAAGTGCGCATCCCGCACGACATGGCCGCCGTGGAATCACTGAACGTCGGCGCCGCCGCCGCCATCTGCCTGTTCGAGCAGCGCCGCCAGGCGCTTGCCGCCGCCGCGGGCTGATTCGGTCCGCTCTTCGCTCCCTGCGCTTTACCGGGGCCTGTCCCCGCTTATACTTTCGCCTGCCCGGGACGTGACGCCGCTATCGACGGCGCGACGCCCGCTATCGAGGAGGAAAGCGCATGAAGGGCTGGACCCGATTGACCCTGGCCGCGTCGGCGGCCGCGTTGTTGCTGGCAGGCTGCGCGGGGCCGCGCTACGGCGAGATCGCCGCGCAGATCCCCACCATCGAGGCCGGCAACGGCCGCATCTACGTCTACCAGCCCGCTCAGGCGGACGGCAGCGGCAGCGCCGCCGAACCCGCGATTCTGGTCGACGGCCGCAAGATCGGCCGCTCCAAGCCCGGCCGCTTCTTCTTCGTCGACCGCCCTGCAGGCAGGCATACGGTTGCCACCGCCACCGACAAGAAGGCGGGCAGGGCCGCCCTGGACGTGCCCGTGGACGCCGGCCAGACCCGCTATGTGCGCACCGAGGTCGTGGCGGGCACCCAGGTGCTGCGCCTGGAAGACGATGCCGACAAGGCGCAACAGGACATGGCGGGCTTGCGCTATTGGGGCGCGGGCTGGCGCGACCGCGAAAAGCTGCGTTACTGATCGGGCCGGCTGAACATGCGCCCGGTCCAAATGGCCGGCGCTGTTCTTGACATATATACTTACATGATTTGCCGGAGGGGTTCATGGCGTCCTCAGTGCTCATTGATTGCCTGACGCGACGCGTTCGGGGATTGCTGCTGTGTCTTGGCATCGCGGTCTTGGCGGGCTGCGCCTCCGGCGCGCCGCAACGGGTCAGTCTGGTGCCCGTGGCCGCGGACGAGATGGCGGGGGCTGTGCATCTCTCGCGTGATGTCACGGCTTCGCTGCCGAGCGGGACGACGGTGACGCTGGCATCGGGCTCGCAATGGCGCCGTACGGGCGCCATCGTGCAGGGCGACGTCTACCGTGCGCTGGCCGGGGCATTCACCATCCCGTTGCCTCGGCAGACCGAGGCCAACCTGGTGGCCTCTTCCGGCAAGCTGGTGGGGTTTTACCTGCCGAGCGACGGCACCTACATCGCGTTATCGCGCCCGGTGCCGTTGCCCGTGCCCCAGCGGCAATGACCGATTGATAACAACGTTGTAGTGGAGAAGAAGAAATGAAACGCGGGATCAGAATGTTGGCCGCCGTAGCCATTGCGGCAGGCGTGTTGGCGGGTTGCGGGGGCGCCCGGTATCGGGACGTGGCCGGGAACATACCCGTGATGGTGCCGGATACCGGCCGGATCTATTTCTACCAGCCGCCCGCGCCGGGCAGCGTGCTGTCCAGCCAGCCCTATCTGCGGCTCAATGGCCAGAAGGTCGGGCGGTCCAAGCCGGGCAGCTTCTTCTACATCAATCGACCGGCCGGCACCTACCGGGTCGACACCATGCGCGAGAACGACTTCCTGACCTTCGATCTGGCGCCGGGCCAGACGCGCTATGTGCGCCTGAGCATCGAGGGCGTGGGCGGCAATTCGTCCAGCGTGGGCACCCAGGCCATGCGGCTGGAAGATTCCGAGACGCTGGCGCAGCAGGAAATGGCGCCGTTGAAATACTGGGGGGCGGGGTCGCGCGACCGCGTCAAGCTGCGGCCTTGAGCGAGGCGTGAGCGGCAGGCAGGCGTAGAGCGAAAGTTCCCCGGCTATGCCTGGCCTGCAGTTCGCCGTGCAGTCAGTAGAAGATCCGGGCGCGCCATTGGCGCGCCCGGATCGTTTTCAGCCGCGGTCCAGGCCGACTTCCTGCAGCACCGTGGTCGAGATCTCTTCGATCGACTTGGTGGTGGTGGACAGCCACGAAATGCCTTCGCGGCGCATCATGCGTTCGGCTTCGGCGACTTCGTAGCGGCATTGCTCGAGCTGCGCGTAGCGGCTGTTGGGGCGACGTTCGTTGCGCACCTCGGACAGGCGTTCGGGCTGGATCGACAGGCCGAACAGCTTGGAGCGATGCGGCGCGATGGTCGAGGGCAGGGTGCCGCGCTCGAAGTCGTCGGGCGTCAGCGGGAAGTTGGCGGCCTTGATGGCGTACTGCATGGCCAGGTAGAGACTGGTGGGGGTCTTGCCGCAGCGCGAGACGCCCACCAGGATGACGTCGGCCTGGTCCAGCTGGTTCACGAACTGGCCATCGTCGTGCGCCAGGCTGAAGTTGATGGCGTCGATACGGTTGCGGTACTTTTCAGAATTGGCCTGCATGTGCGAGCGGCCGATGGAGTGGCTGGATTTGAGTCCCAGCGCCTGCTCGATATGGCTGACGAAGGTGCCGAACAGGTCCAGGAAAATTCCGTTCGCCTGGCGAACACGAGCCAGAATGTCGGGATTGACCAGGGTGCTGAATACGATGGGCGGTACCCCGGCTTCGAGGGCGCTGCGGTCGATGCGTCCGGCGACTTCGGCGGCTTTTTCCAGCGTGTCGACAAACGGCAGCCGCACAGGCTTGAAATTGACTTCCTCGAACTGGGAAAGCACTGACTGGCTGAAGGTTTCCGCAGTGATGCCGGTGCTGTCGGAAACGATGTATACCGTGCGTACGATCGGGGTAGATGTCATGTGTAAAAAATTCCAACCAGGCAGATGGCCGACTGTGCTCGTACGAGTACAATCAGGCCCCTATAAGTCACCCCAAGGGCGGTCCAAGGCCAGTTTGGTCAGCGCAGTCGGATCGGCAATTTCCGGGCAGTTGCCGGGCGCCGAATCTGCATTGACCAAACTCGCTTTCATTCCATTGTAAAAGGTGACTTCAATGTCGTATGTTGTTTTGTTCGAGCAGCTCCGCATGACGGACGTGGACTCGGTAGGAGGCAAGAACGCATCACTAGGCGAAATGATCAGCCAGCTGTCTGGCGCGGGTGTCCGCGTACCGGGCGGCTTTGCCACGACCGCTGATGCTTTCCGCGACTTCCTCAAGGCCTCGGGCCTGGATAAGCGCATCGCCGAACGCCTGACCACGCTGAACCCCGAAGACGTCCGCGAACTGGCCAACGCCGGTGGCGAAATCCGCCAATGGATCGTCGACGCGCCGTTCTCGTCCGAATTCGAAGCCCAGATCCGCGAAGCCTTCGCCAAGCTCGACGCTGATGGCAAGGGCTCGTTCGCCGTGCGCTCGTCCGCCACCGCCGAAGACTTGCCCGACGCCTCGTTCGCCGGCCAGCAGGAAACCTTCCTGAACGTGGTCGGCATCGACGACGTGCTGGACAAGATCCGCCACGTGTTCGCTTCGCTCTACAACGACCGCGCCATTTCCTATCGCGTGCACAAGGGCTACGCCCACGCCGATGTGGCCCTGTCGGCCGGCATCCAGCGCATGGTGCGTTCCGACAAGGGCAGCGCCGGCGTGATGTTCACCATCGACACCGAATCGGGCTTCCAGGACGTGGTGTTCATCACCTCGTCGTATGGCCTGGGCGAAACCGTGGTGCAGGGCGCCGTCAACCCCGACGAGTTCTACGTCTTCAAGCCCACGCTGGCCCAAGGCCACTTCCCCATCGTCGGCCGCCGCATCGGTTCGAAGCTCATCAAGATGGAATTCGATCCCGAGCGTCCGGAAGGCCGCGCCGTGCGCACGGTGGACGTGCCCGTGTCCGAGCGCAACCGCTATTCGCTGACCGACGACGAGGTCAATGAACTGGCCCGCTACGCCGTCATCATCGAAAAGCACTACGGCCGCCCGATGGACATCGAGTGGGGCCGCGACGGCGTCGACGGCAAGATCTACATCCTGCAGGCGCGCCCGGAAACGGTGAAGTCGCAGCAGGGCGTCAACGACGTGCAGCAGCGCTACCGCCTGAAGGCCACCGGCCAGGTCCTGATCACCGGCCGCGCGATCGGCCAGAAGATCGGCGCGGGCCCGGTGCGCGTGGTCGGCGACATCTCCGACATGGACAAGGTGCAGCCCGGCGACGTGCTGGTCACCGACATGACCGACCCGAACTGGGAACCCGTCATGAAGCGCGCGGCGGCGATCGTGACCAACCGCGGTGGCCGTACCTGCCACGCGGCCATCATCGCGCGTGAACTCGGCATTCCGGCCGTGGTGGGTTGCGGCAACGCCACCGACCTGCTCAAGGAAGGCCAGGCCGTGACCGTGTCGTGCGCCGAAGGCGACGAAGGCCGCATCTATGACGGCCTGATCGAGACCGAAGTCGAGGAAGTGCGCCGCGGCGACATGCCCGCCATCGATCTGAAGATCATGATGAACGTGGGCAACCCCCAGCTGGCGTTCGACTTTGCCCAGATCCCCAATGGCGGCGTGGGTCTGGCTCGCCTGGAATTCATCATCAACAACAACATCGGCATCCACCCGAAGGCGGTGCTGGACTACCCGAACGTCGATGGCGAACTGAAGAAGGCCGTGGAATCGGCGGCTCGCGGCCATGCCAGCCCGCGCGCGTTCTTCGTCGAGAAGATGGCCGAAGGCGTGGCGACCATCGCGGCGGCGTTCTACCCGAAGCCGGTCATCGTGCGCATGTCGGACTTCAAGTCCAACGAGTACCGCAAGCTGGTCGGCGGTTCGCGCTACGAGCCCGAGGAAGAGAACCCCATGCTGGGCTTCCGCGGCGCGTCGCGCTACATCGCCGAAGACTTCGCCGAGTGCTTCCGCATGGAATGCGAAGCCCTCAAGAAGGTGCGCGATGACATGGGCCTGACCAACGTCGAGATCATGGTGCCGTTCGTGCGTACGCTGGGTCAGGCCGAGAAGGTCGTGAACCTGCTGGCCAAGCACGGCCTGGCGCGCGGCGAAAACGGCCTGAAGCTGATCATGATGTGCGAAGTGCCGTCCAACGCCATCCTGGCCGACGAGTTCCTGCAATTCTTCGACGGCTTCTCGATCGGCTCGAACGACATGACCCAGCTGACGCTGGGCCTGGACCGCGATTCGGGCATGGAACTGTTGGCCGCCGATTTCGACGAACGCGACGAAGCCGTGAAGTTCATGCTGCGCCGTGCGATCAAGGCTTGCCTGGCCGCCAACAAGTACGTGGGTATCTGCGGCCAAGGCCCCAGCGACCACCCGGACTTCGCGCAGTGGCTCAAGGACGAGGGCATCCTGTCGATGTCGCTCAACCCGGACACCGTTGTCGATACGTGGCAGCGCCTGGCCAAGCAGTAATCGCCAGCCGCCCATCAAAACCCGCGCCGTTTTCGGCGCGGGTTTTTTTATGGCGGCTCGTGTCTGTTCCAGCACTGCGTTTATGGCGGTTGCACGTTTGCGGGGCGAGCGCCGGGGACCGATTTCAGGCCCCGTTGGGCGGGACCCTGAAGCGTTCGATGATGCGTTTCTCGGCGCGTGCCAGCGTGGCGTGCGCGGCGGTCATCCAGCGGCGCAGGCGCCCGCCGGGACGGTCTGGCGGCAAGTCCATGGCGGTCTGTTCGGCCGGGGCGCGTGGGGGGGAAGGCGGGGTGTGGTTGTGCATGGGCAGGATGGTCGGCGATGGGTTAGCATCCGTAAAGTTGACTTTATTGACCTGATTAGTCAGAAAAACTGATGCGTAACCTCAACCTGGACCAGATCCAGACCCTGGTGGCCATTGCGGACCTGGGCACATTCGCCGCGGCGGCGCAGGCCTTGCACCTGGCTCCGCCGACGATCAGCCTGCACGTGAAAGAGCTGGAAGCGCGCTTGCAGGTCGCGCTGGTGGCCCGCGGACGCCGGCAAGCCGAATTGACGCCCGCGGGCCTGGCGCTGGTGCAAGCGGGCCGCAAGCTGCTGTCGGCCAGCGATGATCTGGTCGATCTGGTGCGCCGCTGCGCGGCAGGCGGGGGCGGGGTGGTAAGGGTGGGGGTGTCTGCCGGGGTGGGGATGCGGCGGCTGCCGCTGATGCTCGATGCGCTGGGCCGGCGCAATCCCGGGGTGGAACTGAAGCTGGAAGCGGTGGGCTCTGCCGAGGCGATGCTGCGCTTGCAGGCCGATACGCTGGATATCGGCATCGTCGCCAGCCCGCAGCCGGCCGCGGCGCGGGTGACGCTGACGCCTTGGCGCAGCGATCCCATGGTGGCGCTGGTGCCGCCAGACTGGGATGCGCCGGAGACGGTGACGCCCGAATGGCTGTCAACCCGGCGCTGGGCGTCCTTTGCGCCGGGCACGCAGATGCACGGCCTGATCGCATCCTGGTTCGGACAGGCCGGGCTGAATCCGCGGCCCTACCTGGCGCTGAGCTACCCCGAGGCCTTGAAGCGGTTGGCCGCGGCGAACCAGAGCGTGGCGATCCTGCCGCTGGAAGAGGTGGGCGATGAGCCGGACCGGATACGCCCTTTGTCGCCGCCGCTCATGCGGCCGATGGCGCTGGCGTACCGCAACGCACCGGCCCCCGGTGATGCCGTGAGCGCGGTGCTGGAGGTGCTGGCGGCGTTTGCGACGTAGGGGCCAGAAAGCGGCCAGAATGGGGCCCGGCAGGAATCAGGCAAGGGCGCGGCCCGTCCTGCACCGGACTGCCCGAAGCCGGGTGGCCCGGGACTAGGCTGCCAGCGCTTCGCGTTCGATCAGTTCGCGCTTGCGATCGATGCCCCAGCGGTAGCCTGCCAGCGAGCCGTCGGTGCGCACCACGCGGTGGCAGGGAATGGCCAGCGCGATGTTGTTGGTGGCGCAGGCGCGGGCCACGGCGCGTACCGCGCTCGGGGCGCCGATGCGTTCGGCAATGTCGGTGTAGGTGGCGGTGGCGCCCACGGGGATGTCGCGCAAGGCTTCCCAGACGCGGCGCTGGAAGGCCGTGCCGCGCACGTCCAGCGGCAGGTGCAGGCCCACCGAGGGGTTTTCGACGAAGCCGACCACGGCCGCCATCCATTGCTCGAATTCGCGGTCGGCGCCGATCAGCCGGGCCGCCTTGAAGCGGTCTTGCAGGTTGCGCACGAGTTGTTCGGGGTCGTCGTGCAGGGCGATCTCGCAGATGCCGGTGTCGCTGGCGGCGACCAGCAGCGCGCCCAGCGAGCACTGGCCGACCGCGAAGCGGATCTCGACGCCGGCGCCGTCCTTGCGGAAGGCCGTGGGCGTCATGCCCAGGATGGCGGGCGCGGCTTCGTAGAAACGGCCGCTGGAATTGAACCCGGCGCCGTACATGGCGTCGGTGACGCTGGCGCCTTGCCGCAATTGCTGGCGTGCGCGGTCGGCGCGCAGCGCGGTGGCGTAGGCCTTGGGGGTGATGCCCGTGGCCGCCTTGAAAATACGGTGGAAATGGAAGCGGCTCATACCGGCCTGTTCGGCCAGCGTGTTCAGGTCGGGCGGCTGTTCGGCTTCAAGCGCGCGGCAGGCGCGTTCGACGGCGGCGGCGTGCTGCTTGCTCAAGGGGGCGGCTTGGGTCATGAGGGGCTCCAGGGCGCGGGAATTGACGCGCTTTTGGGTATGTTCTCAAAGGCCGCCCCGTGCCGCACTCCGGTTGTTGCGGGCGGGGCCGACGACCCGGCACGCTGCCGGGCAGGGGGCTCAGGCCGGCGCGTAGGCATCCAGGAAGCGCCGCACCAGTTCGCCGGACACGGGCGTGGCGCGCACGTTGGCCGACAGGCCGGGCACGTCGAGGTTTTCGGCGGCATAGCGGCGGCCGAAGCGTTCGAGGTGGGCGCGGACGAAGTCGGGGCCGAATTCGGGGTGGAACTGAGTCGAGAAGATGTTGCGGCCGATGCGGATCATCTGGTGTTCGTCGAGATCGGAGCGCGCCAGCACGGCCGAGCCGGGCGGCGGCTGCAGCACGGTCTGGGCATGCAGCATCTGGGCGGGGAAGGTGGGCGGCAGGCCGGCCAGCAGCTTGTCGCCGCTGGCGGCGGGCAACAGTTCGACGGTCTGGGTGCCGACTTCGCGGCCGGCCGGGTTATAGCCGACCTTGCCGCCCAGCGCGTGGGCCAGCAACTGGTGGCCGTAGCAGACGCCGAACATGGGCAGGCCGGCGGCGGCGGCTTCGCGCAGCCAGGCGGCGGTGTGTTCGCTCCAGGGTTCCAGGTCGGTGACCATGGCGGGCGAACCGGTGATGAGGGCGGCGCGGTACTGGTCGGGCGCGCGGGGGCGTTCGCCGTTGTGGACGGCGACGACTTCGAGGGCGTCGGCGGCCAGGCCGGAGGCCCGGGCGAGTTGTTCGGCATAGCCGCCGAACTGGCTCTTGAGCGTGTCGTCCGGATCGCCCGTGTGCAGGATGAGGACGGGGCGGACTGAGGGTATTGCAGCGGTCATGGGGGCTTATGCGTTGAAGATGCCGGGCGCCGGAGTCGGGCCGGATGGCGAACGCCAGCGCACATCATAATCCAGGCGATTGTCCGGGATGGGGCCGGATGGCCCCCGTTGTGTCCTGGAAATCCGTACAATCCGCTGAACGACTCATCCTTTCAGGCGAATTCGACTATGTGGATATGGCTGGGACTGGCCGCGCTGGCCCTTATCGGGGAATTGGCGACGGGAACGTTCTACTTGCTGCTGGTGGCGCTGGGACTGGCCGCCGGTGGTGTCGCGGCATGGCTGCTGGCGGGCCTGGAATGGCAACTGGTGGCCTGCGGCGTGGTGCTGCTGCTGGGCCTGTTGCTGCTGCGCAAGACGCGCGTGCTGAAAAAGCGCGAGGTCAACGCCGCCCGCAACGCCGACGTCAACCTGGACATCGGCCAGACCGTCAAGGTGGAAGCCTGGGCGGCCGACGGTTCGGCGCGCGTCTGGTATCGCGGCGCGCACTGGCAGGCGCAACTGGCCGAGGGCCAGCCCGCCCATGCTGGCGAGCACGTCATTACCGAAATGCGCGGCACATGCCTGGTCCTGACGCCCAAGGGCGACCTGGCCGGGGTCGCGCACTGACAAGGATTCCCCACGAAGGCATACCCCCAATAAGGAACCCCCGCATGGCCAGTCGGTCTTGCCGCGCGGGCGGCTTCCACGCAAGACCCAGGCCCGCCCCAGGCGGCGCCGGCCGCAGCAGGCGCCCTGGCTATCGCGGGCAGGAGCGCCACCGCATTCACCCCAGAAGAGGCTCTACATCATGATCGATACTTCCACTATCGTCCTGCTCGTCATCGTCGCGCTGGCGATCCTGATCGTCATCCGGGCGATCGCCATCGTTCCCCAGCAGCATGCCTGGGTGGTGGAACGGCTGGGCAAGTTCGACCGCGTGCTGTCGCCGGGCGCCGGCTTCGTGATTCCGTTCATCGAACGCGTGTCCTACAAGCATTCGCTCAAGGAAATCCCGCTGGACGTGCCGAGCCAGGTCTGCATCACGCGCGACAACACCCAGCTGCAGGTGGACGGCGTGCTGTATTTCCAGGTGACCGACCCGATGCGCGCCTCGTACGGTTCGTCGAACTACATCTCGGCCATCACGCAGCTGGCGCAGACCACGCTGCGCTCGGTGATCGGCAAGATGGAACTGGACCGCACCTTCGAAGAGCGCGATTCCATCAACAGCAACATCGTCTCGTCGCTGGACGAGGCCGCGCTGAACTGGGGCGTGAAGGTGCTGCGTTATGAAATCAAGGACTTGACCCCGCCCAACGAGATCTTGCGTTCGATGCAGGCGCAGATTACCGCCGAGCGTGAAAAGCGCGCGCTGATCGCGGCCTCCGAAGGCCGCCGCCAAGAGCAGATCAACATCGCCACCGGCGAACGCGAAGCTGCCATCGCCCGTTCGGAAGGCGAGAAGCAGGCCCAGATCAACCAGGCCCAGGGTGAAGCCGCCGCAGTGCTGGCCATTGCAGAAGCCACCGCCAAGGCCATCACGCAAGTGGCTGACGCGGTGCGCCAGCCGGGCGGCATGGAAGCCGTGAACCTGAAGGTGGCCGAGCGCTACGTCGAAGCCTTCGGCAACGTGGCCAAGGAAGGCAATACGCTGATCTTGCCGGCCAACCTGGCGGATGTCGGCGGCATGATCGCGTCCGCCATGACCATCGTGAAGTCCACCCGCAACACCTGACCCGCGCGCCGCAAGGCGCACCGCCCATGATCGCTCCCGTTCATTTGCTGTCGATAGCAGTGCTGGCGGGGGTGCTCTCGCTCTGCGTGCTGGGGTCCCTGGCACGCAGCGGCATGGCGGGGATACCCGAGACCATACGCGCCAACCTGCTCACGCTGTTGGCGTTTTTTTTATTCGGCCTGCAGGTGACCGAGGCGCCGCGCTGGCTGTCGATCCTGCTGCCCAACGCGCTGATCGGCCTGGCGCTGTGCGCCTACTACACCGGCATCCGCCGCCTGATGGGGCAGCGCGTGCCGCGGCGTCTGATGCTGCTGGCCTGCGCCGCCGCCTGGCTGGTGGTGGCCGGCTACACCTATATCGACAGCCAGGTGGCGCCGCGCATCGTGGCGATGTCGACGCTGCAGATGGGTTTCATGTTCGCGGTTGCCATGGGGGTGCGCTGCGGCATGCCGGTGAACCGCTCGCGCTACAGCTATTACTTCGTGTGGTCGGTGGCGATGATCTCGGGCCTGACCTGCGGGCTGCGGTCGCTGGTGTTTGCGTCGGGCGTGGCCCCGGCAGAATCGCTGCTGGCGCCTACCGCCTGGAACATCCTGTTCATGACGCTGGGCGTGCTGGCAATGCCTTGCCTGACGCTGGGCACCATCATGATCATCCACGACCGCATGCTGGCCGAGCGCGAGCAAGAGGCCAGCACCGATTTCCTGACGGGCCTGATGTCGCGCAAGGCGTGGTGGCTGCAGGCCGAGCGTTACTGCGCCCAGGCGCTGCGCACGCGCCGACCGCTGGCGCTGATGGTGCTGGACATCGACCATTTCAAGCGCATCAACGACACCCATGGCCATGCCGCGGGCGACGCGGTGCTGCGCCATTTCGGCCTGCTGGCCACCGCCACGCTGCGCACGGGCGACCACGTGGGCCGGGTAGGGGGCGAGGAATTCAGCGTGCTGTTCGCCGACATGCGCAGCGACGCGGTGATGGACGTGGCGGACCGGCTGCTGGATTCGGTGCGGCGCACGCCCTGTGCGCACGGCGGCAGCACGATCGCGTATACGTTCAGCGCCGGCGTGGTGGACTGGCTGCCGGGCGAGAACCTGCAAGCCTGTTTCGAGCGCGCCGACCGGATGCTGTATGCGGCCAAGCAGGCCGGGCGCAATCGGGTCGTGGGGCCGGGCGGCGCGGTCGTGGAACTGCCCGCGCTGCCGGCGGCGGCCTAGAAGGTGTCGACAGGCCGGGGTCAGTCGGCCTTGCGGGGGGCGCGGGTGTCGTGCTTCATGATGCGTTCTTTCTCGCGTTGCCAGTCTTTTTCGCGCGCCGTGTCGCGCTTGTCGAACAGCTTCTTGCCGCGGCCCAGCGCGAAGTCTAGCTTGATGCGGCCGTTCTTGTAGTGCAGGTTCAGCGGCACCAGGGTGTAGCCGCGCTGTTCGACCTTGCCGATCAGCTTGCTGATTTCCTCGGCCTTGAGCAGCAGCTTGCGCGTGCGCATGGCATCGGGATGGATGTGGGTGGACGCCGTGGGCAGGGGGCTGACGTGCATGCCCAGCAGGTAGAGTTCGCCGTCGCGCACGATGACGTAGCTTTCCTTGAGCTGCACGCGGCCATCGCGGATCGCCTTGACTTCCCAGCCTTGCAGGACCAGGCCGGCCTCGTAGCGGTCTTCAATGAAATAGTCGTGCGTGGCCTTGCGGTTATCGATAATGCTCATCTTGTTTTGCCCATCTTTCTTGGCCCATCTTGTTGGGGCGGCCGACGTGTTGGTCGAATTTTTGTCGACTGGAAGATCGATGCTGACGTTGGCTTTGCAGCCGACTTGGCGATCGTCTGTCTACCGCCGTTTTGGCCTGGAGGGCGCGGTGCCGGTAAAATCCTGTCATTCTAGCCATTTGCGATAGTCGATGCACAAAGTACAGCGATCCGTCCTGGTGCCTTACAGCGCCGCCCAGATGTTCGACCTGGTGGCCGACGTGGAAAAGTACCCCGAGTTCATGCCGTGGTGTGGCGGCGCCGAGGTGCAGACCCGCGACGAACACGGCATGCAGGCCTCCATCCTGATCAGTTTCGCGGGGATGAAGCAACGCTTCACCACGCGCAACACGCACGTCTATCCGGACCGCATCGATCTGGAACTGGTCGATGGCCCGTTTTCCAGCCTGGTGGGGCATTGGGAATTCCAGCCCCTGGCCGAAGACGCGTGCAAGGTCTTGTTCACCATGGAATACGCGTTCTCGAACCGTGCGCTTGAAATGGTGGTGGGGCCGGTGTTCAACCGCATCGCCACCAGCTTCATCGATTCCTTCACCAAGCGGGCGCAGGCCAAGTATGGCGAATGAGGCATCCGCCGATGGCCTGATCGGCGTCAGCGTCTGTTATGCCTTGGCCGCCCAGGTCTGGCTGCGCGATCTGCGCCTGCCGGCCGGGTCGACGGTTGCCGATGCGCTGCAGGCCAGCGGCTTTGCACAGGCCTTTCCGGTGGTGCAACCCTGGGAGCGGGGCGTGGGCGTGTTTGGCCGCGCGGCTGAGCCGCAGACGCCGCTGGCCGATGGCGACCGGGTCGAGATCTACCGCGGCCTGTCGTTCGACCCGAAGGAATCACGCCGCCGCCGCGCCGAACACCGGCGCGCCAAGACTGCCCGCAACGGGCGGGTACGGCCGGCCGGGCTGCTGTAGCGAAGGCGTGCGGCGCGGCGCCTGGCGCCGTCATCCGTGCAGGCGGGGCCGCGCCGCCGCCACATTGTCATCAATAGGACAAATTCCGCCGCCGCTTCCGGCGTAACATTATCGTCACCGCACTTACGTTTACGTCAACGTCATGTCAAAATCGGCAGGCTGGCGTTCACGAGACGGCAGCAACGCCAACAGACAATACCCATAACACCAGGAGACAGGCTGTGGACTTGGAACTGACCGACGAGCAGCGCGCGTTCGCGCAGGCCGCGCGCGACTACGCGCAAGGTGAACTGGCGCCCCACGCGGCGCGCTGGGACGCCGAAGGCATCTTCCCCAAAGACGCGTTTGCGCGGGCCGGCGAAATGGGCTTTTGCGCCATCTACGCCAGTGAAGACATCGGCGGTCTGGGCCTGCCGCGCCTGGACGCCACGCTGGTGTTCGAGGAAATGGCCGCGGTGGACCCGTCGACCACGGCCTTCCTGACGATCCACAACATGGCCACCTGGATGGTGGGCAAGTGGGGCCAGCCAGCCCTGCGCGAGGCCTGGGGCCCGCTGTTGGCCAGCGGCCAGAAGCTGGCGTCCTACTGCCTGACCGAGCCGGGCGCCGGGTCCGACGCCGCGTCGCTGTCCACCCGCGCGCAGCGCCAGGGCGACCACTACGTGCTCAATGGCGCGAAGGCCTTCATTTCGGGCGGCGGCGATACCGACCTGCTGGTGGTGATGGCCCGCACGGGCGGCGAGGGCGCGGGCGGCATCAGCGCCTTTGCCGTGCCTGCCGACAGCGAGGGCATCAGTTACGGCCGCAAGGAAGAAAAAATGGGCTGGAACAGTCAGTCCACCCGGCCCATCGTGTTCGAGAACGTGCGCGTGCCGGCGGCCAATCTGCTGGGCGAAGAAGGCGAAGGCTTCAAGATCGCCATGAAGGGCCTGGACGGCGGGCGCATCAATATCGGCACCTGCTCGGTGGGCGCGGCGCAGGGGGCGCTGGACGCGGCCCGGCGCTACATGGACGAGCGGCGCCAGTTCAACCGCCGCCTGGCCGAGTTCCAGGCGCTGCAGTTCAAGCTGGCCGACATGGCCACCCATCTGGTGGCGGCACGCCAGATGGTGCGCCTGGCCGCCTGCAAGCTGGACGCGGGCGCGCCGGATGCGGCCACCTATTGCGCGATGGCCAAGCGCTTTGCCACCGACATGGGATTCCAGATCTGCCTGGATGCACAACAGATCCACGGCGGTTACGGCTACCTGCGGGACTATCCCTTGGAGCGTCTGGTGCGCGATACTCGCGTACATCAGATTCTGGAAGGGACCAACGAGATCATGCGTGTGATCATCGCCCGCCAATTGTTGGAAAAAGGAGCCGACATAAGATGACTGCACCGGTGCTGTTCGAAGAAAGAACCGCTGCCAACGGGATGCGCTTCGGGATTGCGACGCTGAATTCGCCGCAGACCCTGAACGGCCTGTCGCTGGACATGGTGGACCTGCTGGCCGAGCGCCTGGATGCCTGGGCGCGCGACCCGGGCCTGGCGCTGGTGGTGCTGCAGGGCGCAGGCGAAAAGGCCTTCTGCGCCGGCGGCGACCTGCACGGCCTGTACCGCAGCATGACCGAGAACGCGGGCAAGGGCCCGTGGGGCAACGCCTACGCGCGCCGCTTCTTCGAGCACGAATACCGGCTCGACTACCGCATCCACAGCTACCCCAAGCCGGTGCTGTGCTGGGGCCACGGCATCGTCATGGGCGGCGGTATCGGCCTGATGATGGGCGCCAGCCACCGCGTGGTCAGCGAGACCTCGCGCCTGGCGATGCCGGAAGTGTCCATTGGTCTCTTTCCCGACGTGGGCGGCAGCTGGGTCTTGAACCGCATGCCGGGCCGCACCGGCGTGTTCCTGGCCCTGACGGGCGCGCAGCTGAGCACCGCCGACGCGTTCTTCGCCGGGCTGGCGGATTTCCGCCTGAACCACGAAGACTGGCCCAAGCTGCTCGAGTCGTTGCAAGAGCAACCCTGGGCCGGCCAGGCCACGGGCGGCGCCGAAGACGCGATTCCGCCGCGCTCGATCAACGACGGCCTGTTGCGCCGCGCGCTGACCGCGCTGGAACCGCAGACCCCGCTGGAAGTGGGCAACCTGCGCCAGCATTCGTTCCTGATCAACAGCGTGTGCAGCGGCAACCGCCTGGACGAGATCGTCGAAGAGCTGGCCGCCTTGAAAGACCACGCCGACCCCTGGCTGGCGCGCGCCGCGAAGACCATGCTGGCCGGTTCCCCGGGGTCGTTGCGCCTGTCGTTCGCCTTGCAGCAGCGCATGCGGCTGCGGTCGCTGGACGACGTGTTCCGCGCCGAATACGTGGCGGCGCTGCATTGCACGACGCAAGGCGACTTTGCCGAAGGCATTCGCGCGCTGCTGATCGACAAGGACAAGAATCCGCGCTGGAACCCCGCGGTGCTGGACATGGCCACCGAGGCCTGGGTGCAGCGGTTCTTCGATGAACCCTGGCCCGCCGGCCAGCCGCATCCGCTGGACGACCTGGGCAAGGAAGGCCGCTGATCTTCGCCCGCCGCGCCTGCGCGGCGGGCCCGCATTACGCAGCACACGATGATTTCATACCTACAGCAATAGCAACAGGAGACAGGACATCATGAGCAGTATCGCGTTTATCGGTTTGGGCAACATGGGCTCGCCCATGGCGTTGAATCTGGTCAAGGCCGGCCACAGCCTGACGGTGTTCGACCTGATGCCGGCCGCGGTCAAGGTCTTGACCGATGCGGGGGCCAAGGCGGCCGCATCGGCGTCGGAAGCCGTCAAGGGCGCCGACGTCGTGATTTCGATGCTGCCCGCCAGCAAGCACGTCGAAGGCCTGTACCTGGGCGAAGACCTGCTGGGCAAGATTTCGTCTTCGGCGCTGGTCATCGAATGCAGCACCATTGCGCCGGATTCGGCCCGCAAGGTGGCGCAGGCGGCTGAAGTGCGCGGCATCGCCATGATCGATGCGCCGGTGTCCGGCGGTACCGGCGGCGCGGCAGCCGGTACGCTGACCTTCATCGTGGGCGGCCAGGTGGCCGCGCTGGAACGCGCCCGCCCGGTGCTGGAAAAAATGGGCAAGAACATCTTCCATGCCGGACCGGCAGGCGCCGGCCAGGTGGCCAAGATCTGCAACAACATGCTGCTGGGCATCCTGATGGCCGGCACGTCCGAGGCGTTGGCGCTGGGCGTGGCCAACGGGCTGGACCCCAAGGTGCTGTCGGACATCATTGCCAAGAGCTCGGGCCGCAACTGGGCCACCGAGCTCTACAACCCGTGGCCCGGCGTGATGGAACACGCGCCGGCCTCCAAGGGCTATGCCGGCGGTTTCGGCGTGGACCTGATGCTCAAGGACCTGGGCCTGGCGGCCGAAGCCGCGCTGTCGGCGCGCGCCTCGATTCCGCTGGGCGAGCTGGCGCGCAACCTGTATTCGCTGCACAGCTCGGGCGGTTCGGGCAAGCTGGACTTCTCCAGCATCGTCAACCTGGTCAAGCGCGAACAGGACTGACATGGCGGCGCATCCGTCTTCCGCGGACCCCGCCGAACGCGTCAAGGCCAGCTTCGACCAGCAGAGCATCATGCGGCTGATCGGGGCCAGCCTGGACGTGGTCGAGCCGGGCAGGGTGGACATCGTCCTGCCTTACCGGCAGGACCTGTGCCAGCAGAATGGTTTCCTGCATGCCGGCATCTCCACCACCATCGCCGATTCGGCCGGCGGCTATGCTGCCTTCAGCCTGTTCCAGCCGGGCGAAGACGTGCTGACCTCGGAGTTCAAGATGAACTTCCTGGCGCCCGCCAAGGGTGACCGCTACGTGGCCAGCGGCCGCGTGGTCAAGCCAGGCAAACGGCTGTCGATCTGCCAGGTCGAGGTGCATGCGTACGAGGGCGAACAAGCCACGCTTTGCGTGATAGGCTTGCTCACCGCGGTGCGCGTGACGCCGCGCTGATCCGCTTGCGGCGGGCATCCGCCGCAAGTTTTGTCGCGCCTTGAACAGGTCTTCGGCAATGCCCTCGAAAGAACACCACCGCATCTTCCGCAGCAACTGGCTGCGCGCCGCCGTCCTGGGCGCCAATGACGGCATCGTGTCCACCGCCAGCCTCATCACCGGTGTCGCCGCGGCGCAGGCCACGCACGGCGCGGTGCTGACCTCGGGCCTGGCCGGCCTGGTGGCCGGCGCCTTGTCGATGGCCGCGGGCGAATACGTGTCGGTGCGGTCGCAGGCCGATACCGAGGCCGCAGACCTGCGTCTTGAGCAACGTTCGCTCAAGCGCAATTCCGACGAAGAGCTGGAAGAACTGATCGGTATCTACGTGGACCGGGGCCTGTCGCCGGACCTGGCCGAACAGGTGGCGCGGCAACTGACGCGCCACGATGCGCTGGACGCCCACGCGCGCGACGAGCTTGGCATTTCGGTGCACAACCGCGCCCGCCCGGTGCAGGCGGCGGTGGCCTCGGCCGCGTCTTTCGCGGGCGGGGCGGCATTGCCGCTGGCCGTGGCCGCGGTGACGCCCATGCCGCATTTGATTCTGTGGGTGATCGGCGCGTCGGTGGCCTGTCTGGCCGCCCTGGGCGCGTTGGCGGCGGGCGCCGGGGGCGCGCCCAAGGGGCCGGCGGCGCTGCGCGTGACCATCCTGGGGGCGTTGGCGATGGCGGCCACCGCGGGGGTGGGCGCCTTGTTCGGCACGGTGGTGTAAAGCCCGGCCGGCGCCGGAATTACGGCGTGATCGAATAGGGCAGCGGTTGGGCTGCAATGCGCGGGCCGTCGGCCGCGCCCAGCCGCAGGTCGCCTTCAGGCAGTGCGGCCAGCGTGGTTTCGAACAGCACCGACACCCCGCCTTGCGTCGCGGCGGCATCGACGACGCGGCCGGTGGGTTCGCCCGGCTGGGTGGCATCGAACACGTCGGTGCCGGCCAGCGCGCCGCCGGCCAGGCCGGCGTCGGCGATGGTGCCGTAGGCCATGCGGCGCTTGACGGTGCCGCGGTAGTGGCTGCGCGCCACCACTTCCTGGCCGGGATAACAGCCCTTGGTGAAGCTCACGCCCTGGATCAGGTCCAGGTTGACCGTCTGCGGAATGAAGACGTCTTGCGTGGCCGTGGTGATCCAGGGGATGCCGGCGGCCAGGTCGGCGGCGTGCCATTGCGCGGCGGGGGCCAGGCCCAGCGTGGCGGCCAGCGGCGCGGCGGCGGCCAGTTGTTGGTCAGAGGCGATCCACCACCAGCGCAGCGTGGCGTCGGCCGAGGGCGCGGCGATCCAGGTGCCGGACGGCAGGTCGACGCGCTGCCAGGCGCTGCGCGGCAAGGCGCCCGCAACGGCTTCCAGCGCGGCCGCCTGGGCGGCGTCGGCCTGTACGCCGGCCACATGCAGGGGGGCGGGGGCCAGCTTGACCTTGGCGCGCAGCACGAACATGGACAGGCGCTTGATCAGCGCGGCCGACAAGTCCTGGCGCACCAGGCCGTAGAGTTGCGGGGCGTCGTCGGCGGCGGGGGCGCCGCGCCACATCACCAGGGTGGCCAGCAAGCGGCCCTTGGCGGTGCAGTAGCCGGCCAGGCGGGCGGCATCGACGGGCAGGCCGGTGACGTCTTGCGTCAACTGGCCATGCAGGAAGGTCAGCGCGTCGGCGCCGGCAGCGGCGAATACGGAAAAATCTTCCAAAGGCGCGCATTGGGCGCAACCTTCCGCGCGCACAGGGATCGAAGAATAGAAAGCATGCATGGCGGCAAAGGCCCGTGACTCGTCATCAAAGGCTTGATGATAGCCGCCTTCCCCCTGATCGAGGCCCATGTCCTGGACAAGCAAAGGGGCGCAATACGCGCTCTGGCCCTGGTTTGGCCGCGACAGGGCCGCGCGATCCATTAAACTCCCCACACTTATGAAGAAGCGACTCCGTTTTTACGTCCTGTGGTCATTCCTGCTGCTCGTGCTGGCTGCCGCCGCCGCGGTCGGCGCCGCCTGGAGCTGGATGCACCGACCCCTGCATCTGTCGGCCGACAGGATCGATTTCGTGGTGGACCCGGGCAGCAGCCCGCGCACCGTCGTGCGCGCATTGAACGCCGCGGGCGTGCCCGTCTGGGAGCCCGGTTTTGTCTGGATGGCGCGGCTGACCGAGCAAGACAAATTGATCAAGGCCGGGGGCTACCAGGCCATCAATGGCGACACCCCCTGGCTGCTGCTGGAACGCATGGCGCGCGGCGACATGACCCAGCGCCAGATCACCTTCCTGGAAGGCTGGACCTTCCGCCAGATCCGCCAGGCGCTGCGCGAGAACCCGGACGTCAAGCAGACGCTGGGCGACATCAGCGATGAAGCGCTGATGGAACGCCTGGGGTCCGATATCAAGCATCCGGAAGGCCTGTTCTTCCCCGATACCTACATCTTCACGCCGGGCAGCACCGATTTCGACCTGCTGCGCCGCGCCTACCAGGAAGGCCAGCGCATCCTGGACGACACCTGGTCCAAGCGCCAGTCCGACTTGCCGGTGGCCACGCCGTATGAAGCGCTGGTGCTGGCGTCCATCATCGAAAAGGAAACCGGCCATGGGCCGGAACGCCGCCGCGTGTCGGGCGTGTTCACCAACCGCCTGAAGATCGGCATGCTGCTGCAGACCGACCCCACCGTCATCTACGGCATGGGCGACGCCTACCAGGGCCGCATCCGCAAGCGCGACCTGCAGACCGATACGCCCTGGAACACCTACACGCGTCCGGGCCTGCCGCCCACGCCCATCGCGGCCCCCGGCCGGGCGGCGCTGCTGGCGGCGGTGCAGCCCGAGCAGCATAAATTCCTGTTTTTCGTATCGCGGGGCAACGGCACCAGCGAGTTCTCGGTGAACCTGAACGAGCACAACCGCAACGTGTCTCGCTACATCCTGGGCCAGACCCCGGCGGGCCGGCCCGCCGCGGCCACGCCCGCGCCCGCGGGTGCGCCCACCCCGGCACCCGCCGCGCCGGCCCAGGCCCCCACTTCGACGCCGGACGCCGATCCGGCACCAGCACAAGGACAAGACCAATGACCTCACGCGGACGCTTCATCACGCTGGAGGGAGTGGACGGCGCAGGTAAAAGCACCCACACCGACTGGATCGCCGATTTCCTGCGCGGGCAGGGCCTTGAGGTCGTCTCGACCCGCGAACCTGGCGGCACGCCGCTGGGCGAAAAGCTGCGCGCACTGGTCTTGACTGACACGATGGGCCTGGACACCGAAACGCTGCTGATGTTCGCGGCGCGCTGCGAACATGCGCGCCAGGTCATCGAGCCGGCGCTGGCGCGCGGCGCCTGGGTGGTCTGCGACCGCTATACCGATGCCACCTACGCCTACCAGGGCGGGGGCCGCGGCCTGGGCGCTGAGCGCGTCGCCACCCTGGAAACCTGGATGCAGGCGGGCCAGCCCGACCGCACCTGGCTGTTCGACGTGCCGCTGGACGTGGCGCGGGCGCGGCTGGCCGATGCGCGCGAACCCGACCGGTTCGAGCGCGAGGGCGCCGCGTTCTTCGAGCGCACCCGCGCGGCCTATCAGGCGCGCGCCGCGGCCGATCCGGGCCGCATCCGCGTGATCGATTCGACCCGCACCATCGCCGCAATCCGCACCGACCTGGAAGCCGGCCTGCGCGAGCTGGTGGCAGCCCGCCCATGAGCGCACCTCAGTTCCTGCCCTGGCAGATGGAGACGGCGCGGGCCTGGCTGGGCAACCGCGACCGCTTCGCCCACGCCTGGCTGGTGCACGGCCTGGCCGGCATCGGCAAGCTGGACTTCGCCATTGCCGCCGCCGCCAGCCTGCTGTGCGAAACCCCGCAAGACGGCCTGGCCTGCGGCCATTGCGCCGCCTGTGCCTGGTTCGCCAGCGGCAACCATCCCGACCTGCGCCGCATCCGGCCCGAGGCCGTGGCGGTCGAAGAGGGCGCCGATGCCGCTGAAGCGTCCGACGACGCCGAGCCGGCCACCGGCGCCGCTAAGAAGGCGCCGTCCAAGGAAATCCGCATCGACCAGATCCGCTCGCTGGAATCCTGGTTCAACACGGCCACCCACCGGGGCGGCTGGCGGGTGGCGCTGCTGTACCCAGCCCACGCGCTGAACGTGGTGTCGTCCAACGCCTTGCTCAAGGTGCTGGAAGAGCCGCCGCCGCACACGGTTTTCCTGCTGGTGGCCGACGCGCCCGACCGGCTGCTGCCGACGCTGGTGTCGCGCTGCCGCCGCCTGCCGCTGCCGGCGCCGGACCCGGACACCGCGCTGCAATGGCTGCGCGACCAGAACGTGGAGCCGGCGCGCGAATGGCTGGCCGCCGCGGGCGGGGCGCCGTTGGCCGCGCTGCGCCTGGCGCAGCACGCCGAAACCGCTTGCCCGCCGTGGCTGACCCAATTGATCGGCCCGCTGGCCAAGGGCCAGGCGCCCGATGTCGGCACCCTGGCCGAAGCGCTGGAAAAGATCGCGCCCGCCGAATGGATCGACGCGTTGCAGCGCCTGTACACCGACCTGATGCTGGCCGCGGCCGGCGCGCCGGTGCGTTACTTCCCGGCGCTGGCTGCCGGCGTGGCCCAGGTGGCCGCCCGTATGAACACCGCGCGCGTGGCCGAGTCCGCCCGCTGGCTCACGCGCCAACGGGCGCTGGCCACCCACCCCCTGAATGCCAAGCTTTTCGCCCACGCGACGCTGCAGCGCGTGGTGCTATCCTGCCAGGCGTAACCCGCCGCCGTCCGGCCCGCCCGGGCGGCGCAATCCGAAGCCGAATTCCATGTACGTCGATTCCCACTGCCATTTGAATTTCCCCGAGCTGGCCGCCGACCTGCCGGCCATTCTCGACCGGATGGCCGCCAACCAGGTGACCCACGCGCTGGTGGTCAGCGTCAACATGCCTGAATGGCCGGGCTTGATGTCGCTGGTGGAGCCACAGGCCAACCTGTGGGCCTCGGTGGGCGTGCACCCCGACTACGAAGACACGCCCGACCCCGAACCCGCCGAACTGGTGCGCCTGGCGGCCCACCCCAAGGTGGTGGCCATCGGCGAGACCGGGCTGGACTACTACCGGCTGTCCGAGCCGCTGGACTGGCAGCGCGAGCGCTTTCGCCGCCACATCCGCGCCGCGCGCGACGTGGGGCTGCCGCT
This sequence comes from Achromobacter sp. DH1f, assembly GCF_000633435.1. Taxonomy (NCBI): domain Bacteria; kingdom Pseudomonadati; phylum Pseudomonadota; class Betaproteobacteria; order Burkholderiales; family Alcaligenaceae; genus Achromobacter; species Achromobacter sp. DH1f. Next base: position 15,651 of record NZ_AYMF01000024.1, on the reverse strand, counting down.
GATCGTGCATACCCGTTCGTCCGCCGAAGACACCGTGCGCATGCTGCGCGAAGAGGGCGCGGCCGACGTGGGCGGGGTGATGCACTGTTTCACCGAAACCTGGGAAGTGGCCCAGGCGGCGCTGGACCAGAACTTCCATATTTCGCTGTCGGGCATCGTGACGTTCAAGAATGCGCACATCGTGCACGAGGTGGCCGCCAAGGTGCCGCTGGACCGCCTGCTGATCGAGACCGATTCGCCCTACCTGGCGCCGGTGCCGTACCGTGGCAAGATCAACGATCCGTCCAAGGTGATCCACGTGGCCGAGAAGATCGCCGACCTGAAGGGCATCAGCGTGGCCGAGGTAGCCAAGGCTTCTACGGAAAATTTCTTTAATCTTTTCAATAAGATAAAGAGATAATTTAATCTGAATTATTTAAAGTAAATTATCAGGAGCGCCATGACCGTCCGCACCGCCTTGTCCCGCCGCCTTGTTGCGCATGGCCGCAACGCCTTGCTGGCGCTGTGCCTCGGCCTGTCGGCCCCATTGGCGCAGGCGGCCAATCCGGCCGACTGGTGGGTCTACGTCGCCAATGATTATCCGGACGACATCAAGGACCTGCTGGCCCAGGGCGCGGATCCCAACGTGCGCTACCGCAATGGCCAGCCGGCCTTGATGCGGGCCGTGGTGGATGGCGCCTGGAAGGTGTTCGACGTGCTGGCCGCCGACCCGCGCACCGACGTCAATGCCGAGAACCCCGCGGGCGAGACCCCGCTGATGTACCTGGCCATTGCCGGCCAGGTCGACCGCGCCCGCAGCCTGATGGCGCGCGGCGCCCAGGTCAACCGCCTGGGCTGGACGCCGCTGCATTACGCCGCGTCCAAGGGCCAGATGGCCATGGCCCGGCTGCTCCTGGACAACAAGGCGATGGTGAACGCGCCGGCGCCCAACGGCGAAACCCCGCTGATGATGGCAGCGCTGTCCGGTAACAAGCCCATGGTGGACCTGCTGCTCAAGGCGGGCGCCGATATCACCACCCGCGACACCAAGGGGCAGGATGCGTCCGACTGGGCGCGCACCGGCAAGTCCACCGCCCTGGCGGCGGAGTTACAGAAGCTGATCGCCCAGCAGGAAGCGGGGAAGCGCGCCCGCCGCGCCAGCGAGCCGCCCGAGCCGGAACCCGATCCGGCCGATGTCGCTGCGACCCCGGACGCCGCACCCGCGAATCCACCGTCTGCCGACGCGCCGCCGCCGATGGTGCAACCTGCCCCGGGCACGGGCAACGCCAGCCCCAAGGCTGCCCCGGCGTCGCCGGGCGTGGGGGGCGTGTCGGGCGTGCGCCTGAACAACTACGACACGCCCGCATCGCCCTGAGCCTTGCCGGCCCGTGCGGCCTTGCTGCTTCCCCTGAAAACCCGCCGTCCGGCGGGTTTTTCTTTTGGGGCGTGCCAAGAGGGGACGGGTCCGCAGGGAGGTCGGCGGGCTCGGCCTCGTCTGACTTTTTTGCCTTCCTGATTCGGGGTTTTCCCTGTGTATTCTCACTGGGTGGGAATATTTTTAAGTTCAACCACCATAAATTGATAATCTGCGCTTCATCAATGCTGGGAGTGCGTTTTTCATGTCGGATCAGTCGGTTGGGGCGGGCGCGGATCGCGTCTTGTATGTGTTGGCCACCTTGGCCCGGCACGATGGCCCCTTGAGCATTGCCGCGCTGGCGGAAAAGACCGGCCTGGCCCAAAGCACGCTGTACCGCCAGGTGGGGCTGCTCAAGCGCTGGGGCTTCGTGGCCGAGCACGAGGGCGAATACGGCCCCGGCCCGCTGTGCGTGCAACTGGCCTGGGGTTTCGACCAGTCGTCGTTCCTGATCCACGAAGCACAGCCGGACATGGCGGCGCTGGCCGCCGCGTCGGGCGAGACCATCGGCCTGCTGGTGGCCGTCAAGGACCAGGCCGTGTGCCTGGACATGGTCGAAAGCCAGCACCCGCTGCGCTGTTCCTTCACCAAGGGCCGCGGCCTGCCGCTGGCCCGTGGCGCGTCGGCCAAGTCGTTGCTGGCCTTCATGCCGGCCGCGCGCCTGCAGACCGCACTGACGTTCCTGGCCAAGGATCCGGGCGTGGACGTGGCGCGCCTGGCCGATGAACTGGAAGCCATCCGCGCCCAGGGCTATGCCGTGACCGACAGCGAAGTCGATGCCGGCGTATGGGGCGTGAGCGTGCCGATCTTCCAGCGCGCCAACCAGGCGGTGGCCTCCATTACGTTGATGGCCCCGTCCACCCGTGCCGACCAGCGGCCCCAGGCCTTCATCGACCTGACCGTGGCCGCGGCCCGCCGCATTTCTGCCAAGTTGCAGGCGCACTGACGCCGCCGCCATTCCGGATTCCTCGCTGTCCCCGCCATTCCCGCCTCATCTCTAGACGCCGCTGGCCTTACGCCGTACCGATAGACGTACCCCCGTACCCACTCATTCCTTTTAGGACCCGCCATGACCACTCGCCGCACATTGCTGACCGCCGCCCTGACGCTGGGCCTGGCCTGGACCGCCGGCTCTGCCCACGCCCAGGAAACCATTCGCGCCGTGACCGACGCCACTTTCCCGCCCATGGAATTCGTCAAGGACGGCAAGCGCACGGGCTTTGACATCGAACTGGTCGAGGCCCTGGCCGCCGCGATGGGCAAGAAGGTCGAATGGATCGACATCGACTTCAAGGGCCTGATTCCCGCCCTGCAGGCCGGCCGTGCCGACATCGCCGTGTCCGCCATCTACATCACGCCCGAGCGCAGCAAGGTGGTGGACTTCACCGACCCGTACTACGCGGGCGGCCTGGTCGTCCTGACCAAGAAGGGCGGCGACATCAAGGGCCTGAAGGACCTGGACGGCCGCAAGGTGTCGGTGCAGGTCGGCACCAAGTCGGTCAACTACCTGAAGGAACACTACCCGTCGGTGCAGCGCGTGGAAGTCGAGAAGAACCAGGAGATGTTCAACCTGGTGCAGATCGGCCGCGCCGACGCCGCGGTGACGGGCAAGCCCGCCGCCAAGCTGTTCGCGCAGAGCACGACTGACCTGGCCGTGCTGGACGAGCAGGTCACCACCGAGGACTACGGCATCGCCGTGCCCAAGAGCAAGCCCGAGCTGACCCGCGGCCTGAATGAGGCGCTCAAGAAGATCAAGGCCGATGGCAGCTACCAGGCCATCGTCAACAAGTGGTTCGAGGCGCCCGCGAAATGAACCTGGACTTTGCCCCTGTCTTTGCCGACTACGACTCGCTTCTGCGCGGCGCGCTGGTCACCATCGAGGTGACCGCCGGCGCGCTGCTGCTGGGCTGCGTGATCGGCCTCTTGGTCGGCGTGGGCCGGCTCAACCCGCAACGCCGCATCGTCTACAACCTGTGCAGCACCTACCTGCTGTTCTTTCGCGGCACGCCCTTGCTGGTGCAGCTGTTCATCTGGTTCTTCGGCCTGCCGCAGTTTGGCGTGACGCTGCCCGCGTTTGCGTGCGGCGTGCTGGGCCTGGGCATGTATTCCGGCGCCTATGTGTCGGAAATCGTGCGCGGCGCGATCCAGTCGGTGGATCGCGGCCAGACCGAGGCGGCCCGTTCGCTGGGCATGTCGTCGGGCCAGGCCATGCGCATCATCATCCTGCCGCAGGCCGTGGTGCGCATGATTCCGCCGCTGGGCAACGAGTTCATCGCGCTGATCAAGAATTCCGCGCTGGTGTCGCTGCTGACCATCCATGACTTGATGCACGAAGGCCAGAAGATCATCAGCGTATCGTACCGCTCGCTGGAAACCTATCTGGTGGTGGCGCTGATCTATCTGGTGCTGACCACGGTGGCCATGGTGATTCTGCGCCAGATCGAACAACGCCTGCGTGCCGGGGGGATGGTGCAATGAACTTCGGAAACCCGAAAGAAATGATCCGCATCCGCGGCCTGGAAAAATCCTACGGCGACCACGCCGTGCTGCGCGGCATCGACTTTGACGTGCTGCCGTCGCAGGTGGTGGTGGTGATCGGGCCCAGCGGCTCGGGCAAGAGCACCTTGCTGCGTTGCTGCAACGGGCTGGAAGTGGCGCAGGGCGGCACCGTGGAGATCTGCGGTCAGACGCTGCAGGACAACGGCGAAATGCTGCCCGAGGCTCAGCTGAACCAGCTGCGCATGCAGGTGGGCATGGTGTTCCAGGGCTTCAACCTGTTCCCGCACCTGTCGGTGCTGGAAAACGTCACGGTCGGGCCGCGCAAGCTGCGGGGCATGGGCCGCGACGAGGCCAACGAACTGGCGGCCGACCTGCTGGCCAAGGTTGGCCTGTCGCAGAAGATGTCGGCCATGCCGGCCAGTCTGTCGGGCGGCCAGAAGCAGCGCGTGGCGATTGCCCGCGCGCTGGCGATGCAGCCCAAGGTCATGCTGTTCGACGAGCCGACGTCGGCATTGGACCCGGAACTGGTGGGCGAAGTGCTGCAGGTGATGAAGCTCTTGGCCCGCGAAGGCATGACCATGATGGTCGTGACCCACGAAATGGGCTTCGCGCGCGACGTGGCCGACGTGGTGGCCGTGATGGACGGCGGCGTGATCCTGGAATCGGGTTCGCCCGAGGTCATCTTCAGCCAGCCGCGCGAGGCCCGTACCCGCGAATTCCTGCAGGCAGTGCTCAGTGCAGGGCAGGGGGCGGCATGACGACGGCGCAACTGGACAAGAGCCTGTGGACGGCTCGTGACGACAGCGCCGAACGTGGCGACACGCGCCGCCTGGCGCACATCGTCGAGCCGGTTGCCGGGCAGGCGGTGGCCAAGGGCGAAGCCGTGATCCTGGGCTTTGCCTGCGATGCGGGCGTGGCGCGCAACCAGGGCCGCGTTGGCGCGGCCGCCGGCCCGGCCGGCATCCGCAAGTTCATGGCGGGCCTGCCGGCGCATGGCTTGACGCGCCTGCTCGACGCGGGCGACGTGGCCTGCGATGGCGACCAGCTGGAAGACGCGCAGGAACGCCTGGGCCTGGCCGTGGCCGACCTGCTGCAACAGGGCGCCCGCCCGGTGGTGCTGGGCGGCGGCCATGAGATCGCCTGGGGCAGCTTCCAGGGCCTGGCGCGCTGGCTGGCGGGCCGGGACGACGCCGGCCCCGTGCTGGTGCTGAACCTGGATGCGCACTTCGACCTGCGCACCGGCCGCCCGGGCAGTTCGGGCACGCCGTTCGACCAGATCGCGCACTACTGCGAGGCGCAGGGCCTGGCGTTCCAATACGCCTGCCTGGGCGTGTCGCGGCTGGCCAATACGCCGGCGCTGTACGCGCGGGCTGCCGAAGTGGGCGCCATCTGGGTGGAAGACCGCGACATGCAGGAACGCCATCTCGAGGCACGGCTGGCCAACGTCGACGCCTTGCTGGCCCGGGCGCGCCACGTGTACCTGACGATCGACCTGGACGTGCTGCCTGCGGCGGTCATGCCCGGCGTGTCGGCGCCCGCGCCCTATGGCGTGCCGATGGCGGTGATCGAAGAGATCGTGCTGCGGGTGAAGGCCAGCGGCAAGCTGCGCCTGGCCGACCTGGCCGAGTTCAATCCGCGTTTTGACGTGGATGGCCACGGCGCCCGCTCGGCGGCGCGGCTGGCCTGGCAGTTGGTGTCAGCCTGAGGTACGGCGCCCGGGTCCGCGTGGCCGGGGCGTTCCAGGAAAACCGGCCCGCTTCGCGCGGGCCGGTTCGTTTTTGGGCGCCGATTACGCGCCCGCTATGCGCGGATTGCGCGCGGATGACGTCTGGGTGAGGCGTGCGTCAAGCGTGCGGCGGCGTCAGCGGAATCGACATCTCGTGGTGAAAGAGGTTGTCGGGATCCACCTGCCGCTTGGTGGCGATCAGGGCGGCGGCCTTGTCGCCGTAGTACAGGTTCAGCCAGTCCGGGTCGATGTGGCTGCGGCTGGCGTCGGTGTACTTCATGTCCGTGTCCGGATAGTTGATGTAGCACCCCTGGAACGGCGAGCCCGGCTGGTAGCTGGGCTTGCCGCCGTACTGCGCGAAGTACTCGTCGTACAGATCGGCGATCCATTTCAGGTGGAAGGCGTCGTCGGCAGGGTTGGTCCAGTAGACCTGGAACTGCGATTTCAGCAGCGAGGCGCGCTGGCTGACGCTGGTGGGGTTGGCGGTTTCGTCGTTGCGGTTGATGCGCCCGCCGTAGGAATCGATCTGCACCAGCGCCTGGTTCAGCCGCGGGTCGTCCGAGCCATTCAGGTATTCCCACATCGCCATGATTTCGACGTCGCTGAAATTGGCCTTGTGATACGAGGACTTGTACTTGCCGCGCTGGTTGCTGCCCGAGCCGTTGATGGTCTGGGTCAGCCACAGCCAGTCCATTTTCTGTGCGTCGGCCACGGGGTGTGCCAATAGGCGCATCGCCGGTTCGACCACGCGCCGCGACGGGCCGTGCCAGCTCGAGGCCAGGTTCACGCCCGGCGACGCGCCGGCCGCGGCGTTCATGGTGGCCACGAAGTCCAGGAAGGGCTGGTCGCGCGCGCCGCCCACCTTGCCGTCCAGCCCGGTGTACTGGATGTTCAGCACGATGTCGCCGGTGGAGCGGTGCTGCACCTTCAGCAGCGTGAACAGGCCGCCGTTGGCGCGCGCCGGGTCGGGGCTGTTCCAGTCGGCATCGTGGTCGGCGAACCATTGCCAGTAGGCCCGCATGAAGCGGGCGAAGGCGGCGCGGCCGGCCGTGCCGGTGCCGAAGCCGTCCCACGGGTATGACAGCGACAGCCAGTAGGCTTCCTGGGGCGCCTTGGGCAGCTCGGCGTAGTAGTAGGTCAGGATGATGCCGAAATTGCCGCCACCGCCACCGCGGCAGGCGATGAACAGGTCGCGGTCGCTGCCGGTGCTGTGCAGGTTGACGTGCTTGGCGACCAGCTTGCGCGCGCCCGGCCCCTGCGGCACCAGGATGTCCACGCCGGAGAGCCAGTCGACCGTCAGGCCGTGCAGCCGCGACAGCAGGCCGTAGCCGCCGCCCACGATATGCCCGCCCGAGCCGACCGAATAGCACGAGCCGCCGGGCAGGGTGCGGTTGGCGGTCTTGTACAGGTCCAGGTAGCCGTCCCAGTTCTGGTTGCCGGACGCCGCCGCGAAGCGGTAGCGCGCTGCCGGGTTCCAGGGCGATGCGATGTCGCCGGCGTCGCGGTAGCGCAGGCCGGTCATCAGGCTGAGATCGATGATGGCCAGGGACTGGCCGTGGTCTTCGGGCAGTTTGTCGGCCACGAAGCCTTCGTAGCAGTGGCCGCCGCTGCGCACCGTGATGCGGCAGCCCTGGGCCAGCGCGGCGTTGGCCGCGTCCAGCACGTCTTGCGGGGTCTTGCAGACGTAAATGGCGTTCGCGCCTTGGCCTGTGCTGGGAAAGCGCAGGTTGAACCCTTTTTGCAGGGTCGCGTAACGCGGGTCATGGCCGTCAATGAGAGAAAAATCCGACATGCGCACCTCTATGGTTGGTTTTCATAAGGGCAAGATGGCTGGCGGGGGTTGCCCGCTGCCGAACGCGGAAGTGACAAGCTTTACACGCCGCCGGTGCCGGGAAGAAAAAACCGGGGCCGGCTGATTCTGGGTGAAGTCGGGGTCGGTTTCAAGCGGGGCAGGTCGCACTGGGTGGCTGGACGCTGGCGTCTCGCAGGGCTAGGATAGGCGCAGCGTTTCGGCAGGCTCGGCAACGCTCGCGGTATCCGTCCGCTTTCATGTGTCCCCAATTAAAATATTTATATTAAATATGGGGACGCATTAAGGTTATGGATAAAATGGCGCAACTTTGTCAGGAGAGCATGTTCATGTCTCAAACTCCCACCCATGCCTTGCCGTCTTATCTGAATGCCGACGATCTCGGCCCCTGGGGTAATTACCTGCAACAAGTCGATCGGGTCACCCCGTACCTCGGCTCGCTGGCTCGCTGGGTCGAGACCCTGAAGCGTCCGAAGCGTTCGCTGATCGTCGATGTGCCGATCGAGCTGGACAACGGCAGCGTGGCCCACTTCGAAGGCTACCGCGTGCAGCACAACACCTCGCGCGGCCCGGGCAAGGGCGGCGTGCGCTTCCACCAGGACGTCACCCTGTCGGAAGTGATGGCGCTGGCCGCCTGGATGTCGGTCAAGAACGCCGCGGTGAACCTGCCGTACGGCGGCGCCAAGGGCGGCATCCGTGTCGACCCGCGCAAGCTGTCGCAGTCGGAACTCGAGCGCATGACGCGCCGCTACACCACCGAAATCGGCGTCATCATCGGACCGTCCAAGGACATTCCCGCCCCTGACGTGAACACCAACGCCCAGACCATGGCCTGGATGATGGACACGTACTCCATGAACGAAGGGTCGACCTCCACCGGCGTCGTGACCGGCAAGCCGATCGCGCTGGGCGGCAGCCTGGGCCGCGTCGAGGCCACCGGCCGCGGCGTGTTCGTGGTCGGCTGCGAAGCCGCGCGCGACCTGAACATCGACGTGTCCAAGGCACGCGTGGTGGTGCAGGGCTTCGGCAACGTGGGTGGCACCGCCGCCCGCCTGTTCCATGAAGCCGGCGCCAAGGTCATCGCCGCACAGGACCACACCGGCACGGTGCACAACCCGGCCGGCCTGGACGTGCACAAGTTGCTGTCGCATGTGTCGCAACATGGCGGCGTGGGCGGCTTCTCTGGCGGCCAGGCCCTGGACAAGGACGAATTCTGGACGCTCGAAACCGAATTCCTGATCCCGGCCGCGCTGGAAAGCCAGATCACCGTGAACAACGCCGCCAAGGTGCGCGCCAAGATCGTGGTGGAAGGCGCCAACGGCCCGACCACCCCGGAAGCGGACGACATCCTGGCTGAACACGGCGTGTACGTGGTGCCGGACGTGCTGGCCAACGCCGGCGGCGTGACCGTGTCGTACTTCGAGTGGGTACAGGACTTCTCCAGCTTCTTCTGGAGCGAAGACGAGATCAACCAGCGCCTGGAACGCATCATGCGCGAAGCCTACGCCTCGGTGGCGCAGGTGGCCAAAGAGCACAAGGTGACGCTGCGCACCGCCGCGTTCATCGTGGCTTGCACGCGCATCCTGCAAGCCCGCCAGGTGCGCGGCCTGTACCCGTAAGGTCTTCTTGCGCCGGGTTCAGGCCCGGCGCTGGAGGAGCAATGAGGAAGACAAGCACGCCGCCCCGAAAGGGGCGGTTTGCATTGGGGCGCCGGGATGCGGGGAGAAGCTGGAATGCCGTCCGCTGGCGCTATGCCGGCGTGACTGCCGCCAGCCGCAGATAGCGTTGGGGCGCGGCGCCCAGCGCGCGCCGGAACATGGCGCTGAAGGCATTGGCGTTGGCATAGCCCATGCCGCGCGCCACGCGGGCCACGGGTTCGCCCAGCGACAACTGGCATACGGCCTCGGCCAGCCGCAGTTGCTGGCGCCATTGGCCGAAGGTCAGGCCGGTTTCGCGCTTGAACAGCCGTCCCAGGGTGCGGATGCTCGCGCCGGCCTGGGTGCTCAGCAGTTCCAGGGTGTCGTTGTTGGCGGGCATGTGCATCAGGGTTTCGCAGACCTTCAGCAAGCGCTTGTCCTGCGGCAGGGGCAGTTTGCCCTGTTCGACCACCGGCGCCTCGCGCAATTGACGCAGCAGCAAGGGCACGATCAAAGCAGCATTGCTGTCCGGCGCGTATTCGCGCGCATCGCGCAGCATGCCGCCGATGAGCTCGCGCAGCAGGGCGCCCACTTCGATCTGGCGGCAGGCGGTCCAGAGCCACGGAGCGGTGTCGGGCTCGACTCGCAGCGACCGCATCTTGACGGCGCCCACCATGTGCAGTTCGTGGTCCACGCCTGGCGCGATCCAGAGCGCATGCAGCGGGGCAAGCGTCCAGGCGCCTTGCGAGGTGAGCACGCGCACCACGCCCTGGATGGCGTGCACCAGTTGGCCCTGTTCATGGCTGTGCCAGATTTCACGTTCGCCGTGGGCGTAGTCGTGGGCGTGGGCGATGACCGGCCGGGGCAGGCGCTGGTAACCGGTGGCGAAACGCTGCCGCCAGAGTGAGTCCATGACAAATCGCTTTGATCAAAAAAGATGTGAAAACGCCAGAAATTGGCTGGTTTGCAGCGGAATGTGGCGCCCTGCATTCTAGTTTAAATATTTAAATACTAATCATTGTTATTTGATGTTTATCTTGCGGCCGCCCGGCAGAGGCGGCCCGCCCATCGGAGAATGCCAAGCATGTTTGCAGGACTGACGCGATGCCCGCTGGGGGCGTCCACGCTGGCGCTCGCCTTGGCGGCGTGCTGGACGGCGCCCGCCGCCGCCCAGGAAACCCGCCAATTGCCCGCGATTACGGTAACGGCCGGCGCGACCGCCGAGAAGGCCGATGGCCCCGCGCCCGGCGTGGTGGCCAGTCGCAGCAGCGTAGGCAGCAAGACGGACACGGCCTTGATCGATACGCCGCAATCGGTATCGGTAGTGACGCGTGACCTGATGGATGCGCAGGCCGCGCAGACGGTGGACCAGGCGCTGCGCTACGTGCCGGCGGTGTACAGTCAGGACAACGACCTGCGCTTTGACCAACTGCGCATTCGCGGCTTTGACGCCGATTCGTATCTGGACGGCATGAAGCTGAACCGCACCACCTGGTTCGCCACGCCGCGCATCGACCCGTATTTCCTGGAACGCATGGATGTGTTGCGCGGCCCGTCATCGGTGCTGTACGGTCAGGCGAGTCCGGGCGGGGTGGTGGACATGGTGACCAAGCGTCCCACCAGCGAGCCGCTGCATTCGGTGGAGTTCGGCATTGGCAATCACCAGCGCTACCAGATGGGCTTTGATGTCGGCGGCCCGGTGGACGAGGACGGCAAATGGCTATACCGCGTGACGGGGCTGGGGCGCGACGCCAACACCCAGACCGACCACGTCAAGGAACAACGCGTGGGTATCGCGCCGGCGCTGACCTGGCGGCCCAGCGGCGACACTAGCCTGACGCTGCTGGCCAGTTACCAGTACGACCCTGAGGGCGGGCTGTTCAACCCCGTTCCGGCCTACGGCACCGCGTTGTGGAACCCCAACGGCCGGCTGCGCTCGGACGCCTATCTGGGCGATCCGGACCGCGACCGCTTCAAGCGCACGCAGTATTCGGTGGGCTACCTGCTGGAGCATCGTTTCAGCGATGCGTTGCAGGTGCGCCAGAACGTGCGCTATCTGCGAGACGATATCGACTACTACCAGACGTCGCTGTCCAGTCCGTTGGGGCCGGACCGGCGGTCGGCCTATATGTGGGCCAACGTCAACAAGGAACACCTGTCGCAGTTCACCATCGACAACCAGGCGCAGCTGGACTTCCAGACCGGGGCGCTGCGGCACACGCTGCTGGCCGGGGTGGACTACCAGTACCTGGAAAACGACATTCGACGCGGCGGGCAGTATTTCGGCGCCAACCCGATCAATGTGTATGACCCGGACTACAGCGGATTTCCGCGGGTGCCCGTCACGGTGAACCAGACCACCCGCCTGACGCAGCTGGGGGGCTACCTGCAGGAACAACTGCGCTGGGACCGCTGGCTGCTGACCGTGGGCGGGCGTCAGGACTATGCACGCACCGACGACACGCAGCACAACGCGCAGACCGGGGCGCGCACCGCGTCCACCGATGCGGGCGACCATGCCTTCACCTGGCGCGCGGGCCTGAACTACAAGTTCGACAACGGCATCTCGCCCTACGTCAGCTATTCCACTTCGTTCCAGCCGCAGAGCGGCAACGACGCCGCCGGCACGCCGTTCGTGCCGACGCGCGGCAAGCAGTACGAGGTGGGGGTGAAGTTCCAGCCGGCCAACGTGCGCAGCTTTGCCACGGTGGCGCTGTATGACCTGCGCCAGACCAACGTGCTGACGGCCGATCCGCAGCGGCCGCAGTTTTCGGTGCAGTCCGGGGAAATCCGGTCACGCGGGCTGGAGCTGGAAGCGCATGCCGAATTGACGCGTGAGCTGAGTCTGGTGGCGTCCTATGCCTACATGGACAACGTCGTCACCAAGGCCAACGACGCCAGCCAGGGCAAGCATCCCACCGGCGTGCCCAAGCACATGGCATCGGTCTGGACCGACTACACCATCCATGGCGGCGACCTGAACGGGCTGGGCTTTGGCGGCGGCCTGCGTTATGTCGGCAAGACATATGGATCAGTCGACAACAGTTTCACCTTGCCCAGCCGCCTGCTGGTGGACGCGGCGGTGCACTACGACACCGGCCGCTGGCGTTTTGGCTTGAACGCCAGCAACCTGTTCAACAAGCAGTACCTGGCGTACTGCAACAGCACCATGATCTGCTACTGGGGCGCGGACCGCACGGTGCTGGCAACGGCCAGATACCAGTGGTGAGGGGCGTTTGACGTACGTAAAAGCGGCGGCCTTGTGGGCCGCTTTTTTTTTGCGTGACGCCCAGGCAAGCCAGCCCGGCCAGGTCTGGCTGGACGGCATCAGGACTTGGGTAATAACTCCGGCTTGAGGATGCCGCGCAGGTCGGTATAGGGCAGGGTCAGCTCGGGTTCGCCATAGGAGTACGGCGCGATGGAGTAGGCGTCGTACTTGACCACGATGCCGTCGCGCGTCAGGGCGAAGTTGTCGCTTTCCTGGAACGGCCACATCTTGTTGTAGGCCGCGGGGTCGCGCTTGGCGTCGGCGTTGCCGGCCAGCCACTTGGCGTGGGCGCGTTGCAGCGCGGCGACGTATTCGCCGCGGCGGCCGGGAATCAGGGCTTCGTCCAGCGCCATGACGCGGCCGCGGCTGCGTTCCCAGTTCAGGTACTGGGTGGCCGGGATGCCGTGCGCGGCGCCCGTCAGGAATTGTTCGGTGTGCAGTTCGATGGACACGACGTCGCCCACGGTGTCCTTGACGCTTGCCTTGAAGTAGGTGGCGTCGCGCGGGCGGGCGGTGGACCAGAAGTACTGGGTGTATTCCGACAGCGTTTCATATGGCCCGCGGCGGTTGGCGTCGGTGCCGGTCATGTAGGCCAGCACGTGGTCGACCAGCGCGCTCAGCTTGGGGATGCCGGGAAACGCCACGCTGTCGATCTCGATGCGGGGGCAGTCGCCCTTGCAGCCGGGTTTGTCCGACGACCACTTGATGCGTTCGGTGGACAGGTCGCCCACTTTCTCGGGCGTGGCTGACGAGGACGCCGAGGCCGAGGCCGGCGATTCCAGCGTGATGTTGGCGGGCGGCGAACTGCCGCAACCGGCCAGCGCCAAGAGGGCGGTGCCCAGGAGCAGGGCGCTTATCCCGCCGCGAGGCGTAAAGGGGCGACGCATTGAACTACCTCCAGAAAGACCCGGCCGCGCCTTGCGGCGCGGCCGTCGAACGTAAACCCGGGGGCCGTCAGGGGACGACCGCGGTCCATTCGGGCGTGGAGAACTTCTCGGCGGCCTGGGCCTGGGCGTTCGCCAGCGTGGCGGCGCCCAGTTGGCCCGGCGTCAGGCGGTGCAGCCCGGCGAAGGTATCGACCATGCGCTGGATGATGACTTCGCGCGCCAGCCCGGTCTGGGTGCGCAGCGGGTCGACGCGCTTCTTGGCGCTGGTGGTGCCCTTGTCCGACAGTTTCTCGCGCCCGATGCGCAAGACTTCCACCATTTTATCGGCGTCGATGTCGTAGGACATGGTGACGTGATGCAGCACCGCGCCGGCCCGGCGCGCCTGGGCGGCGCCGCCGATCTTGCCGATGTCGGAGGCGATGTCGTTCAGGGGCTGGTACCAGGCCTTGATGCCCAGGTCGTGCAGCGCCTGCAGCACCCAGGCGTCCAGGAAGGCATAGGATTCCTGGAAACTCATGCCGTGCACCAGCGCCTGCGGGGCGCTGAGCGAATAGGTGATGCTGTTGCCGGGTTCGATGAACATGGCGCCGCCGCCGCTGACGCGGCGCACGACCTCGATGCCGTGACGTGCGGCGCCGTCGGGATCGACTTCGTTCTTGAGCGATTGGAAACGGCCGATCACGACCGCGGGCGCCGACCATTCCCAGATGCGCAGGGTGGGCGGGCGCGTGCCGGCGCCGACTTCGTCGGTGATGACGGCATCCAGCGCCATGTGCAGCGCGGGTGGCTGCGGCGGCTCGTGGATCAGTTGCCAGTCGTAGTCGTTCCAGTCGGTGCGGGTCATGCCAGGGCCCTCCGCAGCACCACGGCCACGGCTTCGGCCGAAAAACCGAACATTTCGGTGTTGTCGGGCAGGGCCGACTGCACGGCCACCGCCAATTCCAGCTCGCCGGCGTCCGCCGGCATGCCGTTCAGGCCGCTGTTGATGGCTTCCAGGGCCTCGGGCGGTTCCAGGAAAAAGTCGCCGCTGATGCGGACGTTGGCCAGGCGGCCGTCCTGGACTTCGAGGTCCGCGACGACCAGCTTGCCGCCGGGGACTTTGTATTCGCCGTGCATGGGGCGCTCCTTAGTGATGGCCTGGGCGCCGGGGGGCGCTACAGGCTCAGTTTCATGCCGTCGTGGCTGGCCACGAAGCCCAGGCTTTCGTAGAAGCGGCGGGCGTCGGGCCGGGCGCGGTCGGTGGTCAGCTGCACCATTTCGCATCCCTGCGAACGGCACTGCTCGATGGCCCACTCGAACATGGTGCGCCCCAGGCCCTGGCCGCGCGAGGACGAGGCGATGCGCACGCTCTCGATCTGTCCGCGCCATTGGCCCAGCCGCGACAGGCCGGGTATGAACGATAACTGCAAACAGCCGACCAGGTGCGCGTCGCGCTCGACCACCGCGAAGAACTGGTTCGGGTCCTGCTCGATGGCGGTAAAAGCGGAAGTGTAGCGGGGGTTCAGCGGAATGGAGGGATCTTCGCGCTTGGCCCCCAGTTCGTCGTCGGCCAGCATGGCGACGATGGCGGGCAGGTCGGCCAGGGTGGCGCGGCGAAAGCGCAGCGGGGAATCGGTGCCGGTCGCGTTATCGGTCATGGGGGGCCTCGTTCAGCGCACGTGCTGGGCAGTCTGGCCGAACAGGATGCGGCGCGATTCCTCATCGCTGACCGACGGCGTGGTGTTGATGCCGTCTGCCAGCGCGTAGGCGCGTTGGGTGGCCGGGCGCGCGGCAATGGCGTCGAACCAGCGCTTCAGGTGGGGGAAGTCGTTCAGGTCCTGGCCTTGCTTGGCGTGCGGCACGATCCAGGGGTAGGCGGCCATGTCGGCGATGGAATAGTCGCCGGCCACGAATTCGCGGTCGGCCAGGCGCTTGTTCAGCACGCCGTACAGGCGGTTGGTTTCCTTGACGTAGCGGTCGATGGCGTAGGGAATGCGTTCGGGGGCGTAGCCCGAGAAGTGGTGGTTCTGGCCGGCCATGGGCCCCAGGCCGCCCATCTGCCAGAACAGCCATTGCGACACCTCGGCGCGGCCGCGCAGGTCGGCGGGCAGGAAGCGGCCGGTCTTTTCGGCCAGGTACTGCAGGATGGCGCCGGATTCGAACAACGAGATCGGCGCGCCGCCATCGGCCGGTGCCTGGTCGACGATGGCCGGAATGCGGTTGTTCGGCGCAATGGCCAGGAAGTCGGGCTTGAACTGGTCGCCCTTGCCGATATTGATCGGATGAATCTGGTAGGGCAGGCCGGTTTCTTCCAGGAAGATCGTGATCTTGTGGCCGTTCGGGGTGGTCCAGTAATAGAGATCGATCATGCGGATTCCTTTCTCGTCATGGCGCCGCCGGGCGGAGCCGGCGGATAGGAAAACCATGATAGCGGCGGGTGGGGGCGGGGGGG